>CAJFNF010000053.1 GCA_904394215.1 uncultured Faecalibacterium sp.
AAACGCTGCCATCGATGCCAAAGCCGCTGACAAGGACGCAACTGTCCTGGCTGCTGTTTCCGCGATCGACAAGGCCCGCGCCAAGGGCGTGCTGAAGAAGAACACCGCGTCCCGGAAGATCAGCCGTCTGGCCAAGCACGCCAACAAGGCCAACTAAAGCCGTTCACGACTGGTTCGATACGATTGACGAGCAAAGCTCTCCCCGCCATGTAACAGGCAGGAGAGCTTTTGTTGTATCCGGCTCCAGCAGGCCGTCGGGGCCGGGGTCGGGTGCAGGCAGGTAGAGCCACCCCAGGGCGCAGCCCAGGCCCAGGGCCCATACCACCACAAGGGCCCCGGGGCCAAAGCCGGCCCCCAGGCCCAGAAAAGCCCCGGCCATCCCCCGGGCTGCCCAGAACAGGCCGGGCAGGGCGGCCAAACCAAACAAAACCAAACGGATCAGGATCATCCTATGTACCCCCTTTTTGCCTCAGGATACCATCCCAAAGGCGCAAAGAGGGGCGGAAACGGTCGGGCAGATCAGTTTTGGTCGTGGCTTTTGCCCAAAAAAGAGAACACCACCCCGCACAGCAGGCTGGCGGCGATGCCGGCGGCCCCGGCCTGGAGCCCGCCGGTGAGGCACCCCAGCAGCCCCTGTTCTTCCACCGCCTGCCGGACCCCCTGGGCCAGCAGGTGGCCGAAGCCCAGCAGGGGGACGGTGGCGCCGCTGCCTGCAAAGTCGGCCAACGGGCCGTAAAGCCCCAGGGCCGACAGGATCACCCCGGCCACCACGTAGCCGGTGAGGATCCGGGCGGGGGTGAGGCTGGTTTTGTCGATCAGAATCTGGCCGATGACGCACAGGGCGCCCCCCACCAGAAAAGCCCAGAGATACTGCATGGTTTTATTCCTCCTGGATCGGGGCGGGGGCGGCCAGCTCCACCAGATGGGCCACCGCCGGGATGGTCTCCTTCTGCAAAAAGGTGGTCTGGCTCATCAGGGCCCCGGTGGCAATGAACACCACCCGCCCCAGCTTCCCCGCCTCCATTTGGGGCAGGATGTGGGCCGACAGGACGCTGGCACAGCAGCCGGGGCCCGACCCGCCGCTGCGGACCCGGGGGTCTGCCCCATAGAGCAGGCAGCCGCAGTCCTCGTGATGATAGCCGGTGACCCCCTCTGCTTCCAGCAGTTCGTCCAGCAGCCGGCTGCCCACCCGGCCCAGGTCCCCGGTATAGATGCAGTCCAGGCTGCCGGGCCGGGTGGAGGTGTCGGCCAGGTAGCGCAGCAGGGTGGCGGCAGCGGCGGGGGCCATGGCGGCCCCCATGTTGGTGATGTCCCTGACCCGGTAGTCCACCACCCGGCCCAGGGTGACGGCCCGGATTTGCACCCCCGGCCCTGCCGGCCGCAGCAGGCAGCAGCCCGCAGCGGTGGCGGTCCACTGGGAGGTGGGGGTCCGGAAGGCGCCGTAATTCAGGGGGGTGCGGAACTCCCGCTCGGCGGCGCAGAAATGGCTGGAGGCCATGGCCAGCACCCCCTCCGCCATCCCGCCGGCACAGAAGGCGGCCCCCAGCCCCAGGGCCTCGGCCATGGTGCTGCAGGCCCCGAACAGCCCCGCAAAGGGGATGTCCAGCTCCCGCATGGTGTAGTTGGAGGCGGTGCACTGGGCCTGCAGGTCCCCTGCCAGGGCCAGGTTCACCGAACGCTCATCGGCCCCCGCCTTTTCCAGGCAGAGCCGGGCCGCCCGGAGCTGCAGGGCCTTTTCGGCGGCCTCCCAGCTTTTCTGGCCGAAGAAGTTGTCCCGGCTCAGCTGGTCAAACCCCGCCGCCAGGGGGCCTTCCCCTTCCTTTTTGCCTCCCACCGCCGCGTGGGCCGCGATGACCGGCGGCGCGGGAAAAATCAGGGTGTCGCCATGCCGCAGGGCCATGGAACCACCCCCTCCTTTCCGGTGATTTCCCATCGGGCGGAAAATTTTTTTCTTCCGCCCCGATTTTGCAATTTTTTCCGCCCGGCGGGCGTATCCTCTATGTGAGCCCCGCCAGCCAGATCAAAAACCCGTACACCGCCGACGCCAGGATCCCATAGACGATGACCGGCCCGGCGATGACGAACATCTTGGCGCCGGTGCCGGTGATCCGGCCCTCGGACTGGAACTCGATGGCCGCGCTGACCACCGAGTTGGCAAAGCCGGTGATGGGCACCAGGCTCCCGGCCCCCGCATGGGCGGCCAGCTTCTGATACCACCCCAGGGTGGTGAGGATGGCCGACAGCAGGATCAGGGTGCAGCTGGTGAGGGTCCCCGCCGTCTGGGGGTCGGCCCCGGCGGCCAGGTACCGCTGGCGGAACAGTTCCCCCACCAGGCAGATGGTGCCCCCCACCCCGAAGGCCCACAGGCAGTCCTTCCCCATGGGAGAAGGGGGCCCCGCCCGGCTGACCCGGCGGGCGTATTCCTGAATGGAAAGATGCATGAATCTTCGCCTCGCTCCGTTGTTTGGCAGATAGTCTGCCCGGGGCCCGGCGTGAATATACCCTATATGATTTTTGGTTGAGAAGAGAGAGGTCTTTGTGATGCAGCAGTCTATGCCCCATGAACCGCCCCGCCGTCCGGTCCACCGCCGGCTGAGCCGGACGGAAATCCGCCGCCGCCGGCGCCGCCGCGCCATCCGGCGTCTCACCGTCCTGTTGTGCGCCCTTGCCCTGGCGGCAGGGGGGATTTCCTTCGCGGTGACCCGGCTTCACGCCGCCCCCGCCGCTTCGGCGGCCTCCCGGCCCCAGGCCGGCAGCACCCCGTCTGCCTCCTCCCTGGGGGCCGGCAGCGCTTCTTCGGAGGCTGCATCCTCCCAGGCCCAGCCCCAGAACGCCCTGGGCCTCACCGCCGCCCAGGCTTCCGCCATGCTGGAGGACCCCCGGATGGTGATGGTGAACCACGACACCCCCATGCCTGAGGACTATACCTTTGACACCAAGGAGTGCGGCTCGTCCACCGCCATCAACAAAACCCTCCAGACCGAGGCCGCCGACGCCTTCCTGAAGATGCAGGCGGCGGCCGCCGCCGACGGCATCACCATCTGGATGCAGAGCGGCTACCGCAGCGTGGACTACCAGACCAAGCTGTACAACAACAAGACCCAGCAGTATCTGGACCAGGGCTATGACGAGGCCACCGCCAAGGAGATGGCGGCAGGGGTAGTGAACCCCCCGGGCTATTCCGAGCACAACTGCGGCCTGGCCGCCGACCTGAACTGTCCCGACTTCACCGACCTGGACACCGGCTTCGAGAACACCGACGCCTTCACCTGGCTGTGCCAGCACGCGGAGGAATACGGCTTCATCCTCCGGTACCCCAAAGGGGAAGAGGCCGAGGCCCTCACCGAGATCACCTATGAGCCCTGGCACTGGCGGTATGTGGGCCCCGAAAACGCCGCCCGCATCAACGAGAGCGGCCTTGTGTTCGAGGCCTATATCGCCCAGCTGAAACAGATCGCAGCGGCGGGCTGAAAGCCCGGGAATCCGGGCGTGAAAGTTTTGGGTTTGATTGCTTTTTGCGCCCTGATATGATAAGATAAACGTGGTTTGCAAAAAACCTTGTGGCAGAGGGTGCGCCCCGGACGTGCCCCCAATTGAATCGAGAGAAGGAAAAAGAAATCCTATGATGAAACGCAATTTTATGGTTTTGCTGACTGCTGTCATCCTCTGCGCCGGCCTGCTGGCAGGCTGCGGCGGCAGTGCTTCGTCTTCCAGCCAGGCCGCTTCTTCCGAGACGGCTTCTTCTGCTGCCTCGGTCAGCGGCGATGTTAAGGCCGGCAGTGAGAACGGCAGCGCCGATCTGGACGCCATCGTGGCCCAGCTGCTGGAAGCCAACCCCATTTCCAACCAGTTTGAGATTGCAGCCATGAACATCGAGTACGATTTCGGCCTGGCTGCCGACGACGTGGTCTCCTACAAGGGGGTCAAGAGCAATGACAACGGCGACGCCGGCCTGGTGCTGGTGATCCAGCCCGCCGACGGCAAGTCCGAGGCCATCTGCCAGCAGCTGGAAACCTACAAGGAGGACCAGGTGGCCTTCTACGGCAACTATGCCGAGTTCGCCCAGGCCCAGTCCAACGTGGAAAACGCTGTGATCTCGGGCCGGGACAACCTGGTGGTGATGGTCATCGCCTCCAATGAGGCCTCCGGTGACATAAACCAGGCTGTGGACGATGTGATGAACACCTACGCCCAGTAATATTTCTGCACGCAACATAGAGTCAATGCCCTCCGGGGCATCGGCTCTTCTTTGACATGGGGATGGTCTGATCCGGACTTTCTCCCACTCTGCTGGAAGGAGAGACGGCTTTGCTATTCAGTTCCATCATCTTCCTGTTCCATTTTCTGCCCTTCACCCTGGCGGCCTACTATATCGCCCCCGCCAAAGCCAAGAACACCGTCCTGTTTATTTGCAGCCTGGTGTTTTACTGCTGGGGCGAGGTCCGGTTTTTCCCGGTGATGCTGGCGCTGATCCTCATCAACTACCTGTGCGGCCTGTGGATTGCCCGGTTTGACGCCCGCCCCGCCGCCCGGAAGGTCCTGCTGGCGGCGGCCCTGGTGGGCAGCCTGGGGATGCTGTTCTACTTCAAGTACGCAAACTTCGTGCTGGAAAGCGCCAACGCCCTGCTGGGGACAAGCTTTGCCCCCATCGAGGGGATCAGCGTCCTGCCCCTGGGCATCAGCTTCTACACCTTCCAGACCCTGTCCTACACCATCGACGTCTACCGGCGGAATGTGGGCGCTGAAAAGAACATCATCGACTTCGGCGCCTATGTGGTGATGTTCCCCCAGCTGATCGCCGGCCCCATCGTGAAATACCGGGATGTGGCGGCCCAGCTCCATGTCTACAAGCACCGCTATTCCCTGGCCCAGATCGAGGAGGGGGTGACCATCTTCACCTTCGGCCTGGCCAAAAAGGTGCTGCTGGCCGACGCCATCGGTGCCCTGTGGACCGATATCATCGGGGTGGCAGACGACGCTTCCATCACCTTTGTGGGGCTGTCCAACGCCTCCACCGCCCTGGTGTGGCTGGGGGTGCTGGCCTACAGCTTCCAGCTTTACTTTGACTTTTCGGGCTACTCCATGATGGCCATCGGCATGGGCAAGATGATGGGCTTCGAGTTCCCCCAGAACTTCAACTACCCGTATATTTCGGGGTCGATCACCGAGTTCTGGCGCCGCTGGCACATGACCCTGTCGGGCTGGTTCCGGGAGTACGTCTATATCCCCCTGGGAGGCAACCGCAAGGGCTTGAAACGCCAGATCTTCAACCTGTTCATCGTGGAACTGCTGACCGGCGTCTGGCACGGCGCCGACTGGAACTTCATCTGCTGGGGCCTGTACTACTTTGTGCTGCTGGCGGTGGAAAAGCTGTTCCTGCTGAAATACCTGGAAAAAGGCAAAATCTGGCCCCACATCTACACCCTGTTCTTTGTGGTGGTGGGCTGGGCCATGTTTGTGGGCAACGATCCCGGGGTCCAGTTCGGCCTGCTGTTCCAGAAGCTGTTTGTCCCCTCGGGGGGCGTGTCCCCGGTCTACTTCCTGCGGAACTACGGGGTCCTGCTGGCGGTGTCTGCCATCTGCTGCACCCCCCTCATCGGCAAGGTGTGGGACCTGCTGAAACGCCGGAACTGGACCCGGGTACTGACGGTGGGGGTGCTGCTGGTGGTCTCCACCGCCTATGTGGTGGGCAGCACCAACAGTCCCTTCCTCTACTTCAACTTCTAAGGAGGCTGCGCCATGGAACAAAAGAAAAAACGGGGCGGCTTGATCCACTACCCGGTGCTGATCCTGTTCAGCGTCTTTTTCGTGGGGGTCTTTGTGCTGGACTGGCTGACCCCTGACCGGAAGATCAGCGAGCTGGAAAACACCACCCTGACCCAGCGCCCCGCCGTCACCGCCCAGATCCTGACGGCCAAGGGCCTGAACAGCTTCTTCAGCAGCTATACCCAGTACACCAAGGACCAGATCCCCGGCCGGGACAAATGGATCAGCCTCCAGAGCTTTGTGGAGACGGCCCTGTTCCAGAAGACCCAGAGCGGCGGGGTGCTGCTGGGCAGCCAGGGCCAGATGTTCAACCGGACCTTCGGCCTGGTGTCCAGCGAGGAAAAGACCTTCCCCCGGAATATGGCGGCGGTGGCCTCCCTGGCCTCTCGCTACCCCGGCAAAGTGTACGCCATGGTGGTGCCCGCCGCCTCGGTGATCTACCCCGAGCGGGTGCCGGCAGCAGCCCCCCTGCTGGACGAAAACGCCTATCTGAGCCAGATCCAGCAGGCGGTGGAGCAGGCCGGCGGCACCTTTGTACCGGTGGAGGACACCCTGGCCAGCCACAAGGACGAGTATATCTACTACCGCACCGACCACCACTGGACCACCCTGGGGGCCTGGTACGCCTACAGCCAGCTGTGCGACCTGCTGGGGCTGACCCCCTTTGACCTGTCCAGCCACCAGGCGGTGGAGGTGGAGAATTTCTACGGCACCTTCTACTCCCGGGCCCGGACCTGGAACGCCCAGCCCGACACCCTCACCTACTACGACCTGGACAACCCCCTGACCATCTACACCGTCACCGGCCCCGGGATGCCGGAGGCCGGCCAGACCACCGGCCTGTACGACCTGGACAAGCTGCAGGTTTACGACAAGTATGCGGCTTTTCTCCACGGCAACAACGGCCTGAGCCGGGTGGAGGGGGACGGCCAGGGCCGGATCCTGGTGATCAAGGACAGCTATGCCAACTCCTTTGTCCCCTTCCTGACGGCCAACTATGCCGACATCGACGTGGTGGACCTGCGGAACTACAACTACGGCCTGGACGCCCTGATCGCCGACAACGACTACGACCAGATCCTGGTGCTGTACAGCTTTGACAGCTTCAAGAGCGACCCCTACCTCTACCGGGCAGGCATCGAGGGCTGAAAGCTGCCCGCCCAGAAGCCGCCTTTCACAAAGTTTGTCAAATAAGGTTGTATAAAGCGCATAAATTTCACACTTTTCTTCTGGAAACTATTGAGCGTTCTCTCACAATGTGGTACAATGTAACTGAACCCAAAAGGCGTGGGAGAATCTGTTTTGCAGGCCGGTGCAGCCGGTTATGCCCAGTATCAGCAAAGGAGATTTGACCTATGGAACATGCAATCCGTTACCCCGAGCACTTTGCCCCGATTGCACAGGATGAGATGGTGTATTTGAACGGCGGCAGCGTGGCAGACAGCGTTGGCAACGTGGTGGATGACACCGTCAATGCGGCCGCCAGCACCGTAAAGGTCCTTGGGACCGTAGCCACCATCGTAGGCGTCTGTGTCCTGGGTGCCAGTTATCTGTGGGGGATCCAGCAGGCCAACAGCTGGCTGGACGACAATTCGGACGGCAATGTCTTCACCATTTTGGGCAGGGCACTGGACGATCTGACCGCTGATATGTCCAAGTCGGTGTCCTACTTTACCCGTGATCTGGTGGCGTCTGTTGCGGTGGTGGCCCTGTGGCCCATCAGCATCCCGCTGCTGATCTTTACCTAATTGACGTTGCAAACGGCTGCATTCCGGCCGGGCGTGCATCCGGCGGAACCACCGAAATGCACCCGTTCACAATGAGCCTCATCTTTGCAAAGAAAAGGAGCATGATTATGGAAATGACCATTCGTATGCCCGATCGTTACAATGTAATGTCCGAAGAAGAGATGACCTACACCAACGGCGGCGCCGCTGCTGATGTCATCACCGTTGCCAGCGCAGCTGTCTCCGTTATTGCCGGCGTTTACGCTGTCTACAGCACCATCTGGGGCATTACCGGCGCCCGCAACTGGGTCGCAGCCAACAAGGGCGGCGAGCTGATCCCCACCGTCGAGAAGGCCATTGACGAGGGCGTCGACTATGCTACCTCCAGCCTGGGCAACCTGATCCAGAGCTGCGTCGCTCTGATGGGCATGACCACTGTCTGGCCCATTACCGCCATCGCACTGATCACCGCCTGATCACTCCACCAAAGACTTCCATAGGCGGCAGTCCTCTCTTCGGGGTGGGGCTGCCGCCCTTTTTATACGCTTGAAACGGCTGACTGCGGAAAGGGCTGTTTTGAATCCGGAAGATCCGGGGGGAAAGGCCCCTGGTTTAAAAAGATTAAGACAAAAAGGAGTGTTACTATGGAAATGACGATGCATATGCCGGCCGTCTATACTGTGATGGAACAGGAAGAAATGACCTATACCACCGGCGGAGCAACGGCCCTGCAGGCTGTCTGCGCCTGGTTCCTGCCCTTCTACGGCTGGTACAAGGGCATTACCGCCGTCCGTGATTACCGCAAGGCCAACCCGGACACCTGGATGGAAACCGGCCTGGATGCCCTGACCGCCCACATGGAGACCAACGCCATCAACATGCTGTACGATGTGGCCTGCGCCGTCTCGGTGGTGGGATCCTGCATGAGCGTGATCTGGCTGATCCCCAACGCTCTGATTGTATTCTCGTAATCTTTCGCAGCCGCCGGGCGGCGGCCTTCCCTCCGGGGCGGGCCGCCGCCCTTTTTGGTGATCCAAGGACAGCAAAAGCCCCCGAAAAGCAGACGCCTTTCGGGGGCTTTGTGATGGGAGTTACTTGTTATTGTTGAGGATGTCCTTCAGCTTGCGAAAAAAGCCTTTCCGTTTTTCGTAGTTTTCCTCTTTCAGGGTGCCCTCGAACTTCTTCAGGGCGTCCCGCTGGGTCTTGTTCAGCTTCTTGGGGATCTCCACGTCGCACTTGACGTACATATCGCCCCGGCCGCGGCCGTTCAGATACTGAATGCCCTTGCCCCGCAGGCGGAAGGTGGTGCCGCTCTGGGTGCCCTCGGGCAGGGTGTATTCCACCTTGCCGTCGATGGTGGGGACGGTGATGCTGTCGCCCAGCACAGCCTGGCTGAAGGTGATGGGGATGGTGACCCACACATCGTAGCCGTCCCGCTGGAACAGGTCATCGGGCCGGACGGTGACCATCACAATCACATCGCCGGAGGGGCCGCCGTTGGAGCCGGCGTCGCCCATGCCCCGGAGTGCAAAGCTCTGATCGTCGTCGATGCCCTTGGGGATGGTGACCTCCAGGGTCTTTTTGGTGGCCACACGGCCGCTGCCATGGCAGACCTTGCAGGGGGTCTTGATCAGCTTGCCCTTACCGCCGCAGCGGGTGCAGGGCTGCTGGCTCTGCATGACGCCAAAGGGAGTCCGCTGCTGCTGGATGGTGTAGCCGCGGCCGTTGCAGTCGGGGCAGACCTCGGGGCTGGTGCCGGGGGCTGCGCCGGTGCCATTGCACTCGGTACAGGTCTGCTGCCGGGTGATGGTGATGTTCTTCTTGCAGCCGTGGACTGCCTCGTCAAAGCTCAGGGTGATCCGCACCCGGATGTCCTGGCCCTTGCGGGGGGCGTTGGGGTTGGACCGGGCGCTGGCGCCGGCGAACCCGCCAAAGCCGCCCCCGAAGATATCCCCAAAGATGTCCCCCAGGTCTACGCCGCCGAAGCCGCCGCCAAACCCGCCGGCGCCTGCGCCCTGGCTGGCTGCATAGTTGGGGTCAACCCCTGCAAAGCCGAACTGGTCATAGCGCTTGCGCTTTTCCGGGTCGGACAGGACCTCGTGGGCCTCGTTGATCTCCTTGAATTTTTCCTCAGCGGATTTGTCGCCGGGGTTATAGTCCGGGTGGTATTTCAGCGCCAGCTTACGGTAGGCCTTTTTGATCTCCTCATCCGTGGCTGTCTTGGACACACCCAGGACCTCGTAGTAATCACGTTTCTCCTGTGCCATTTCCACTCACCTCTCGCCTGCCAGCCGCGCTGGCTCTAAAACCGGCAAATGCCGCCCCGGGGAAAACCGGAGCGGCTTTGCCATTTGGATGGGCAGCGGCCGGGGCCGCGCCCTCATGCAGCCTGTGCGGCCCGCCGGTTTGGCCGGGCCGCCAGTGCGTTTTGATCTTTAGACTTCCTTGAAGTCGGCATCCACAACGCCGTCATCGTTGGGCTTGTTGCTGCTGCCATTGCTGCTGCCTGCATCGGGGCCGGGGTTGGTGCCTGCGGCCTGCTGTGCAGCGGCAGCGGACTGGTACATCCGCTCGAAGACCTGGCTCAGGGCCTCCTGCTTTGCCTTGATGTCGTCGATGCTGCCCGACTGCAGGGTGCTCTTCAGGTCGGCCAGCTTGGCCTCGGCGTCGCTCTTGACGTCGGCGGGCAGCTTGTCGCCGTTCTCTTTCAGCATCTTCTCGGTCTGGAACACCATCTGGTCGGCGCCGTTGCGGATATCCACCTCTTCGCGCTTCTTCTTGTCCTCAGCGGCATACTGCTCGGCCTCCTTGACGGCCTTGTCGATGTCGTCCTTGGACATGTTGGTGGAAGCGGTGATGGTGATGTTCTGCTCCTTGCCGGTGCCCAGATCCTTTGCGCTGACCTTCACAATGCCGTTGGCATCGATATCGAAGGTGACCTCAATCTGAGGCACGCCGCGGGGAGCCGGAGCAATGCCGTCCAGGTGGAACACACCCAGGCTCTTGTTGTCCCGTGCGAACTCACGCTCGCCCTGCAGGACGTTGACCTCAACCGAGGGCTGGTTATCAGCGGCGGTGGAGAAGACCTGGCTCTTGTGGGTAGGAATGGTGGTGTTGCGCTCGATGATCTTGGTGCAGACGCCGCCCAGGGTCTCAATGCCCAGGCTCAGCGGGGTGACATCCAGCAGCAGCAGGCCCTTGACGTCGCCCTGCAGGACGCCGCCCTGGATGGCAGCACCCACAGCCACGCACTCATCGGGGTTGATGCCCTTGAAAGGCTCGCAGTTCAGTTCCTTCTTGACTGCGTCGTAGACGGCGGGGATACGGGTAGAACCACCCACCATCAGGACCTTCTTCAGGTCAGAAGCGCGCAGGCCGGCATCGGCCAGAGCCTTGCGGACAGGGGTCATGGTGCGGTCCACCAGATCGGCGGTAAGCTCGTTGAACTTTGCCCGGGTCAGGGTCATATCCAGGTGCTTGGGGCCGGTGGCGTCAGCGGTGATGAAGGGCAGGTTGATCTGGCTGGTCATAGCGCTGGACAGCTCGATCTTGGCCTTCTCAGCGGCTTCCTTCAGACGCTGGGCAGCCATCTTGTCCTTGCGCAGGTCGATGCCGTTCTCGGTCTGGAAGGCGTCAGCCATCCAGTTGATGATCCGCTGGTCGAAGTCATCGCCGCCCAGGTGGGTATCACCGTTGGTGGACAGGACCTCGGTGACGCCGTCGCCCATCTCGATGATGGAGACATCAAAGGTGCCGCCGCCCAGGTCGTAGACCATGATCTTCTGGTCCTCTTCCTTATCGATGCCGTAGGCCAGAGATGCGGCGGTGGGCTCGTTGATGATACGGCGGACGTTCAGGCCTGCGATGGTGCCTGCATCCTTGGTGGCCTGACGCTGGCTGTCGTTGAAGTAGGCAGGGACGGTGATGACGGCCTCGGTGACGGTCTCGCCCAGGTAAGCCTCGGCATCAGCCTTCAGCTTCTGCAGGATCATGGCGCTGATCTGCTGGGGGGTGTACTCCTTGCCGCCCAGGGTCACCTTTTCGTTGGTGCCCATCTTACGCTTGATGGACGAAACGGTGTTCTCGGGGTTGGTGATGGCCTGGCGCTTTGCCACCTGGCCCACCAGACGGTCGCCGGTCTTGGTGAAGCCCACCACAGACGGGGTGGTGCGGGCACCTTCGGCGTTGGGGATGACAACGGGCTCGCCGCCTTCCATCACGGCGACGCAGCTATTCGTAGTACCAAGGTCGATACCAATAATCTTGCTCATAAAAATGGCTCCTCTCTCAAAGCTCTGTTTATTTTGATCGCAATGTTTGCTTACGGATGTTTCTTATTTTGACTCCCGCTTTGAGGCGGGAGGGTCGGCGGACTATTCAGCCACCACCACAGTGGCGTGGCGGACAATCTTGTCTCCCAGCTTGTAGCCCTTCTGGTAGACGGTGACCACCGTGCCGCTCTCCTGCCCTTCCTGGGCGGGAACCTGCTGAACGGCGTTCATCAGGTTGGGGTCAAAGGGCTTGCCCAGCACCTCGATTTCCTCCACCCGCAGGGTCTGGAAAGCCTTGGCGGCTTTGTCCAGGGTCATGGTCACGCCCTTTTTGAAGTTCTCATCGGAACAAGGGGCGTTGGCGGCCATTTCCAGGGTGTCCAGGATCGGGATGATCTGGTTGACGGCGTAGGAGATGCCGTCGTTGAATTTCTGGTCCGCTTCCCGGGTGGACCGCTTGCGGTAGTTGTCGTACTCGGCGGCAACCCGCAGCAGCTGGTCCTTGGCCTGGGCTGCGGCCTTTTCGGCGGCTTCGGCCTTGGCCTTCAGGGCCTCGGCGTCCCGGTTCTTTTTGTTGAACCAGCCGTCTTTCTTTTTGGGTTCCTCTTTGGAGCTGCCGGCCTCAGAGGCGGTCTCCTCCGGGGCAGGAGCGGCGGCTTCCGGGGCTGTCTCCTGCTGCCCTGCGGGCTGCTGGGCCTCCTGCTCGGGAGCAGGGGTCTCGGCCTCAGGGGCCTTCTTGGTTTCTTCGCTCATGGCGCGCCTCCTTATGGTTTACGGCCGGGCCGTAGTACGGCGGCCTGGGGTGTATCTTTTCGTTTGCCGGCCATCCCTTCGCCCAGCTCGTCGGCAAAGGCTTCCAGCAGGGGGATTACCTTGCTGAAGGGCATCCGGGTGGGCCCGATCAGGGCCACCGACCCGAACAGCCCGCCGCCCACAAGGTACCGGCAGCTGACCACCGACAGCCCGGGGATCTGGGGGTCCATATCCTCCCCCAGCAGAACGCTGGTGCTGTCGGCGGGGGCCGCAATGATGCGGGCCGCCAGGTTCTCGTCGTTCAGGAGGGTCAGGATCTGTTGGACCTTGCCCTCCAGCTGGGGCCAGTTCAGCAGGAAGGGCTCGCCGCCCAGGTAAACCCTGGGGGTGGCGGATTCCTGCAGGATGGCTGCTGCGGCGCTGATCACCGGCACCAGGGAAGGGCTGATCTGGCTGCACAGGTCAGCCAGCATCCGGCGGTTCAGGTCCACCGCTGCCACAAAGGTGAGATTGTGGTTCAGCAGGGCGGCCAGTTCCGCGGCCTTCTCCCGGGTCAAACCGTCCCGCACCCGGGCCACCCGGGTCCGGACGTAGCCGGCGGAGGTCACCGCCAGGACGGCGGCGGCGCTGCGGCCCACCTGCACCACCTCAAAGTGGGCGATGCACAGGTCATCGGCACAGGGGGTGCTGATGGCTGCGGTGAAGCCGCTCATCTGGGCCAGGGCCTTGACGGCGCCCTGGGCCAGCCGGTCGGGCTCGTGGTCCAGGCTGGCGAACACGCTGTCCACCCGGGCCCGGGTCACCCGGTCCAGGGGCTGGCTGTTGTCCAGCAGGTGGTCCAGGTAGTACCGGTAGCCCTTGGCGCTGGGCACCCGCCCGGCGCTGGTGTGGGGCTGCTCCAGCAGGCCCAGACGGGTCAGAGCCGCCATCTCGTTGCGCAGTGTCGCGCTGGACACTGCCATATCAAAGTAGTTGGCAAGGACGCTGCTGCCCACTGGTTCGCCCTCGACGCTGTAGAGGGACACGATTGCCCGCAGCACACGCTGCTTGCGCTCATCCATTGCCATGGGATTGTTTAGCACTCTTTATCTCTGAGTGCTAAGTTTATTATATGCAAATCTGGCCCGGTGTCAAGGGGGGTGGGAAAAAAGTTTTCAATTCTGTCATAAACTCGGTCAAAAAAAGGCTGCATACCCGGTATGGGCATACAGCCAAAGGGGCGATGGGCTCACTCCTCCATCTGTTTTGCCAGGAAGGCGGCGGCCACCGACACCGCCTTCTGGTGGGCGGCGTCGGGTTTTTCGGTGCGGTCGTCGGTGAGCAGCCCCACCGACCCGGTGACGTCCCCGGCGGCCACGATGGGCCAGGCGCAGAGGATGGACCGGTCTGCCCCCTCACAGGGCAGCAGGGCCTGCTCGGGGATGCCTTCGCTGAGATAGGGCCGGCGGCTTTCCATCAGCTTTTCCAGGGGCTGGCTGATGGACCGGTCGGCGATCTCCCGCTTGCCGGGGCCGCTGATGGCGATGATGTGGTCCCGATCGGTGACAAAGGCGGTCATGGCAAAGCTCTTGTTCAGCACGTCGGTATACTGGCTGGCGGTGCTGTGGAGCTCCCCGATGGGGGAATATTTCTTGAAGATCACTTCCCCGTCGCCGGTGGTGAAGATCTCCAGGGGGTCGCCCCGGCGGATCCGCTGGGTGCGGCGGATCTCCTTGGGGATTACCACCCGGCCCAGCTCGTCAATGCGGCGGACAATGCCTGTTGCTTTCATATTGGTTCCCTCTCTTTCCTGTTGGTTGGGTTTCTGCTGGATAGTATTTGTAAGAAAGAGGGAATTATGCGGCGGGGCCCCAGACTCTTTTCTTTTATAAAAAGGAGGGCAGCAAAAAAGGCAGGCCCCTTTTGGGGGTCTGCCTTGACGGGTTGGGATTGGATCAGCGGTGGGTCTTGTACAGCAGGCTGTGCTTGTAGGCGATGGCCTTCTGGACCCGGGCTGCCTCATCGGGGCCGGCCAGCTGGCGCACCAGCTCTAGGCCGAAGGGGATGGCGCCGCCCAGGCCGTAGCTGGTGGTGATGTTGCCATCCACCACAACTTCCTGGTCCAGCACAGTGGCGCCGGCCAGCTGATCCTGGAAGGAGGCGTGAGCGGTGGCCTTCTTGCCCTCCAGCAGGCCCAGCTGGGCCAGGATGCTGGGAGCGGCGCAGATGGCAGCCACCTTCTTGCCGGCAGCGGCAAAGGACTTGACGGTGTCGGTGACGGCCTTGCAGGCAGCCAGGTTGGGGGTGCCGGGGATGCCGCCGGGCAGGACCACCAGGTCTACATCGCTGTAGTCCACGTCCTCAGCCAGGGCGTCGGTGGTGACAGGGATCTTGTGGCTGCCGGTGACGGTCAGGCTGCCGGAGGCAGAAGCCACGATGACCTCTACCTTGCCCCGGCGCAGCAGGTCCACCACCAGCAGGGCTTCACACTCTTCAGTGCCCTCTGCGAAAAAAACAACTGCTTTGCTCATTGGTGTTACCTCCGTTTTGATTAGGATTGAGAATCAGGGGCGTCGCCGCGGCCGTCTTCCACAAACTGGCGCAGCACGCTGCTGTCGTTGGCCAGCACCCGGTTCACCCGGCTGATGATGGCACTGGACGCGCCTGTCTTTTCTTTGATATCGGTATAAATGCGCTTGTCCACAAGCATTTCGGCGATGTCGTAGCGCTGTTCCATCGCACTCAGTTCCGAGTAGCTGCACACATCCTGGAAGAAGCGGTAGCACTGCTCGGGGGTTTTCAGCTTGAGGATGGCCTGATACAGGCCGGATTTGCCGGTTGGATGATCTTTACCCATGTTTTTGACCTCGCTGACTGCCTGATCCGGCCTGGTGCAAGTGTAGCGCATCCAGAACGGAATTGCAATCATTCAATAGCAGAAATGCGGTGGAATCAAAGAAATTTTTCAAGAGGGGTCAGGTCCATCAGGATGCCGTTCACATCCTTCTGCACCGGGGCGCCGGGGCGGTAGCCCCGTTCCTTGAAGAAGGCCAGCACCGGCAGGGCCTTGGTGTGGACCTCGGCCCAGACCCGGCCTTTGCCGTCGCTGCGGGCCAGGCGCTCGCAGGCGCTGAGGATGTCCCGGCCCAGGGCTTTGCCCCGCCATTCGGGCAGCAGGTAGACGTGGAGCAGATGGAGCGCGGTGTTCTCCATCTTCCAGGCAAAGTAGCCGATGGGTTTGCCCCCCATCTGGACGATGAAGTAGTTGACGTCGCTGTCGATGTCCTCCTCGATGGCGTCGGCGCTCTGCAGGATGTCGATCAGGGCGTTCAGCTGTTTGGGGGGATAGTATTTTTTGTAGCATTCCTGCCACAGCTGTGCGGCGAGGTCTGCGGTCAAATGCACATATTTGGCCTTGGCGACCAGCTTGTAATCGGGCTTCATAGCGTTCCTTTCAGGGTTGGTTTTGGATTCATCGGATGTCGAGGCCCAGCAGCCGGGCCAGTTCGGCGGCCTGGATGGGGTCCACGATGGCCCCACGCAGCTCCCGCAGGGCGGGCCCGGCGGTGAGGCCTTCCAGCCGGCAGGACCGGAGGTCCAGCCCCCGCAGGGCACAGCCGGTGATGTTGGCCCCCGACAGATCCACTTCCGAGAGGGTCAGCTGCTTCCAGCGGAGGCCGGAAAGATTGGCCCCGGCCAGGGTGCACCGGGCCAGGCAGACCCGCTCCAGCCCGGCGTCGTCCAGCCGGAGGGCGTCCAGGCGGCAGTCGGCGGCGGCCCAGTCCCGGGCCCGGACGCCGGCCAGGCTGCAGCCCAGGGCCTTGGTGCCCTGCCAGCGGCACCGCAGCAGGCTTCCGTCGTAGGCCTGGGCCCCCGACAGGTCGCACCGGTTCAGGATGCAGTCGGCCAGGGAAAGATGCCGCAGCCCGGCGCCGGTGAAACGGCAGCCTTCCAGCAGGCAGCGGGACAGGTCCAGCCCCTCCAGATCCTCGCCGGAGAGATCGGCCCCCCGGAGCCACAGCCCCGCTCCCGGCTCCTGGTTCTGGGCCAGGGCGTAGAGGCGGGCGGCAGCCTCAGGGCCTTCCAGCCGGTCCAGCCCGGCCCCGTCGGCGGGGACCAGAGGGGGGCGGCTCTGGGAAACGGCTTCCATCAGACCCGGACGATGTAGTCTGCCTTCCGGGGTGCGGCGGGCTTGGGATCAGCGGCGGGGTAGCCCAGGATGCAGAAGCCAACCCCCTGCCAGTCCCCGTCGATGCCCCATTTGGCCAGCAGGGCCTTGCCCTCGTCGCTGTCAAACATCTCCCGGGCACGGTTGATCCAGCAGCTGCCCAGGCCGATGCTGGCGGCAGCGTTCATCAGGTTGCCCATCACCAGGCTGCCGTCCTGCTGGGCGGTGGGCCGGTGGGCGTCAGCCAGCACCAGCAGATAGGTGGGGGCGCCGTACATGGGGTCGGCACCTTCCCGGCCCATGACGGCGGCGTTCATCCGGGACAGCAGGGCCCGGGTCTCGGGGTCCTGGATCACCACGATCTTGGGGCTCTGCAGGCCCATGGCGGTGGGGGCGTAGGTGCCGGCTTCCAGCACGGCGGCCAGCTCCTCTTCCGAGATCTGTTCCGGCTTGTAGGCGCGGCAGCTGCGCCGGGTTTTCAGGGTTTCCAGTGTTTCGTTGGTCATAAGGCAAAGACCTCCTTTAATCTGTATGGGGACAACGGTACACCATTCCATTGTGTTCAGTATACCGCATAAATGGGTAGAAAGCAATGCATCTGCCCCACCCTGCCCCAAAAACCAAAAAGAGCCGGGCAGCCCTGGGGCTGCTGCGGCTCCTTTGCATGGATCAAAAGGACAAAATTCAATCGGTTTTCTTGGTGCGGCGGCTGGCCGTATCCTGAAACCGGAAGTATTCAGGGTGATAGTGGGAGACGGTGTACTCGAACAGGATGCCGTTGGAGTCAAAGGCCTGGTTGGACACCACCGCCAGGCAGTCGAAACTGCCCATATCCAGGTAGAGGCGGTCATCGGCCGTAGCCCGCTCCACCGTGATGGTCCGCTTGCTGGTCATGATCTGAATCCCCAGCTCCCGCTCCAGATAGGCATAGATGGAATCTGCAGCGGCTTCGGGGGTGAGGGTGGTGACCACCGACCGGAGGAAATAGCTGACATCCAGGATCAGGGCCCGGCCCTCCACAATCCGCACCCGCTCCACATGGTACACGTCCGCTTGGGGCGGGAAACCGCTGGCGGCAGCCAGGGCGCTGTCGGTCTGGGTCATGGAAAAGTGGACCACCCGGGTTTCATAATGGGTGCGGCAGCGCATCGCAGTCTCGTGAAAACTCTCCATGCGGCCCAGGGTAAAGGGGGATTTGGTGGCAGGACGGTACAGGACCCGGACGCCCTTGCCCTGAATGGGCTGGACGTAGCCGGCCTCGATCAGCCCCGCCAGAGCCCGGCGGACGGTGTTGCGTGAGCATCCGTACACAGAGACGAGGGTATTTTCGGAGGGAACCAGGGACTGGTAAGGGTATTCGCCATCTTCAATTCTGGTCTTTAAATCGCGGTAAATATCACCAAATTTGGAACGGGGCATAAAGGTCTTCCTCTCTGCTGCCTGCCTGGGGCACCGGTGAACAGCCAATTGGTCCGCCGGACATTTCAAATAGCGGATCAGGCGTAAAACCCGCTAGTTTACTGATTACAAGTTTACAGCAAAAAACTGCAAAAATCAACCCACGATTTTGTGCGCCATGCCAAAAAGTGAGAAAAAATCGCGTTTTGTCTTGACTTGTGTGTACATGTGTGCTATAAATAACTTTGTATATCGTTGTATAAACAAGAA
The DNA here is from genome assembly GCA_904394215.1 of uncultured Faecalibacterium sp. Classification (GTDB taxonomy): domain Bacteria; phylum Bacillota; class Clostridia; order Oscillospirales; family Ruminococcaceae; genus Faecalibacterium. Next base: position 18,333 of record CAJFNF010000053.1, read on the forward strand.
ATGCGCCTTGTGTCTGTTTGACGCCGGGGCGCTTGTTTTTTATGCTGCGGGCGGTTCAGTGACACAGTTACGGAAAAACGGACTATGATTCGGCTATACTATGCCCAGAAAGAACAAAGCCGCCGGGCGAAGCGCACCGGCTACATGGGAGGTAGAAGAAATGTCTGTTGTTACCATTACCAAAGATAATTTTGCAAGCGAAGTGCTGCAGAGCAGCAAGCCTGTCCTGCTGGATTTCTGGGCGACCTGGTGCGGCCCCTGCCGCATGCTGTCCCCCGTTGTGGACCAGGTGGCAGAAGAGCGCACCGACGTGAAGGTGGGCAAGGTGAACGTGGATGAGCAGCCTGAGCTGGCTGCCCAGTTCGGCGTCATGAGCATCCCCACCCTGCTGGTGTTCAAGGACGGCAAACTGGTGAACCAGTCTGTGGGCTCCCGCCCCAAGGCCGGCGTCCTGGCCCTGCTGGATGTATAAAAGATAGAGAACCAAAACCCCGAAACCCCAACGTAAGAAAACCCAACAAAAACCCCTTTGCGGCGCACCCGAACCCCCGGGTGCGCCGCTTTTTTGTGCCGCCCAGCCAAAAAAAGAGCCGCTGCCAAAGCAGCGGCTCTCTGTGATGTTTGAACCGAAACTCAGTAGCCCAGCATCTCGTGGGCGGTCTTTTCGATGGTGGCTGCATCCAGGCCGAAGGCGTGGATCAGGTCCCATGCGGGGCCGGAGCAGGCGAACTGGTCCTGGACGCCGATGCGGCGGACGGGAACCGGCATCTTTTCGCTGAGCAGCGAGCAGACAGCCTCGCCCAGGCCGCCGATGACGCTGTGCTCCTCGCAGGTGATGACCATGCGGCAGTCCCGGGCGGCATCCAGGATCAGGTCCTCATCCAGAGGCTTGATGGTGTGGATGTTCAGCACGCGGGCGCCGATGCCCTGCTGGGCCAGATGCTCGGCAGCGATGCGGGCCTCGTTGACCTCCAGGCCGGTGGCAATGATGGCAATGTCGTTGCCCTCGGTGAGCTTTTCGCCCTTGCCGATGGTGAAGGTGTAGTGGTCGGGGTCATGGAACACGGGGACAGCCAGACGGCCAAACCGCAGGTAGACCGGGCCCTTCATCTCGTAGGCGGCGCGGACAGCAGCCCGGGCCTCCACGTCATCGGAGGGGCAGATCACGGTCATGCCGGGCAGGGAGCGCATCAGGGCGAAGTCCTCGCAGCACTGGTGGGAAGCACCGTCCTCGCCCACCGAGATGCCGCCGTGAGAGGCGCCGATCTTGACGTTCAGGTGGGGATAGGCGATGGAGTTCAGGATCTGCTCGTAGGCACGGGCGGCGGCAAACATGGCGAAGCTGGACACGAAGGGGGTCAGCCCCATGGTGGACAGGCCGGCGGCCACACCGATCATGTTGGCCTCGGCGATGCCGCAGTCAAAGAAGCGCTCGGGGGCCACAGCCTGGAACATGGAGGTGCGGGTGGCAGCCGACAGGTCGGCGTCCAGCACCACCAGGTCGGGATGCTCGGCAGCCAGTTCCCGGAGGGTGGCGCCGTAGCTGTCACGGGTTGCGATATTCTTTCCTTCTGCCATGTTAGCCCTCCTCCTTTTCCAGCTGGGCCAGGGCGGCCTTCAGCTCGTCCATAGCGGTGGCATAATCGGCGTCACCGGGGGCCTTGCCGTGCCAGTCGGCGTTGTCTTCCATATAGGAGACACCCTTGCCCTTGGTGGTGTTGAGGATGATGAAAGTGGGACGGCCCTTTTCAGCATGGAATGCCTCGACGGCAGCCTCAATCTGATCCAGGTCGTGGCCGTCGATGGTCAGGACGTTGAAGCCGAAAGCCTCCAGCTTCTTGTCCTGGGGAGCGCTGTTCATGACGTTCTCGATGCGGCCGTCAATCTGCAGGTGGTTCAGGTCCAGGAAGACGCACAGGTTATCCAGCTTGTAGTGGGAAGCAAACATGAAAGCCTCCCAGCACTGGCCTTCCTCGATTTCGCCGTCGCCCACGATGGCATAGACCCGCACGTCGTCCAGGCCCTTGACCTTGGCGCCCAGGGCCATGCCGCAGGCGGCAGAGATGCCCTGGCCCAGGCTGCCGGTGGACATATCGACGCCGGGGACGGTGTTCATATTGGGATGACCCTGGAGGCGGCTGCCCATGTGACGGAGGGTTTTCAGCTCCTCAACGGGGAAAAAGCCGCGCTCGGCCAGAGTCGCATAGAGGGCAGGTGCTGCGTGGCCCTTGGACAGGACCAGACGGTCCCGATTGGGCCAGGCCGGGTTGGCGGGATCCACCCGCATTTCCCGGAAGTACAAAAAGGACAGCACCTCTGCGATGGACAGGCTGCCACCGGGATGGCCGCATTTGGCGCTGTGGGTGCTCTCAATCACGCCGATGCGAATATGGCAGGCGTGTTTTTGCAGGGCAAGTTTTTCTGCGTTTGTCATAGATCGTCCTTCCATTTGCACTGTTCGTCCCCTGGATTGGATGCGCCCGCGAAAAGTGAGCGCTGATGCCGGAATGCCGGAGACACACTGTATTCCAACCTAATATTATCTATTCTGCCCTGAAAGGTCAAGATGATTTTGTCAAAATGTACAGCGAGGGTGAATTTTATGCCGCAAGGGCGCGTTTTTTGTGGAAAATGCCCGTCCAAACAGGGGCGAAATTTGCTCCTGATTCAGGCAAATGTATTTTGAAAAAATCAGCCAAAAGCAGCCTTTGCCTTTTGATTGATCATCGAAACCATCCCGGGCCGGGAGGCTTGCTTTTCATCGTGCAAAGGGAGATTGGTTTTTCTATTTATGTTTTAAATATTGACGGAAATTTGACGTACTTTTGACATGCTGGAGAGGGACAGCTTTGCCTATAACGCTGTCCGGGCCGCAGGGCCCGTCTGGACGCTGCGCTGGCCCAGAGGGGGAGGGAGGGTGTTGCGACTCCCCCTCCCTACCCCCCTCTGGACTCCCTACCCACCCGCAACGCCCAGAGGCTAGCCTCTGGACTCAAAAGAGGAAGTCGCAGCGGACAAAGGCCTAAA
>CAJFNF010000054.1 GCA_904394215.1 uncultured Faecalibacterium sp.
TCCAACACTTTAAAGGTTCCGTTCAAGTATTCGATATTGTTCAATTTTCAAGGTCCTGCGAGCCTCGGCCTTTCGACCGGCGACTTATTTATTCTACCACGTCTTTTGGAGCTTGTCAAGCACTTTTTTGAAGTGTTTTTCGCTCGCTCTTTTCAGTTGCGGGCGCTCGTCGGAGCGCTCACATATAGTACTACAGCTTCGGGCTTTTGTCAAGGGATTTTTGCATATTTTTTACAATTTTCGATCCAGCTTTCCTTAAAGCCTGCTGTGACGTTAATTTTACCATAATTTTTCAATGAATGCAAGATCTTTTTGCATTATCCTTCCAAAAGTTTCATTCGCATCAGTTGAAGGATCTTTCTCTCCCGCCGGGAAACCTGAACCTGGGTGGTATGCAGCAGTTTTGCTGTATCGCTCTGGGTGCGATTTCCATAAAAGCGCAACCGGATCAGGGTTCGGTCCTGCTCCGAGAGGCTGTCCAGGACTTCCTCAAGGCTGATTTTATCGGACAATTCCTCCTCCGGAGAGGCCACCGGAATATCCATCTGACGGTCATCCCCGTCATCTGTCTCAGGGGTGAGGCTCATAGCCGGCATGGATGCCCGTATCGCCAGGGCTACAGCTTCCGGGGTTTCCCCCAATTCTTCCGCCAGCTGTCCAACGGTCATTTCAGCGCCATACAGTTTCATGTGCCTTTCCCGTGCAGCGTTGATCCGCAGCCCCAGCTCTTTGATGGAACGGCTGACCTTGACGGTGCCTCCGTCCCGGAACAGCTTTTTGATTTCTCCCAAGATAACCGGCACTGCATAAGTGGAAAAACACACGCCCCGGGTTTCATCGAAGCCGTCGCAGGCTTTTACCAGCCCCATGCACCCTGCGCTGTAGAGGTCATCGTATTCAATGCCTCTTCCCCGGAAACGGCCGGCACAACTGTGCACCAGTCCCAGATTTTTCTCAATGAAAACGCTCCGCCGGGTTTTGTCCGATACCATAGATTTTCCGCCTCTCTTTGTTTGTTATGTATCGGATGTTTTGGCGGCCAGCTGTTTGACCATCACCACTTTGGTGCCGCGGGCCGGATGGGAGGTAACCTTTACCTGATCCATAAAGCTCTGCATCACCGCAAAGCCCAGACCGGAGCGTTCCTCCGGGTCACCGGTTGTGAACAGCGGCTCCATAGCCTGTGCCACGTCAGGGATCCCAATGCCCCGGTCTGTCACCGTAATCCTGACCCGCCGGTCCGGATAGACCGCCACCGTCAGCACAATCTGCCCCACCCGGTCCGGGTAGGCATGGACAATGCAGTTGGTAACCGCCTCGGAAACCGCCGTCTTAATATCCGCCAGCTGGGGCACCGTGGGATCATAGCGGGCCAAAAAAGCTGCTACCACCCCCCGGGCGTAAGCCTCATTGACGCTGAGGGAATCAAATTGAATCCGTGTGCTGTTTTCTGCTTTCATGACTGATTGCCTCCTTCACTGCCAACCGCAGTCTGTGTGGGATCGCCGCAGGGGATCTGCGCCAGGTCCAAAACCCGGCGCAGCTGGCGGGGCGCATGCTGGACCTGGATCCGGCCGCCCAGCGCCTTGACCCGCCGCTGGCGGCCCAGAATCAGCCCCACCCCCGACGAGTCCATAAAACCTACGCCGCTGAAGTCCAGCACCAGGGTATGGGGCAGATGACAGACCAGGGCATCGTCAATTTCCAGCCGCAGGGACTGGGCCGCATCGTGATCAATCTCCCCGGTCAAATAGGCATACAGCGTATCCCCTGCCATGCTGAACCTTACATTTGCCATCAATCTTCCACTCCTTACATCAAAAAATCCCGTACACTATGCATCTAGTGTACGGGATATGCCTTACTGATTTTAGAGAAGGGTGTCGACGACCTTAGTTTTCCAGCAGATGTTCGGCTTCCAGGGCCAGCGCCTCGCTGCCGCAGATTACAACGCCCCGCCCGCCGGCGGCCCGGGCTTGCTGGATGGCCTGGCCCAGACCGGTGCAGACTTCGGTTTCAAAGTGGAAGCGGGCCAGGTCTGCCAGCGTATGGGCCAGAGCCGGATCTTCCCCGGCCGGGACTGTCAGATAGAGCCGGTCAATGGGACCTTCCTCCCCCATGCCGGGCATCTTCTCCTTGTCCTTTTTCTGGTCGGCAGGCAGAAGGCCGTTTTCCAGGGTAGCAAAGAAGTCCTCCGCCCCTTCTTCCGTCTTCAGGCCAATGATGGCGTTGAGATGGCGCAGCTTGGCCATCTGCAGCACCCGCAGCAAGGCGGCTGCCTGCTGCGGGGTCCGGCAGGCATCCAGGATCACCAGCGGGTCACGGGAGAGAATCCGGATACTGCTGCGGTTTTTGGTGGCCGCCATTCCTCCCAGGATGGCGTCATCCTGGATATCGTGGCCTTTGCGCCACAGAGCCAGGGACAGTTCCACCGCCACAGCCACATTGCAGGCGGCGTGGTACCCCATAAAGGCGGGCGGCACATCGTATCCGCCGTAATCCACCCGGGCGGTGGGGCGGTCATCCTCAGGGAAGGTGATGTCATCCTCTTCGGGGACCACCAGCTCGCATTCGGTTTTGCCGGCGGCCACAATGATTTCGGTCAGAGCAGCCTTGGGCTGGCCGGGGGCTGTGACGCAGACCGCGCCCTTCCGCATGACTGCGGCCGCATCGTGGGCCAGGCGCTCGATGGTGCGGCCCGAACCGTCAGGGCCGATGTGGGTGACAGCACAGACGGGCACCTCAGGCAGCACCGAGGCCAAAGCCCCGTCTGCCGTCTCCACCACAGCAAAGAAGCACCCGGCCGCCTCAAAGCAGCAGCAGGCGGCTGCCAGTTCCGCCGCCGGACGGGACAGCAGCGTTCCCTCCAGAATGCGGTCTGCCGCCTCGGTATAGGCCTCAGCTGCGGCCCCCGAGAGCGGCTGGCCGTCCACCGTGATGCGGGCAGAGAGAGGCTCAGAGCCCGCCGTATACAGGCCGGTGCGGAACCCTGCTTCTTTCAAAATCCCTGCTGTGAGGGCAGCAACCGTGGTCTTGCCGGCGGTGCCTGCCACCGGGATATACTTGACGGCGGGTTCTGCCGCCGGCGGCAGGGCCGCTGCAAAGTCCTGGGGCGCATCAAAGCCGTCGGGCAGAGATGCAAAGAACTCGTCTGCCTGCTGCATGGTTTGGATGGTACGCATGATTGATTCCTTTCCAAAGACTGAAACGCCCAAATTTCCAATGTTTGATTGGGAGATTCAGGCGTTTCAGGTTCATGTTATGATCATTCCAGTTCGCTGCGGCGGTGTCCGAACAGGGCCCGGAGCAGAGCCAAACACACCAGCCCAACCAGCATGCCGGCTACAACGCCCCCGAAATCAATCCAGACATCGGTGACACGGCTGCCCCGTCCCTGGAAGAACAGCTGGATGGTCTCATCGGTGAGGGCCGTCAGTACTCCCACCAGGGCCGGCCAACTGAGGTAAGGCAGCAGGCGCCGGCGGTGCCCCGCCAAAACCCGGGTCATCAATACCAGGAAGAAGCCCTCCAGCATATACTCGCAGAAATGGGCCAGCTTGCGGACGATATGGTCGGTCAGGCGGGCCGCCAGGCCGGGATGGCCCAGACGGTTCAACAAACCCTGCAAAAGTTCCAGTACCCTGCCGCTGGCGCCGGAGGACACCGTCGCCGTCTGCATGGAATTGGAAAAGATGAAGCAGACAGTCCATGCCAGCCCTGCCAGCACAAGCAGTTTCAGGATGGTCCAAAACCAGCCATAACGTGTTTTGCTCATAGACCTCCGATCAGCCCAGAGCCTGGATGCTCTGTTCAATATTGGTCAGCTTATCCTGGCTGCGGGCCATCTTGGCCCGGGTCTCCTCCACCAGGGCAGCCGGGGCTTTCTCCACAAACTTGGGATTGGCCAGCTGGTTCTTGAACATGGCCAGTTCCTTTTCGGCCTTGGCCTTTTCCTTGTTCAGGCGGGCCAGCTCCTTCTCACGGTCCACCAGCTCCATCATGGGGATGAAGCCGCGGGCCGCATGGGTGGACACCTGAACCATGCCGTCGGTGCTGCCTGTATACTTGTCAGTAAAGGTGACATCGGTGGCAAAGGCGAACTTTGCCAGATAGATCTGGGCCCGCTGGAAGGGCACCGGATCGGCCGTCTCGATGACCATGCTGGTCTTCTTGGCGGGATGGACGTTCATCTCGGTGCGCATGGTACGCACAGCCTTGATATAGTCCATCACCTTTTCAAAGGCTTCCTCCTCCTCGGGCCAGCTGAAAGCCTCGTTGGGAGTGGGCCAGGCGGCGGTCATGATGGTCTCGCCGCTGCCGGGCAGTGCCTGGTACAGTTCCTCGGTGATGAAGGGCATGAAGGGATGCAGCAGCTTCAGAGCCTCGCTCAGGACATGGACCAGGACACGGCGGGCCGTATCGGCCTGGACTGCATCGCCGGAATTCAGGCGGGGCTTGGCGATCTCAATGAACCAGTCGCAGAAGACGTCCCAGATAAAGCTGTTGATCTTGGCGGCGGCCAGGCCCAGCTCGTAGTGGTCGATGTTGTCGGTCATGGCACCGGCCACCTGGCCCAGCTTGGTCAGGACCCACTTGTCGCTCATATCCAGCAGGCTGGCGTCGGGCAGGCCGGGGGTGAAGTCCTCGGGCAGGTTCATCAGTACAAAGCGGGTGGCGTTCCACAGCTTGTTGGCGAAGTTGCGGGCAGCCTCCACCTTCTTCTCGCTGTAGCGCATGTCGTTGCCGGGGGTGGAACCATCCACCAGCATGAAACGCAGGGCGTCGGCGCCATACTTGGCGATGACTTCCAGCGGGTCGATGCCGTTGCCCAGGCTCTTGGACATCTTGCGGCCCTGGCTGTCACGGACAATGCCGTGGATGCAGACGGTGTGGAAAGGTGCCTTGCCAGTGTATGCCAGGCCGGAGAAAATCATGCGGCTGACCCAGAAGCCGATGATGTCGTAGCCGGTGACCAGGGTATCGGTGGGATAGAAATAAGACAGGTCCTCGGTCTGTTCGGGCCAGCCCAGTGTGCTGAAGGGCCACAGGGCCGAAGAGAACCAGGTGTCCAGGGTGTCGGGATCCCGGGTGAGATGGGTGCAGCCGCACTTGGGGCAGACAGCGGGGGCCTCTTTGGCCACCACCGTCTCGCCGCACTCGTCGCAGTACCAGGCGGGAATCTGATGGCCCCACCACAGCTGACGGCTGATGCACCAGTCACGGGTATTCTTCATCCAGTTCATATAGTTCTTGGTGAAGCGCTCGGGGACAAAGCGGATCTCGCCCTTTTCCACCGACTCGATGGCGGGCTTGGCCAGGGGCTCCATCCGGACAAACCACTGCTTGGACACCATGGGCTCAATGGTGGTGTGGCAGCGGTAGCAGGTGCCCACCTCGTGGCGCAGGGGCTCTACCTCTTTCAGGTAGCCGCCGGCCTCCAGGTCGGCCAGGATGGCCTTGCGGGCCTCCATGGTAGTCATGCCGGCATACTTGCCGCAGTCCAGGACCTCGGGCTCGTTGACGGTGTTCTTGCCGGCGGCAAAGAGGGCGTCGGCGGCGGCCTTGTCGGCAGCGCCGGTCATGTGGCCGTCGTAGGTGAAGACCCGGACGATGGGCAGGTTGTGGCGCAGGCCCACCTCAAAGTCGTTGGGGTCGTGGGCCGGGGTGATCTTCACCACGCCGGTGCCCTTGGTCATATCGGCGTGCTCATCGCAGACGATGGGGATTTCCTTGTTCAGCAGGGGCAGGATCACATGGCAGCCGTGGAGGTGTGCATAGCGGGGATCCTCCGCATTGATGGCCACGGCGGTATCGCCCAGCATGGTCTCGGGACGGGTGGTGGCCAGCTCCAGCATTTCGCCGGTCTCCTTGACCGGGTACAGCAGATGCCAGAAGTGGCCGTCCTGCTCGGTGTACTCCACCTCGGCATCCGAGATGGAGGTATTGCAGTGGGGGCACCAGTTGACCATCCGGTTGCCGCGGTAGATCAGGCCCTGGTTGTACAGGCGGACAAAGACCTCCCGCACAGCTTCTGAGCAGCCCTCATCCATGGTGAACCGCTCCCGCTGCCAGTCGCAGCTGCTGCCCAGCTTTTTCAGCTGGCTGACAATCCGGCTGCCAAACCGGTTTTTCCAATCCCAGGCGCGCTCCAGGAAGCCTTCCCGGCCCAGGTCCTGTTTGGTCAGGCCTTCCTTGGCCATGGCTTCCACCACCTTGGCCTCGGTGGCAATGGATGCGTGGTCGGTGCCGGGCACCCACAGGGCTGCATAGCCCTGCATCCGCTTGGTGCGGATCAGGATGTCCTGCATGGTGTTGTCCACGGCGTGGCCCATGTGCAGCTGGCCGGTGACGTTGGGGGGCGGCATCACAATGGTATAGGGTTTCTTGTCGGGGTCGGCCTTGGTGTGGAAGTAGCCGCCATCCTGCCAGAACTGGTAGATCCGGTCCTCCACCTGGCTGGGATCATATTGCTTTGCGAGTTCCTTCATGGGCAAATCCTCCTGTTTTACTGGTGGGGGACAAAAAAGCCGCCCCACGGAAATTCCATGGGACGGCTGAATCTTTTGTGCCGCGGTACCACCCAAATTGCGCGGGGTCCTCTGGGACGCCGCGCCTCTTGACGCCCCGGTAACGTGGGGCAGCCCGGGAGCGGCTGACAGGCCCCAAAGGGCTTCTTCACCGCTCCAGCTCCGGAGTGACAGCCCGCTGTCCTGCCCTGCCGGTTTGCACCGAACCCGGCTCTCTGCAAGGGTGGCTGCAGCGCACACTCTCCTTCATCGCTTTTGGATGCAATAAATATAGCGGTTTTGGGCCGGTTTGTCAATATCCAAACCGCTCCCTGGCCGCCCGGGCGGGCTTTGCTTTATTACACTGCTTTAAGCGACAAAATATGCCATAAAAATTTCCTTTTTCTGCAAAAAATCCAAATTTTTTCTCCGCTTTTCCCATTTCTGTGGTACAATAAAAAGTAAGAAATATATGTTCTCTTTCCCAGCGAGGCACCCGCCATGCATCCCACCAGCCCCGTATTGATTTCAGCCGCAGGACGCCGCGCCCTTCGGGGTAGCGGTGGATTTTCTGCGGCCTTTTTGCACCCTGAGCCAAAGGAGGTTCTCCATGACGCTGCTGGAACAGTGCCAGGTGTGGCACATCCACGACCAACACCAAAAAATCTTCGATGCCATCGAAGCCCTGCCCCCCGAACAGCGCACTGCCGACACCGACATGGAACTGGCCCGGGCCTGCAACAATCTCGCTGATCCCCAGACACTGGACGGCCGGGCCCTGCTCCGCCGGGCCATCGGCCTGATGGAGGCCCATCAGGAGGAGCTGCAGAACACCTATGTCTGGAATTTCCGGATGGGGTACGCCTACTATTATCTGGACCAGGAGGGCCTGGCCCTGCGGTATTTCACCCGGGCCCTGGACCTGCATCCCGGCGACAGCCCCCAGGTCAACACCGCCGAGGAAGTGCAGTCCCTGATTATGGACTGCCGGGAGCGGCTGGCATTGCCCTGGTTCCAGCCCAACTTCCGGGAGCGCACTGCCGCAGCTTGGGCTGCTTTTGGGCAGCGGCAGTCTGATCTGTGCCAGGCGCTGGAGCAGGGGCAGGTTCAGCAGGCGTCCGATCTCTGCCGGGGACTGTTTTCCCCTGTCCTGGAAGAACTTTCTCTTTCCCTGGAGGCCCATGGCAGCCAGTACCAGCTCTGCTGCTCTGCGGCGGGCAGTCTGCCGCTGTCTGCTGCCCTGGGTTATTTCCAGCGGCAGATGCCGGGGGAGCTGCGGGCCCGCTGGGCCGTGGCCATCCGCGACGTACCTTCTGTCACCGCTGCCTTTGCGCCGGGCCGGATGCCGCCGGGCATCCAGACCGCAGAGGAAGATCCGGCCCCGGAAGCTCCTGCCCAGGTCCGCTACTGTGCCCTGCCCGACCCTGACCCCGATGCGGACTGGCGGATGGACATCACCTGCGGCGTCACCAGCTGCCCGCCCCTTCTGGCGGGATATCTGGAAAATGATGACACCGAAATTGACCTGTGCCACCGGCACGGGATCGCTGCCGGCTTTTTCTGCTGGCCCCTGGAAGACGGCCAACGCAGCTTTGCCGGGGCGCGGGACGCTTTGCAGGCAGCTCTGGACCGGCAGGCCGGGCCCGCCGCCTTTGTAAGCATCGGCGATGCAGTGGGCCAATTTTGCGGCTATCTGGACTTCATTGCCTGGGATCTGCCGGCCGTCCTGGACGCAGCCAGGGACTTTTTCGCCGGAAGCGGCCTGGCCTGGGCCAACTTCCACTCCTTCCGCCGGGACGTGTCCACCGTCCGGCTGTTCACCCGGGAGGATGAACCTGCCCTGGACCCCGAGACCGGTTCTCTGCTGCATACACAGGACATCGAGGCCCTGGAATCCTTCTGTGAGGGCGGATCCGGCTACTATTACAAGATGCTGGACTACCTGCTGAACTTCATCCAGGAAGGTATGCAGGCCGGGCATTTCACCGAGGGCCAGGCCCGCCGGGATCTGCAGATTGCCCTCTGGTATGCCTTTGCCTGCAACAACATCGACCAATACGAATTTTACTATCGGGCCGCCCAATGGATGCCCGACTCCGAATCCAGTGCCGCCGGCTGCGGCGTCTGGTACTACCGCTATTCCTGCGCCCTGACATATTGCGGCCGCCTGGAGGAGGCCCGCCGCTATGCCGAGGCCGGCACACGGGAAGAGCCCTCCTACCCCTGGATCTGGCTTCAGGCCGGCAAACTTCGGGCCCACTTCGGCGACAAAGCCGGGGCACTGGAGGCCGTCCGGCAGGGCCTGACCCTGGTGCCGGGGGACCATGAATTTATAACCCTGCAGGAAGAGGTCCAGACCGGGGCCAGCCTGGAACAGATGGAATACCACTGGATCGATCCCGGGGCCGACAGCGACCTGCAGGAGGACACCGGCCCCGACGCGGAGGAAAAGCTCCTGGCCATTGCCTGTATCACCACCGATGCCCGGGGGCTGCAGCAATTCCACGCCATCTTCCACCCCGACCCCGCCGCCTATCAGCGGGATGACCCCTACTGCAGCTTTCCCTATATGGTAAAGGGCCACAGCGTCGAGCTTGTGTTCCAGATGAACGAAGCTGCCCTCTCCAAGCTGGACCCCCACTGGCTGCGGACCCAAAAGCAGCGGCTGGACAGCGGACGCTGGCTCACCCGTAAGGCCGGTCTGGATGAGACCGGAACCCTGGCCCAGGTTTTGATCCGGCTGGGCCATCAGGTGAGCCTGATCTATCAAACCGACCGCCGGGATGCCCCCTATTTTCAGGTGTGGCTGGACGAGGCGGGAAATCTGGCCGCCCGGCCCCGCCGGGAAGATGAACCCATTTGACACAAAAAACTGCCTGGCGTCCTGCCAGGCAGTTTTTTAACGGGCAGTTTGCTGTCCCAGACATTCCTTCAGATAGACGCCGGTGATGCTGGCCGGGTTTTGGGCCACCTGCTCCGGGGTGCCTGCCGCCACGATCCGGCCGCCGGCTTTACCGCCGCCGGGGCCAAGATCCACCACATAGTCGGCGTTTGCAATCATATCCAGGTCGTGCTCAATCACAATGACGGTGGCACCGGCGCCGATCAGGCGCTGGAACACCCCCAGCAGCACCCGCACATCCAGCGGGTGGAGGCCGATGGTGGGCTCATCGAACACAAAGACTGCATCATTTTGGGCCCGGCCCATCTCTGCCGCCAGTTTCAGCCGCTGGGCTTCGCCCCCTGACAAAGCCGGCGTTGCCTCTCCCAGGGTCAGGTACCCCAGCCCCAGATCGCTCAGGACCTGCAGCTTGTCGGTCACTTTTTTGTACCCCGCCAACCGGTCCAGGGCCTGTTTGACCGTCATCCCCATCAGCTGGGGCAGCGAGACGCCGGGATCATCTGCCGGGGCCTTTTGGGGCCGGCACCGGATGGCGGCAGCCGCTTTTCCATAGCGCCGGCCCCCGCAGTCAGGGCAGACAATGTCCACGTCGGGCAAAAACTGGACGTCCATGGTGATCTGGCCGGTGCCGTCGCAGCCGGGGCACCGCAGCGACCCGGTATTGTAGGAGAAGTCCCCTGCCTTGTAGCCTTTTTCCCTGGCTTCGGGCAGTGCCCCAAACAGCCGGCGCAGGTCATCCAGCACCCCGCTGTAAGTAGCCACCGTGGACCGGACATTCACCCCGATGGGGGTGGCGTCAATCAGGTCAATCCGGCTGATGCCGGGGGCATCCACCGAACGGATGTGTTCCGGCAGGGGCTGCCCGGCGATCTTTGCCTTCAGGGCCGGGATCAGGCTCTCCAAAATCAGGGTGGTTTTCCCCGAACCGGACACCCCTGTCACCGCAATCAGTCTGCCCTTGGGCAGGTCCAGATCCAGTGCGTGGACCGTGTGCAGCGGCAAGGTGGACAGCTGGATATGCCCCTGGTCGAACATGGCGTCTGACGCCGCCCGGGGGCGGGCGATGGAACTCTCACGGCCATTCAGGAACCCGGCAATCAGGGATCCCGGAGCCCGGCCCACCTGTTCCACCGTTCCCTGGGCCAGTACCTGGCCGCCGTATTCCCCGGCGCCGGGGCCCATCTCGATGATCCAGTCGGCGGCCTTCAGCACCCGCACGTCGTGGTCCACCAATACCACCGAGTTGCCGTGGTCGATCAGATCCTCCACCACGCCCAGCAGGCCGTCCACATTGGAGGGGTGCAGTCCGATGGAAGGCTCGTCCAACACGTAGAGGACCCCGGTGGTCCGGTTCCGCACCGCCCGGGCCAGCTGTACCCGCTGGCGCTCGCCGGTGGACAGGGTGGACCCGGCACGGTCCAGCGAAAGATACCCCAGCCCCAGATCCATCAGCCGCTTGGCCGTGTGGAGGAACTGGCGGCAGATGCTGCCGGCCATCTCCCGCATGGGCTCCGGCAGGGACACCGGCACCTCCTGCACCCATGGAATCAATTCGTCCAGGGTCATGGCGGTGGCTTCTGCCAGATTTTTGCCCCGCAGCAGGCTGGACCGGGCCTGCTGGTTCAGGCGGGTGCCGCCGCAGTCGGGGCAGGGTGACTGCTTCAAGAACCGTTCCACCCGCTTCATGCCCTTGTCATCCTTGACCTTGGCCAGGGCATTTTCCACCGTATAGACGGCGTTGAAATAGGTAAAATCCAGCTCCCCCGCCGAAGCTCCGTTTTTGGGCCGGTAAAAGATATGCTTCTTTTCTGCCGGGCCGTGGAACACGATGTCCCGCTCTTTATCGGTCAGCTGGGAAAAGGGCACGTCGGTCCGCACCCCCATGGCCCGGCACACATCGGTCATCAGGGACCACATCAGGGAGTTCCAGGGGGCCACGGCTCCCTGGTCGATGGTGAGGGATTCATCCGGCACCAGGGTGGATTCATCCACCGTCCGCACAATCCCGGTGCCGCCGCACCGCTTGCATGCGCCCTCACTGTTGAAGGAGAAGCTTTCGGCGCTGGGCCCATCAAAAGACACGCCGCATACCGGGCAGACCAGGGGCCTGCCCGCCGCTACATTCAGCGAGGGCGGCACTAGGTGCCCGTTGGGGCACCGGTGACTGCCCAGCCGGGAATACATCAGCCGCAGGGCGTTCAGCAGTTCGGTGGAGGTGCCGAAGGTGCTGCGGATGCCGGGCACTGCCGGCCGCTGGTGCAGGGCCAGCGCCGCCGGGATGGACTCGATGGAGTCGATGTTGGCCTCGGAGGCCTGGGTCAGCCGCCGCCGGGTGTAGGCCGACAGGGCTTCCAGATACCGGCGGGAGCCCTCCGCATACAAAATCCCCAGGGCCAGGGAGGATTTGCCCGAGCCGGACACCCCGGCAATCCCCACAAGTTTCCCCAGCGGCACATCCAGATCAATGTTTTTCAGGTTGTGGACCCGGGCACCCCGGATCTCAATATGGTCTGCCATGGTTCAGCCTCCCTGTTTTATCTGTTGGTTCCGGCCCGGCGGGTCCGGCAGATCAGGCAAATCCAGTTCCGCCAGGTCGTGAATCAGATAATCCCGCTGCGCCGCCTCCCGGGAAGGGTACAGCTTGACCGCCCCAGAGGACCGCAGGCACTCCCGCCACCGGAAAGTGCCGGTCATCAGCAGGCTGCTCTCCCCTTCCACCTGGTACACTTTCCTTTCCCGGGAAATATACAGCAGGGGGAAATTTTCATCCAGTCTCACGTCCATTTGGGTGGAAGCAAAATAGCCCCCGGCGCTGTCATAGCCCAGGATCAGCACCCGGGGCACAGCATACAGGGACACATCCGGTTCCTCATCTTCAAAGAAAAAATGGAAGTCCTCCTGCAAAAACGGCGCCAGGGCCTCGCTGCCCCGGTACCGGGCAGGCTCCTGGTGCACCCTCAGGCCGGTGTACGCCACCTGCCTGCCAGGAATCGCGATGCCGACGCAGCCTGCGGGATCATGAAAATAGACGGTCTCCATCTGCCTTTCCCCCTTTGAGAGTATTGTAGCATGGGTGGCCCCATCCTGTACAGTGCCCCGGCCAAAAAAGCAGGCACGCCATGCCAGATGCTGTGCTTTGTTTCCCGGTCGGGAAGCTGCGCCCCTTTGAAAAGTCCCTTGCAGTTTCTGTCGTTTTCCATTATAATAAAAATAGATCCAAATCTTGAGCTATTTGGTATGTTGTTCAGCCCGATCCGATATGCGGAGGAGGATCGGGCTGTTTTTCTTTTGCCGCTGCCTGTCAGAAAGAGGAACAAAATGTCCAAAACCAGAAAACTGTATTTTGCCCGGCTGGTGGGGCGCTGCATCATCCTGATCCTGTGCTGCCTGCTGTACCTGTTCCGCCGGGATACCTTCGACGTCCTGCTGGGGATGAACTTTTTCAAAGAGTTCTCACCCCTCCACCTGCTGTGGGCCATTTGGGTGGCGGATATGTTCCTCCAGATTTTCCCCATCAAGAACAAGCTGCCCCTGGGCTCCCAGAAGCTGTTTTCCAACCATTTCCGGCCCATCCGGGAGAAGATCAACTATGAGGGGCTGCGCAGCTATGTGGTCTCCACCACTCTGGCAGCCTACAAGGTCTTTGTGATCTGGTGCCTGCTGATCGCCGCCATTGGAGCCCTGTATTTTACCGGCATCCTGGACCAGGCCGGCCTGTTTATGATCTCGGCACTCTTCTACGTCTGCGACCTGATCTGCGTGCTGATCTGGTGCCCCTTCCGGCTGATCATGAAAAACCGCTGCTGCACCACCTGCCGCATCTTCAACTGGGACCACCTGATGATGTTCTCCCCCCTGATTTTTGCGGGCGGGTTCTATGCGGGTTCCCTGGTGCTGATGGCCGCCATCGCCTGGCTGGTGTGGGAGCTGTGCGTCATGATGTACCCCGAACGGTTCTGGGATCACTCCAATGCGGCGCTGAAGTGTTCGGAGTGCACCGACAAGCTCTGTACCCAGTACTGCCACAAACTCCGCAGCGAATAAGGCAATCAAAAAGGGCCTCTCTGCACCGGCGGATTGAACCGCTCTAGTAAAAACGGACAATGAAAAAAGAAGGCCTCCTGTGGTAGAATGAAACTACCATAGGAGGTCTTTGCTATGCCAAGAAAATACAGGC
>CAJFNF010000055.1 GCA_904394215.1 uncultured Faecalibacterium sp.
AGCAGGAGTGGCTCCGCTAACGCTCCGCCACTCCTGCTGAATCCTAATATCCTACACTTGGGGCTTTTTTGTACTGTCCGCACAATTTGGACCAGTTCACGGGCTTTGAACCGCACCAGGGGCTGGAATTGCAGCAGAAATCAGGCCAGAGGATCCCACAGCTTCATGGGCAGGGGCTCCTGATCCAGCAGGGCACGCTGGGCCGGGCTCAGCAGATCCTTGCGGATGACGGTCTGGTACACATAGGCCTTGAACCATTTCTCGCTGCCGATGAAGTAGCCTTTCTGGCCCGAGGCTTCACCCCAGCTGTTTTCAATCTTCCAGCGGTCAGGCTTGCCGTTCTGGTCCAGGTTGACGCCGCAGAACATCATGCAGTGGTTCATAGTGCTCTCCCGGCTGGACAGCCGCGCGGCTTTGTCCATCTCCAGATCCATGCCGCCCAGCACCTGGCCATACTGGAAGCAGTCGGGATCCCAGTAGCCATGATCACGGTCCCGGTCGGGGTGGCAGTCACAGCTGAAGCAGACCGGCTCCCCTGCCTGCAGCTGACGGACGGTCAGCTCTTCCATCTCCTCCTGGCTCAGGTTCAGCCAGAACATATTCTCCTCCACCACATCGCCCATGCCCGGCTGGCAGTAGGTGCGGTTCATCTCATGGATGGGAGAGGAAATCACCGGCACATAAGCGCTGAAGTCATAGTGGACATACTTTTCAAAGAAGGTTTTGGGGGTCAGGCCGGCATCACAGTGGTAGACTTTGTCCTTGTCGGTGTAGGCGAAGTCAAAGGTCTTGGGGGGCTGGCCGTAAAGGATGCACAGGGCATTGTAGTCTTCCTGGAGCATTTCGGTGCGGCGGGCCGCCGTATCCTTGCCGGCCCGGGCCAGCTGGCGCAGCTCCAGGGCATCCTTCCGCAGCTTGCGGCTCAGGATGGGCATGTACTGGGCAGTGCCGGTGGAATGGACATTTTCCGGCATGACCCAGGACGGCACCACACCGTATTTCCGAATCAGGCTGGCCACCATATCCCACTGACCGCCGTCGGGCAGCGGTTTGCCCAGCAGGGTCCAGGTCTCCCGGTCGTCCAGATCCTGGTCTGCATAGTGCAGAATGTTCTCATAGAACAGATTGCACTTTTCCAGCTTGTCGTAGAAGGCCAGATAGGTGGGCGAGAAAGAGAAGTCTTCCAGGTTGCATTCCCGGATCACCTGCTCCCGCAATGCATTCAGGACCATAAACATCCAGCAGCGGCCGCTCTTTTTCTGGTTGGTGATGCCGGTGGTGGGCACAACCACCGAGAAGTCCATCCGCAGCTTGGCAGCGGCAGCGGGCACAAAGGCCGCATCATCCAGATTGGTGCGGCTGATGGCGTTGGACATCACAGACAGATAAGGCCGGCTGGCATAATCCCGTTCAAACCGGGACAGCAGTTCGGGACTGATGGGGGTGACTTGATTCATTGAACATTCACTTTCCTTTTCCTATCAAAATACTTTGTTTTCAGTATAGTAGTCCCACAGTTTTTTTGCAAGAGCTTTTTTCGACAAATTCAGCCGGCCTTTTCAGCTGATTCCATACATCTTCATCCAGTCGTTGACCTGCAAAATATAAGCGATCATCTGGGGTCCCGCCATCAGCTGGCCAAACCAGGGTTTTCCGTAATCCTTGGGCTGGGCCAGGAACCGCTCTGCCTTTTTCCGGTCCAGGAAACGGTGCACCGGTGCCTGGGGATCTGCCAGCACCTGCCGGAACTCCCGGGTCAGCAGGGCTTCATACAGCGGCGAATAGGTCTTGGGATAGGGACTCTTTTTCCGATACAGCAGTTCCGGCGGCAGCAGGTCTTTGCAGGCATCACGCAGCAGCTTTTTCTCCATGCCGTCCTGGTATTTCATCTCCCATGGCACATTGTAGACATACTCCACAATCCGGTGATCCGCAAAGGGCACCCGGGCTTCCAGCCCCCAGGCCATGCTGGTGCGGTCCATCCGATCCAGCAGGGTCTGCATAAACCATCGCAGGTTCAGGTATCCCATCTCCCGGCGGCGGCGTGCTTCCCCCTGCTCCCCCGGCAGAACCGGGGTCTGGGCCAGGGTATCCAGGTACTGCTGGCGCACATATTCTTCCAGGTCCAGCTCCTGGATGGCTTCCTCCGACAGCAGTAAGGTCCGGGCCGACAGGTCAGACGACCAGGGGAAGCCGTCTGCTTCCAGCAGTTCCTTCCGGTAAAACCAGGGGTACCCGCCGAAAATCTCATCCGCACATTCGCCGGTCAGCGCCACCTTGTTGTGCTGCTTGACCAGGCCGCAGAAATACAGCAGCGAGGCATCCACATCGGTCATGCCCGGCAGATCCCTCATCCGGACGGCATCCTTCAGCAATCCTGCCAGAGTAACTTCATCGCATTCCAGGTAAGTGTGGTGCAGCGGGTACAGAGCCAGCACCTGGTCCACATAGGGGCGGTCCCGGCTGGGCTGGAAAGCGTTGGCCTGGAAGCAGTCATCATTGTGGGCAAAATCAAAGGAGAAGGTATTCAAGGTGTGGCCCTTTGATTCCAGCTCCCGGCATGCAATGGCGGTGACCACGGTGGAATCAATGCCGCCGGACAAAAAGCTGCACACCGGCACATCCGACACCAGCTGCCGTTTCACCGCATCCCGCAGCAGCCAGGATACTTTCTCTACCGTCTGGGCATAGGTGTCGGTGTGGGGCCGGGCCTCCAGGGACCAGTAGGGATCTTCCCGCAGCTGATCCCCGGTATAAGATACCATACAGCCCGGCTTCACCTCCCGCAGGCCGCAGAACACCCCGCAGCCGGGGGTCCGGGCCGGACCCAGCCCGAAAATCTCCCGGAAACTGTCCAGGTCTGCCCGGGGCTGGACCTGGGGATGGGCAAACAACGCTTTGGGTTCCGAGCCAAACACCAGGGTCCCCCCCTGGACGGCATAAAACAGCGGCTTGACACCCATGCGGTCCCGGCAGAGGAACAGGGTGTCCTTTTCCCCGTCCCAGATGGCAAAGGCATAGATGCCGTTGAGCTTACGAGCAATCTCCATGCCATATTCCATGTAACCCAGGAGGATCACCTCAGTGTCGCAGGTGGTTTCAAACCGGCATCCCCGACTTTGAAGATCCTGTTTCAATTCGGCAGCATTGTAGATTTCTCCGTTGTACACAATGCCATATTCCCGCTGCCCCCGGCAGCGCACCATGGGCTGGACGCCGCCGGCCAGATCCCGGATGGACAGCCGGGTGTGGGCCAGGCCCACATGCCGCCGCAGATATTCCCCCGTCTGGTCGCGGCCCCGGTGGGCAATGGCCTGCCGCATCTGGACCAGGACCCGGGTCCACATCCCGGCATCCTGGAGAAAATCAGCCTTACAATCACAAAATCCTGCAATTCCACACATACGCCACACCTCACACCAAAAATACAGGGTGCTCTGCCTGGCCGGTGAGCACCCTTGTTCTGTCCCAGTATATTCTGCATTTTGCAGCGTGATACTGGAACAGTGTCGATGTTTGATTTTGCAGGAAATCAACGGCGGGCATCTTGTTCAGACTGTTCCAGCGCCTTTTCCAGGCGCTCCGCTGCGGCTGCATCCTGGGATGTAGCACATTCACCATACCGGGCCTTCAGATACAGCCGCCGCAGCTGCTGTTCTGCGTCCGGGTCCAAAAAAGGCGTCCGGCCCAGAAGGTCCAGGCTGGTTTCAGACGGGGCCCTTGTCACGCCGTGCTGGGCCTGGCGTTCCAGATATCGGCCGTAGGCCCGCCGGACTCTGGCATTGGGGCTGAGGAAAAAGCCCGGCCACCGCCGGCGGGCCTTTCGGACGCTCTGTCGGGCGGCAGCCGGAGCCGCCTCTGACGCCGTTCCGCCGCTCTTTCTCAGCATGCGGCGGAACAGCAGCACGCAGCCCGCTGCCAGCAGGACAGCCCCCAGGGCATACACCACCAGGGTGCCGTTGATCAGCGGCTCCCCGGCGGACGACAGATCCCTGCCGCTGGAAGAACCTTCCGCAAGATGGGTCAGAATTTCAGGGTCCGGGTTGCCGCTCCCCGCCGCAATCCAGCGCAGAAGCGCCAGGATCGCGGGCAGCAGCAGATGTTCCGCCAGCCAGGCCAGCAGGTTCAGCGGGATGGTCAGGACAGGAACCACCAGGTTAAAATAAAGCGCCCCTGCCCCGGCCTGAGCGGCCCCCAGCACCGCCGGGCGGCTGACCAGAAAGCCCAGCAGCCCAAGAATCCCCAGCAGACCCGCATTTCCCAGCAAATAAAGGGGATCCCGATATACAGCAGGCGGCTGACGCAGCACCCGCATCAAAAAGATCTGCAGCAGGACCGTCCAGATCGCCAGGGGCAGCGACACGGTCAACATAACCTGTCCGTCCCAGACAACGCCCAGGGCCGCTGCAAAGATGGGGTAGACCTTGCAGAACAGCAAAAACAAATCCATCTGCCGGTCCGCCGAAAGGCTGTACTCTCCCTGCACCGTGAGGTATACGGTGTAGAGAGCTGCCGGCAGATAGGCCGCCCGGTCTGCCCAGCCGGGCACCAGCAGCAGGCCCGCCAGGCTCACCGCCCCGCAGACCGTCCGCAGCAGCCGGTGCTGGAACACACAGGACGATACGCCATAGCAAACCGCCGGCAAAAGCAGAATCCAGGGGGCAGGATGGCCGCCCAAGGCAGCCGCGAAAAAGGCTGCAAAGGCACTGTAAAGCAGCAGGTCCCCTGCCATCCGCAGGCTATAGAGAAACGCCGTCATTCTGCATCCCCCTTTCCTGCCTTCTGCTCCGGCCGGAGCACCAGAAGGCTGCGGCCTGGCGCCAGATGCAGGCAGGCCCGCACCCTTTCCTCCGGCTCGGTGGTAATCATGACGCAGCTGTCCTGACTGCCGGGGCCAAAATATTGGGCGCAGAACCGCTCACAGGATTCCGCGGGCTGGCCAACCGCCCTGCCCAGTATCTCAAGAGCACGGCGGAAATGCTCCGGGCCGTATCCATGGCCGGTCTCCAAGGGCTTGTTCCACTGGCTGCCCGGCACAAGGGCCCCGTGAATCAGGGAATCGAAAGTGGAATTGACCACCAGCCGGTAACTGACCGCCTTTTCCTCCAGGATGCGGCACACCGTCCGGGCCATGGAATAGCAGTCTTCCACCTGCTGCATCTGTTCTTCCGACGGCGCGTCGGCCTGTACCAGAACCGTCACCCTGGGTTCAGTGGTGGAATCGTACTTTTTGCTGATCAGCCCCATGCCCCGGGCGCTCTGTTTCCAGGAGATGGACCGCATGGGGTCCTGACTGGTATAGGGCCGGTAGCCCGCCGTCAGAATGGGATCCTGATACAAAAAGCGGTTGACGGCCAGCTCGCCCAGGAGGCCGCCCATAGCTGCATCCAAAGACGGCATGGAAGCCTCCCGGGGCGGGACGATCAGCTCCTGCATACCGGTGGCCCGCTGGGTCATCTCGGTCATCCCCAGAAAATCGCCGCTGCCCAAATACAAGGGTTCCAGCAGGTACCGCCCCCGCCGGGAGAGCCGTACTTCCACCTGCCAGGACGCTTGCTGGCGGGGCCGGAGCCAGGTCACCAGCTGGACCGTCCGTCCGTTGCCCAGCACATCCTTGTGTATATAGCTAGCCTCTTCCAGCTCAAACACCGGCCCCAAATGGAGTTTTAGAGAGACCAGGGGCCGCGGCCAGCCCTTCTGGTTGCAGAGGGTCAAATGCAGCCGGGCCGGCTGGCCGGGCTCTGCCAGCAGGTCTTCCGGCACCATTTTGGCTTTCAGGCCGTCCAGGGCATGCTTTTTCGAGTAGGCCTCCAGCCCCACAGCCAAAGCCACCAGAATCAATCCAAGCAGCAGAATGGTCACGGCTGTTCCAGAGGCACCGGGATGCTCTGCA
This sequence comes from uncultured Faecalibacterium sp., assembly GCA_904394215.1. Classification (GTDB taxonomy): domain Bacteria; phylum Bacillota; class Clostridia; order Oscillospirales; family Ruminococcaceae; genus Faecalibacterium. The sequence goes on from CAJFNF010000055.1 coordinate 5,894, forward strand.
GCAGCTGCTGCATCCGGTTGGCCACTGCCTCCGCGTTCATGCCGCCGCCCAGGGTCAGGCGGTGGCACAGCACTGCCGGCGCCAGTTCCTTGATGTCTTCCGGGATCACATAGTCCCGGCCCCGCAATGCAGCCAGGGCCTGGGACGCCTTGTAAAGGGCAATGGCGCCGCGGGTGGAAACGCCCCCCGCAAAACTGCTGCTGGTCCGGGTGGCTTCCACCAAATCCATCAGGTAATTTTTGACATCATCGCTCACCTTGACCTGGACATAAGCCGAGCGCACATAGGCGGTCTGTTCCGGGGTCACCAGGGTTTCCAGGCTGTCCAGGACAGCCTGGGTGGAGGGCCGGGCAATGACCTCCATCTCCTGCTCCCGCTGCATGTACCCTAGGGACAGCCGCATGAAGAAGCGGTCCATCTGGGCATCCGGCAGCGGGAAGGTGCCGAAAGATTCCATGGGGTTCTGGGTGGCCAGCACCATAAAGGGCTCTTCCAGCCGGGTGGTGACGCCGTCCACTGTAATCTGCCGCTCCTCCATGGCCTCCAGAAGGGCGGACTGGGTCCGGGGCGTGGCCCGGTTCAGCTCGTCCGCCAGCACAAAATGGCTGAACAGCGGTCCCGGCCGGAACTCAAACTCATTGGTTTTCTGGTTGTAAAAATGGATGCCCGTCAGGTCTGAAGGGAGAAGATCGGGCGTAAACTGTACCCGTTTGCAATCCCCTCCCACCGTCCGGGCAAAAGCCCGCAGCAGCATGGTCTTTCCTGTGCCTGGCTTATCTTCCAGCAGCACATGGCCGGAACAAATAAAGCAGACCAGAATCTTTTCAATCACATCTTCCTTGCCCACAATCACCTTGGAACAGTTGGCGCGGATTTTCTGCCCATAGTCTGTAAATGCAGATAATTCCACAGTTGTTTCCTCCCTCAATCTCATCGCTTTTGGAACGCTATTAACATAACATTCCGCCGCCTGCATGTCAATCAATCCTGCGGGCATGACCCGCCGGGAAAAGGGCATTTCATCCAAATGCCCGCTGCCCATCCGGGAATCTGAACAGCGAAGCACCCCGCCATCCCGCAGAACAAGCTGCCGGACAGCAGGGTGCTTTTGTTTGCCTTTTGTGAAAGGAATTATCTTTCATCCAGACGGGCTGTCAGCTCCTGGTAGATCTGCCGGGTATCGTCAACGCTGGGGCCGTTGAGGACTACCGTCATGCCGCTGACATTGAGCACAACGCAGTCATCGCAGGAATCGTAGGTGTACCGGGTGTAGCTGCCGTAGGCGTCGTTGGCAAAGGTCCCCATCAGCATCCGCAGATTCCCCAGGCCATAGGTACGGATGCCGGCAGCAGGCATCTCCTCCCCTGTCTCATAGGACACCGATTCAATGCTGTCATAGGAAATGGTCATATCCTGCCAGAAGCTTGCCTCTACCGTCAGGGAGTCTTCTCCGAACACCACCTCTGCGCTGCCAGCTACCAGCGCCACGGCCACAAAGACCAGAACGCCCACCAGAATCAGGCGGGCCGCCATCTTCTGGGCCGGGCTGGCATAAATATTCACCTCGGCGCCGTCCTGGGGATGCTGCTTATAATAGCGGTAGGAATAGACGCAGGGCACCACCGCTGCCAGCACAATGGATGCAATGAAAACCACCAGCATCATTTCCAGCGGCAGCAGGGCGCTAATCATGCACAGCAGGCCTGCCGCCACCCAGACTTTGCCCGCAAAGCGGTGGGTGGCGTTCCAGTTTGCCTCGCTGGCCAGAGTCCACTTCACCCGGACGCCCATGGTGCGGTTCTGACGGATTTTGGGCATATAGTTGCCCACTGCCAGAAACAGCAGCCCGAAGGCAAAGCAGGTGATGAGGTAAGTGATTTTGATTCCAGCCTCTCCCTGCTGCACTGCCATCCGAATGGCCGCCAGCAGCAGCGATGTCACCGGCATCAGCCAAAACAGCAGGCCCACCGCCTTTTTGCTCTGGCCTTCCCGGTTGCGCCGGTCGGCAAACACCAGCAGCACACAGATCCAGTGGGCCGCCAGCAGCCCTGCACACTCCCAGAGAAGCTGCCAGTCCACAACAGCAGGCAACACAATCACCAGGGATGAAATCAGCAACTTGACTTTATGTTCAGCCATCGTCTTTTTCATCGTCGGATCCTCCTTTCAAATCTGAGATCCACAGCATCACTTCCTCCAAAACGGAAGCATTCAGCTCATAATAAATATACTTGCCTTCCCGCTGGTCGCGGATCAGGTCTGCCTCCTTCAGCACCGAAAGGTGCCGCGAAATGGAAGCTGCCGTCACCGGGAAATGTTCCGAGATTTCCCCCGCCGACAGGCGGCCGCCTTTCAACAGATTGAGGATCTCCCGGCGGATGGGATCGGCCAGCGCCTTCAGGGTCAGCTGCAGGCTCAAGGTTCGCGCCTCCTTTCCAATCTTCACGATTAACACTTAGCCTAATTGTTAATCATACTATAGCATTTCTTTCCGTTTCTGTCAAGCGTGTATGCCGCCACGACGCAAACTTGATCTTCGGCTCTTTCTCATTGTTTCCAGAGGCTGGCTCTCTCAGCCGGCTATTGACTTTGGCTTGTCCCTTTACTATAATGTGGAAAAATGTTGGTGCAAACCATTATTTGCATATAGGCAAGAAAGGAAGTACCCGCCATGAAGGAACCAAACACCTATCAATCCTGCATAGCCAGCGCCAAGCTATCCGACACCGGATTCAGCTATACCCTTTCTCTCATCAACGGAAAATACAAGATGACCATCCTCTATACCCTGATGTGTTTCGGGGTGGTGCGTTTCAACGAAATGAAGCGCTACATCGGCGAAATATCCTACAAAACTCTCAGTGCCACCCTCAAGGAACTGGAGGCCGACCAGCTGATCCACCGGGAGGAGTACCCCCAGATTCCCCCCAAAGTGGAGTACAGCCTCACCGAGCGTGGCCGATCTTTGATCCCCATTCTGGATCAGATGTGCGACTGGGGTGAAAAGAACCGGCTGTAAAGCCGGCTGATCTGTCTTGTTTTTGCCTCCCGTTGAAGAAATTTCCTTCCCTGCCTCGTTTTATAGAAAAGAGCCGGTTCAGCAGTCTGGTACCGCTGTATCGGTTCTGCAATCGAGGGACGGGAGGAGAAACCAAACCATGAACGAAACCATTATGGTGGTGGACGGTGAGACTGCCATTGCCGACCTGGTAGAAGTCTATTTGAAAGGCGAAGGATACACAGTGTACAAGTGCAGCACAGCCGCTCAGGCACTGGACTGTGTAAAACACCACAGGCTGGATCTGGTCATTCTGGATGTGATGCTGCCCGACCAGAGCGGCTTTGCGCTCTGCCGAAGAATCCGCGAGGATCATTTGTTTCCCATCCTGATCCTCACGGCCAGGGTGGAAGATATGGATAAAATCACCGGGCTGGCTCTGGGCGCTGACGATTACATCGCCAAGCCCGTCAATCCCCTGGAACTGGTGGCACGGGTCAAGACCCAGCTGCGCCGGTATATCCGGTACAACAAGGGCGTCGGAGCCGCCATGCCCCAGGCGTATGACATCCGGGGGCTGCAGATTTCCAAGGCGAGCCACAGGTGCTCCCTCTTTGGGGAGGAACTGAATCTGACACCGCTGGAGTTTTCGATTCTCTGGGTGCTGTGCAGCCGGCAGGGCAAAGTGGTTTCCAGCGAAGAACTCTTCGAAGCTGCCTGGGGCGAAAAGTATCTGGACAGCAACAACACAGTTATGAGCCATATTGCCCGGCTGCGGGAAAAGATGCACGAAAACAGCCGGCAGCCCAAATTCATCAAGACGGTTCGGGGCGTGGGCTACATCATTGATTAATCTGATCGTCCGTCGGGGCGGGGATGCCAGGCGGCCACGGCATCTTCCCTGCTGCGCCCTCCCACCCCCAAACCTGTACCCAAACAAAAAGCCCGTCCGGCTTATCACCGGACGGGCTTTTCTGTTTGCTATCCTAAACCATGCAGGTTTCTGCCCGGGGTCAATCGTCCCAGTCGTGGTCGTCGTCCCAGTCATCATCTCGATCTTGGGGTGCGGCTGTGTCCTGATCCGGCACGTTCTCCCCTGCATATACCTGAATCGAGCCCTTGTATTCATCCAGAATGGTTTCCTCCAGATCCCGTTCCAGCTTCTTCTGCCAATGGCTGTTTCCGCCGCTGACCGTCACCGAAACAGAGCCGCCCTTTTCCAGGTATCCCATCCGGAGTGCCCTCTTTACCAGGTCCTCCACCACGTCGTCGCACTCCTCACCGCGGAAGTCATAGCCATCGATGAGGGCTGCACCGTCCTGGTTCAGGGCTTCCAGTTTCACCACATCTTCTTCCCGGCTGACCGACAGCTGGACGTCCGGGTTGACCTGGAGCCGGACGGTGCCGTACACCATCCAGTGGGGCCGGATATAGCCAAAGAACAGCGCACCCAGGCCCAGAAGCACCACCGCCAGGCTCACCAGCCACCAGGCCCGGAACCGCCGGGCCGGCGGCAGACGCAGTTCCACCACTTCATCCGCCGTCTCTCCCACCTCATAGTGGAGGTTGGCAGCCCGCAGGAAACGCCCCTTTTCGTCCAGTACCACCGCGTAGGCAGGGTGGGTTTCCATCACAAGATATTTCATGTCCGCTCTCCTCCCTTTGGTGCGATCTGGCGCAGGTGGCCCCGGATGATTTCATAGCCGTTGGTAAAGGCCAGCAGGATGGCCACCAGGTATTTCCGGTGGCGTTCAATGGTCTTTTTCTCCACCCCGGAACCCATGGCCAGCTCCCGTACCGGCAGCCGGCCTGTATGGACCAGCCGGTCCAGCAGCATCGGATTGGCCCTGGCACAGTTCAGCACTGCCTGGCAGGCCGCCATGGTCCGCTCCTGTCGGGGGCAATTGTCGGCCACATCCGAAAAAGACAGGCCAAAGGTGGCCAGCTGGCGGCCAAATTCCTGGATTTCTTCCCGGCTGGCGGCCCGCAGGTCATAGTCGCCGATCTCATCCCGGCTGTCCGGCAGGGTATCCAGCAGCTGGCGGCCGTCCTCCCCTGCAGGGGTTTCCAGCGGGACCAGACCGCTGTGCCGCTGCTCCACCCGGTAAAAGTCGATCAGCCGGCTGCGGATGGCCATGGACGCATAAGGCAAAAAGGCGCCGCGGCCTCTCTGATAGGACAGAGCCGCCTCATAAAAAGCCGTCGCCGCAATGTTCAATTCGTCTTCATGGCCCGCTTCAGGGGCGGCATGGGTAAATTTAAAAGTCTCACTGCGTATAAATGGCATATACTGCCCGATCAATGCGTCGGCTGACGCAGGGTCTTTCTGGGCTGCCCACACTTGGGCTTCGATTTTGTGTTCCTTCCGGGGCGCGGAACCCTCTGGCTCCATCTGCATCTGTCTGTGCATGTTTTGACTCCTCCCTCCCGGTCTTTCCTCAGACACTCCGGTAACAGCAGGATACGGAGCTGTTGTCAGATTTTCGGGGACAGACTGCATTTTTATTCAGTGTACCACATTCTGTGGCAATTGGCGATGGGATGAAGGGATAAAATCTGCAAAGAGACGCCTTTCTCTTCCGCTTGACATTCTTTTGAACGGGCTGTATCATGAAACCAAACCATCACACCACCAGATGAGAGGAGCAGACTCCATGAAAATTGCCGTGATTACCGGCGCCTCCAGCGGGCTGGGCCGGGAATTTGTCCGCCAGCTGTCCCTTCTGGACAAACAGCTGGATGAAATCTGGGTCATTGCCCGCCGCCGGGACCGGCTGGAAGCCCTGCGCACCCACTGCCGGGTTGCGCTGCGGGTCCTTCCCCTGGACCTGACCGCCCCGGGAGCAGTGGACACCCTGGAAGCAGAACTGAAAGCCGCCGACCCTGCGGTGTCCATCCTGATCAACGCCGCCGGTTTTGGACGGATGGGCGACTGGCAGGCCGTCTCCCGCCGGCAGAGCGCTGCCATGATCCAGCTGAACTGCCAGGCTGCGGTGGAAGTCACCCAGGTCTGCCTGCCCTTCATGCACCATGGCGGCCGGATTCTTGAAATCTGCTCCACCTCTGCTTTCCAGCCCCTGCCCTATCTCAATGTGTACGCTGCCAGCAAAGCGTTCCTGTACCGGTACAGCCGGGCCCTGGGCTGGGAGCTGCGGCCCCGGGGCATCATCGTCACCGCTGTCTGCCCCTACTGGATTCGGGACACCGAATTCATCCCCACCGCCGTTCAAAGCGGCCAGGCGGTGCGCCACTTCCCCCTGGCTTCCACTGCCCGGAGGGTGGCGTTCCAGGCCCTCTATGACAGCCGCCACGGCAAAGCGGTTTCCACGCCGGGGCCGGTCTGCACCGTTCATCGTCTGGCCGGCAAATGCCTGCCTTCCGATGCCCTGATGGGCCTTTGGGAAGGCCTGCGCCGCCTCTAACACAGCACAAACGCCCCTTACAGGAGCTCATCCTGCAAGGGGCGTTTTTATGGATTCAGATTACAGGGGCAGCTTGCCCATTTCCTGCCACAGCGAGGGCAAAATAGAAGCCAGATTGGTGAACTCCTTGATGTTGTGGGCAAACAGGCCCTTGGGTACCATGTCCGGCACCCGGGCGCCCTCGTGCAGGATCTTCTGGAACCGGCCCTCCACCAGGGCGTAGCCAATCCAGAATCGGGAGACAAACAGGATGCCGTCCTTATAGGGGTGCCACTTGTGGGTCATGGCGGCAGGACATCCGCCCTCGCCGATGGCACACACCAGGGACTGGCAGACATCGGTACCCACCACGGCAGGGTCATAGCCGAAATCCGCCGGGCTCTTGAAACAGAGCTTCAGGAATTCAGGCCCGGGGCCCACGTCCTCGATGATGTAATGGTTGACGCCCCAGGTTTTCTGGTTCATGGGGACCGACGGGTCGCATACATAGTCCGCCCGGTCGGCACGGGCAAAGTAGTGGTCCTCAGGGTCCCAGATTTTATACCGCAGGTCAGAACCCACGCTGTGCCAGGGGAACCACCAATCCATCATTTCACTGGTGACGCCAGGCATGTAGGTCTCGTTGCAGACGAAGGCTGTGCCGTCCTCTGCCACGCCGTAGCCGATCTGGCAGTATTCCTTGTCCTCCCCTTTCAGGAACAGGTTTCGCTGCTCAAAAGGCACCGCCCGGACTGAACCGCTCTAGTAAAAACGGACAATGAAAAAAGAAGGCCTCCTGTGGTAGAATGAAACTACCATAGGAGGTCTTTGCTATGCCAAGAAAATACAGG
>CAJFNF010000056.1 GCA_904394215.1 uncultured Faecalibacterium sp.
CCGCCCCAAAGCCCAGGGCCATCATCAGGGCCAGGGTCAGCACTGTCGAAAAGGGGAAACGTTTCTTTTCTTTCATACTGTCTCCTTTTTGCAGACGATCTCTGCCCCCATCATACCGCACCCGCGGCCAAAAAGCAAGGCGGAGACTTTCCCAGGAAATTTTACACACGGACAGGCCGGTTTGTGCTATACTGGACGGGACAACATCACGGAGGCACCTATGAGTCAAAAGAAAATCCTGTTCATCACCACCGGCGGCACCATTGCCAGCGTGCGGACCCCCCAGGGCCTGCGGCCGGTGCTTTCCAGCGGGGAACTGCTGGCCCATCTGCCCGGCCTGGCCGACCTGTGCCAGCCCGAAACCCTGGCCCTGTGCAGCATTGACAGCACCGACATGAGCCCGGCCCACTGGCTGGACATGGCCCGTGCCATCGAAGAGAACTATGACCGCTACGACGGCTTCATCCTCTGCCACGGCACCGACACTCTGGCCTACACCGCCGCGGCCCTCAGCTACCTGGTCCAGAATGCGGACAAGCCCATCATCCTCACCGGCTCCCAGCAGCCCATCTCCAACGAGATCACCGACGCCAAAAAGAACCTGCGGGACAGTGTCATCTGTGCCCTGGACCCCCGCAGCCGGGGGGTGATGGTGGTGTTCGGCGGGCTGGTGATCGCCGGCACCCGGGCCAAGAAAAACAAGACCATCAGCTACGATGCCTTTGCATCGGTGAATTTCCCCCATCTGGCCCAGGTCCAGGGGGACCGGCTGATCCATTACATTGAGACCCCCAAACCCGAGGGCCCCGTCCGGTTCAGCCACGCCCTGGACCAGCGGGTCTTTCTGCTGAAACTGACCCCCGGCATGCGGCCCGACCTGCTGCCCGCCATCTTTCAACTGTACGACTGCGTGATTGTGGAAAGTTTTGGCGCCGGCGGCATCCCCCAGTCCCTGATGGAGGGCTTCGCCCAGGGGCTGGGCCGGTACGAGGACACCCACAAGGTATTGATCATGACCACCCAGGTCACCTATGAGGGCAGCGACGTGGGCATCTATGAGGTGGGGCGCCGGGTCAAGGACCGGTTCTCCTTCCTGGAAGCCCACGATATGACCATCGAGGCCGCCATCACCAAGAGCATGTGGCTGCTGGCCCAGAACTGCACCAGCTTCCACGAGCTGCAGGAAAAGTTCTACCGCCAGATCAACTTTGACACGTTCTATCACCACTGATGGTTCAGGAAGGAGGCGCCAGGCGCCATGTCGCCCTTTTGGTATACCATTGATACGGTTCACAAGCTCTATGGGAACAGCTACCAGTCCTTTGCCCTCTTTGGGCCGGTCCACCGGTTCTGGCTGGGGCTGTGCCTGGTGCTGTGCGTGGCCGGGTTTCTGCTGTTCCGGCGGCTGGGGGAGAGGGGGCGCCGCCGGGTCCTGCTGGTGCTGACCGTCCTGCTGCTGGCTGACGAGCTGCTGAAGGATGTGTCCTCCCTGGCCACCGGCCAGTTTGTCTGGGCCTTCCTGCCCTTCCACCTGTGCAGCATCAACCTGTTCATCTGTGTCTGGTATGCCATCCGGCCCAACCGCATCGCCGCCGAGGTGCTGTACGCCCTTTGCCTGCCGGGGGCCCTGGCGGCCCTGCTGTTCCCCTCCTGGCAGGCGCTGCCCATCTGGAATGTGATGCACCTCCACTCCTTCACCGTCCACATCATGCTGGTTTTGTTCCCGGTGCTGCTGCTGGCAGGGGGCTTCCGCCCCAATCCCCAGCGGCTGCCGGCGGTGTTCGGGGTGCTGGTGCTGGACACCATCGCCGCGGCCCTGTGCAACCATTTCCTGGGCACCAACTTCATGTTCCTCCGGGGCGAGCCCGACAACCCCGCCCTGGGGGCCATCCAGTCCTTCTTCGGCCCCGCCTATATCCTGGGGCTGCTGCTGTTGGTGTTCGCCATCTGGGTGGTGCTGTACACCCCCTGGGTGGTTGCCGGCGCCGTCCGCCCTACAAAGCATCATCTGGCCGTCTGACGGCCTGTACATCAGAAAACCCCCGGCTCTCCTGACAGGAGGGCCGGGGCTTTTTGATATTGTTTGATGAAGATGAATCGGATTCAGGACAGGCCGTTGCGGCGGACCAGGTCCTTGGTATAGAGGGCCCGGGTGGCGTTGATGACTGCCAGCACCATGACCCCCACGTCGGCGAAGATGGCCAGCCACATGCCGGCCATTCCCAGGGCGCCCAGCAGCAGGCAGACGGCCTTGACCACCAGGGCAAAGACGATGTTCTGGTAGACAATCCGGATGGTGCGGCGGGAGATATCCATGGCCAGGGCAATCCGGGCGGGATCGTCGTCCATCAGGACGATGTCGGCTGCCTCGATGGCGGCGTCGGAACCCAGGGCGCCCATGGCGATGCCCAGGTCAGCCCGGGACAGCACCGGCGCGTCGTTGATGCCGTCGCCCACAAAGGCCAGGTTTTCCCGGGGGAGCTTTTCCTCCAGCAGGGTTTCCACCTGGTTGACCTTGTCCTCAGGCAGCAGGCCGGCCCGGTATTCGCTGATGCCCAGCTGGCCCGCCACCGACTTGGCCACCGCCTCGGTGTCGCCGGTGAGCATGACGGTACGGCGGACGCCGGCCCGCTTGAGGCCTGCGATGGCCTTGGCGGCAGTGGGCTTCACCACATCCGAAATCACAATGGCGCCGGCATAGGCCCCGTTGTCCGCCACATAGATGATGGTGCCGGTCTGGTCCGGGGCGGCAGGGGAGAGGCCCAGTTTGGCCATCAGGCGGGCATTGCCCACCGCCACCGGCCGGCCATCCACCCGGGCGGTGATGCCGTAGCCCCCCAGCTCCTCCACCTCGGTCACCCGGGCTGCATCCAGCTCTTTGCCCCAGGCCTGCTTCAGGCTCTGGGAAATGGGGTGTTTGGAGTAGCTCTCGGCCAGGGCCGCGGTTTCCAGCAGGGTGTCCCGGCCGGTACCCTGGGCGGGATAAACGCCGGTGACCTCAAAGACGCCCTTGGTCAGGGTGCCGGTCTTGTCAAAGACCACCGTACCGGTGCGGGACAGCTCTTCCAGGTAGGTGGATCCCTTCACCAGGATGCCGCAGGTGCTGGCGCCCCCGATGCCCCCGAAAAAGCTCAGAGGGATCGAGATCACCAGCGCGCAGGGGCAGGAGATGACCAGGAAGGTGAGGGCCCGGTAGATCCAGTCCCCCAGCTGGGCGGGCTGGCCCAGCACAGTCAGCACCAGGGGCGGCAGCACCGCCAGGGCCAGGGCGCCATAGCACACCGCCGGGGTATAAATCCGGGCGAACCGGGTGATGAAGTTTTCGGCCCGGGCCTTCTTCATGCTGGAATTTTCCACCAGGTCCAGGATCCGGGAGACGGTGGATTCCCCAAACTCCCGGCTGGTCCTGACCTTCAGCAGGCCGCTGAGGTTGACGCAGCCGCTGATGATGTCGTCCCCGGCTTTCACCTCCCGGGGCAGGCTCTCGCCGGTGAGGGCGGCGGTGTTCAGGGTGGAGGCACCCTCCACCACCACGCCGTCAATGGGCACCCGCTCGCCGGGCTGCACCACAATCACAGACCCCACTTCCACTTCGTCGGGGTCCACCTGTTCCAGAGAGCCGTCGGGCTGTTCCAGGTTGGCATAGTCGGGGCGGATGTCCATCAGGGCCGCAATGCTCCGGCGGCTCTTGCCCACCGCCACGCTCTGGAACAGCTCGCCAATCTGGTAGAACAGCATGACGGCGCAGCCCTCCACGTATTCGCCCAGGGCAAAAGCGCCCACCGTGGCCACTGCCATCAGGAAGCACTCGTCAAAGGGCTGGCGGTTTTGGATGCCCTTCACTGCTTTCCGCAGCACATCCCCGCCGGCCACCAGATAGGGCACCAGGTACACAAGGCCCAGCCACCCCTCCAGGGGCAGGAAATGGAAGACCACAATCAGCACCGCAGCCGCAAGGATCCGGTACAGCATCTTCTTTTGCTTGGGATTCATACAAAATGCCTCCTTTGAAGGGCTTTCACCCGGCGCTTTTTCCACCTTTTTCAGACCAGCGCCGGCCTTTCTCCACAGATTCCACTTGTTTTCCCCAAAAACTCTGCGATAAAAAGGACTTTTCCTCGTGGTTTTTGGGTTTTCCCGAAAAACCAGTGGAAAAGTCAGTGGAAAAAGTTGAAAACTGTCGCTTTTCCCCCTCTATTTTGTGGAAAGTTGTTAGACCCCAAAGATCTCGCAGTCGCTCTCCACCTTCTTGCAGTTGGCCAGCACCTGGGGCATCACGGCCTTGGGGTCCTGGCCCTCCTCGAACTCCACGCTCATTTTCAGGGTCATAAAGTTGACGGTGGCGTTCTTGACGCCGGGGGTCTTCTGGGCGGCCAGCTCCATCTTGTTGGCGCAGTTGGCGCAGTCCACGTCGATCTTGTAAGTCTTTTTCATCTTGTACCCATCCTTTCCATCTGCCTGTTATTCTTCGATGTGCTCCATCCCCAGGGAGAGGATACTCCGCACGTGGTCGTCGTCCAGGGCGTAGTAGACGGTTTTGCCTTCCCGGCGGAACCGCACCAGCTTGGAGTCTTTCAGCACCCGCAGCTGATGGCTCACAGCCGACTGGCTCAGATCCACGGCCCCGGCGATGTCCTGGACGCACAGTTCCTGATCGTGGAGGGCGTACAGGATCTTGATCCGGGTGGAATCGCCGAATACCCGGAACAGGTCCGCCAGCTCGTACAGGATCTCGTCGTCCGGCACCCCTTCGGGGATGGGTTTGGCCTGCTGCTCCATCTTGTCTCCTCCTTTCGGGTTCATATATGAGCATCTGTTCATACGTTCATTATAGCACGGCCCACCGGGATGTCAATAGAAAACAGGATAAAAATTTCACATGGGGCACAGGCAACAAAAAAGGCACCTGTTTTCCGCCGGATTTCACGAAAAACAGGTGCGCAGAGGGAAAAAATGTGGTATGCTTAGGGCAATGGAACAACGGGGCTCCCAAAGGGCCCCTGCAAGGAGGAACTATCTATGCTGGAAGCTGGAATCTGCGGCCAGGCAACTGTGGCCGTCACCCCCGAAAACACCGCCTGGGCCATGGGCAGCGGGACCCTGGAGGTCTTTGCCACCCCGGCCCTGGCCGCCCTGGCCGAAAAGACCTGCTGGGAGAGCGTGGCCCCGGCCCTGGAGCCGGGCACCGGCACGGTGGGCACCGAGCTGTCCCTGGAGCATACCGCCCCCACCCCGGTGGGGATGCATGTCACCTGCGACAGCGAGCTGATCGCGGTGGACGGCCGCAAACTGACCTTTGAAGTGACCCTGCGGGACGAAAAAGGCCAGGTGGGCCACGGGATGCACCAGCGGTTTGTCATTGACGAGAAAAAATTCTTCGCCAAAGCCCAGGCCAAGCTGGGCTGACCCTCAGCAGGGGGGCCCGCCCTGGCGGGAAGGCGGATGGGGCGGCAGCTCCACCGGCGGTGGATCTTCTGCCAGATAGGCCTCTTCGGCCCGGGCCTGGGCCTGCTGCAGCAGCCGGATGGCTGCCTCGCTGGCCCGGAACATCTCGAAATAGAGTTCTCTGTAATCCGGCGCGGCGACACGCCCCCTTTCGTTGGACTGGGGTTAGTCTGCCCCTGCCGCCGCCCCTTCATGCGAGGGGGCAGGGTTTTCCAGCAGGATGCAGCCGGTATTCGGGAGCTTTCAGCGCCGGGGGGCTTTCCCTTCTGCCAAAAATGTGTTATACTATTTGTTAGATACCTCAGAAAGGGGGCCAACCCATGCTGGAGGACGCGTTCCAGGCCGTATATACCAAATTCAAACTCCACTTTTACCAGAAAGTTTTTCATCGGTTTGCCACGCGGGAAGCTACGCTGACCACCGTAGAATCCTTCTGCATGGAGGGCATCATGGCTATGGGAGAGCCCACCATCGCTGAGTTTTCCCGGATGATGCAGATCTCCACCCCCAACGCCGCCTACAAGATTGGCAGCCTGGTCCGCAAAGGTTACGTGGAAAAAATCCAGTCTACCACCGACCGGCGAGAGTATCATCTGCGTCCCACCCAAAAGTATATCGACTATTACAGCATCAGCTACGCCTATCTGCACACCGTCATCGAGCGGGTGCGGGAACGGTTTTCCCCCGAGGACGTGTCCAAGCTGGAAGAGATGCTGACCGTCATCAGCGATGAACTGATGCCGGAACTGCAGCTGCCCGCCGCAAAGCAGGCCGCTGCTGCCGATCTGCCTTCGGATCCGGACGCAAAGGCATAACCAACCCCACCCAAAACAGTACAACTGCCCCCGCTGCACAGCGCAGCGGGGGCAGTTTGTTTTACCATTTGTTATCCATGCAGCTGTTACAGCACCATGTAGAGGGTGCCGGCGGTGATCAGCACGCAGCCCACCAGGGACTTGGCGGTGAAGGGCTCGTGGAGAAAGACAAAAGCCAGCACCAGGGTGATGACCACGCTGAGCTTATCCACCGGCACCACCATGGAGGCGTCGCCGATCTGCAGAGCGTGATAATAGCACAGCCAGGAAGCGCCGGTGGCCAGGCCCGACAAAATCAGGAACAGCCAGCTTTTGGTGCCGATGTCCCGGATGCCCCCCTGGGTGTTGGTGAGGAACACCATGCCCCAGGACATCACCAGCACCACCGCGGTGCGGATGGCAGTGGCCAGGGTGGAATTGACCCCTTCAATGCCGATCTTGGCCAGGATGGAAGTCAGGGCCGCAAAGACCGCCGACCCCAGCGCAAACACAAACCACATAAAAACACCTTCTTTTTCCCCATTATAGCCGTGCGGGAAAAAAGCGCAAGACGTTTTGAGCGGCAAACCGGCCTTGTTTTTGGCTCTGCCGGCGGCGCGGATCAGGCATCCCGCCTTTTTCCATCAAACCGAATCCCGCAGCCGGCGGGCGCTGGATCCGGTTTGGGCCAGGCGGCGGGCCGAAACCCACCCGGCCCCCGCCAGCAGCAGACCCACCAACCCGAAGCAGGCGGCGGGCCCGGCGGCCGCCACCGCCGAAGACCCCACCAGGAAGATCACTTCCAGCACGCTGCCGCTCATGTTGAACACCGACAGCACCTCGGCCCGGCGTTCCTCCTGGCCGGCTTCGTCCACCAGGTTGTTCTGGATCTGGCCCAGCACACAGCCGGGCAGCCGCAGCAGCAGAGGCAGCACCAGCATCAGCCCCACCACAGGAAGGATCCCCTGGACAAAGCCCAGGGCTGCCATCCCCACACCGGCTGCCCCGCAGAACACTCCCAGGGCCTTCACTGCCCGCCGGGTGCCCAGCCGGGCCAGCACCGGCCCTGCCAGCATCTGGAGGCCGGAATAGGCCAGGATGATGGGGGTGAGCCATCCGGCGTCCGCCCCGCAGTCCTGGAGCTTCTGGGCGTAGAAAAAGTTCACCATGATTTGGGCCAGGCTCAGCGCCGCCAGGGCGCCGATCACCGCCATGGCCCGGGGCGTCACCAGCAGGCTGGACAGCCTGGTCCGGGCCTTTTCGGCCTGGGGCGGGCGGCGGGTTTCGGCGGGCAGGGCAAAGGAAGCTCCAAAAGCGATCAGGCTGGCCGCTGCAGTGGCCCCCAGCAGGCCGGGGATGCCGCCTGCCAGATACAGGCCCGCATAGCACAGGACGCTGGCCAGATAGCCGGCAGTCTCCCAGTTGCCGGCCAGGGCGCTGCCCGACAGATAATCCTCGGGGGCCAGCACCCCATAGAGATAGGCGCTCTGGGTCCCCGACTCAAAGCTGATGGCGATCCCTTCCACCACCGCTTCCAGGAAAAACAGGGGCAGGGAATGGGTCAAAAAGGCTGTCAGCAGCAGCACCCGAGCCCCCAGGAACAACCCTTCACAGAGGATCAGCGCCCACCGGCAGCCGATCCGGTCGGTGAGCCGCCCCGAAGGCACCTCACCCAGCAGCACCGCCAGAGACAGCACCGCCTGCAGCAGAAAGAACTGGCTGACGCTGACCCCCGCCGTGGTGCGGACCAGCAGGGAAACAGGCGAAAAAAAGACCAGCCCATTGAAAAAGGACATGGCGGCAAGGCCGTCGGGCAGACGGCCTGCAAAGACAAAGCGTTTCATCGTATTTACCTCACAATCAGCAGCACAAAACAGGCGCACCCCTTAGGGGGCCCGCCGGACGGCCATGATTGTTTAGGGACGATAGAAACCTTTCATCTTGCAGCAGATCCTTTCCTGGACTGGTTGATTTGGTGCCATTATAGCACAAAGGGCCTGTGGATACAAGCCCGCCGGGAACGCCGGTTTTCCACTGAAATCCTTTCCATGTGTGGAAAACAGAGGCTTTTGGCGCAAAAAAGCCCCCGGCGTCCGGCAGGACCCAGGGGCTTGTGGATTACATGATGTTGTGGAACACCCGCATGGCGATCTGGAAGTACAGGATCAAACTGCAGGCATCCACGATGGTGGTGATGAAGGGGGTGGCCATGATGGCGGGGTCGAAGCCCAGCTTCTTGGCGCCCAGGGGCAGGATGCCGCCCACCAGCTTGGCCAGGATGACGCTGAGGAACAGAGACAGGCTGACCACCAGCACATAGCCGGGGACGTTCTGGTAGGTGCCGGCATAGATCACGCCGTACATGATCCAGATCCGCAGGCCGTTGACCAGGCCCAGCACCGCGCCCACGATGGCGGCGATCCGCAGTTCTTTCAGCAGGACCTTGAGGAAATCGCCGGGGCTCACCTCGTCCAGGGCCAGGCCGCGGACCATCAGGGTACTGACCTGGTTGCCGCAGTTGCCGGCGGTATCCATCAGCATGGGCATGAAGGACACCAGCAGGGGCAGGGTGACGAAGGCTTCCTCGTAGTGGGTGGTGACCATGCCGGTGAAGGTGGCGGACAGCATCAGGATCAGCAGCCAGGGGATACGCTGCTTGGCATGGGTCCAGACGCTGGTGCCGAAATAAGTGGTGGCCTCGTCATCCGGCAGAATGGCGGCCATCTTCTGCATGTCTTCGGTGGACTCTTCGGTCAGGACATCGATTGCATCGTCGATGGTGATGATGCCCACGAACATGCCCTCGGTATCCAGAACCGGCATGGCGGTGAAGTCGTACCGCTGCATCTCACGGGAGACGTATTCCTGGTCATCGGTGACCTTCACGGTGATGACGTTGTCGTCCATGATATCACGGATGGGGGTATCCAGGTCAGCCAGCAGCAGGCTGCGGACCGAGACAACGCCCAGCAGTCGGTTTTTCTCCACCACATAGCAGGTGTACAGGGTCTCGGCCTGTTCCCCCTGCTGGCGGATGGCGGCAAAGGCGCCCCGGACATCCATGTCCTTCCGCAGCCGGACATACTCCAGGGTCATCAGGCTGCCGGCCGAGTTTTCGGGGTAGTTCAGCAGCTTGTTCAGGCTCTCACGGGTCTGGGGCGAAGACTTTTCCAGCACCCGCTTGACCACGCTGGCCGGCATATCTTCCAGCATATCGGCGGCGTCATCCAGGCTCATTTCCTCAATGGCGCTGATCAGCTCCACGTCCGAGAAGGCCTCCACCAGGTCGTCCCGGGCCTCGTCCGACATATAGGTAAAGGCCTCGGCGGCCACTTCTTTTTTCAGCAGCCGGAACACCACCAGGCGGTTGTTCTCGTCCAGTTCTTCCAGCAGCTCAGCCAGGTCAGCGGGCTGCATATCTTCGGTGGCGTCCCGCAGTTTCACATACTGTTTCTTGACCAGCAGCTTCAGCAGGCGGCTCTTGGTCAGCTGGTTGGGCGCGGCGGGGGCCTCTTTGGCCTCCTCTTTTTCTGCGTCCCGTGCATCCTGCCGCAAATCCTCTGCGGCGTCCGCATCGTTCAGGTCACGGGCCAGTTTTTCGCGGACCTCCGCGGGGATATCATCGGGCAGTTCCTGTGCCGGCATCTGTTCCATGTGGTCCAGATTTTCGTGGTCCAGGGGTTCCTTCTCTTTCTTATCCATGGGTTTTTCCTCCTCCAAACATGATATAACAGGAGGGTACAGTCCATCGGGAGATAAAAAATGCGCAGCTCACAGCGGCAAGACTGTCTGTCCTGCCGCGGATGCTGCGCTGCCGCACAGGTGGGCGAGGGAAGTATCCCGCCCATCCTTCTTGTCACGGGAAACAGAGCCCCGGGCTCTCAGCCCCGGGCTTGTCCTCCGCTATCCTTGGAAGCGAACGCAGCTTTTTCATTTTCCGATGCGCTGTACCGCTCGGATCTACTATGATCCGGGTCCATCTTTCTGCGTTCACCTCCCACATTCTTGTTCAGTCTGATTATAACGCGCCTTTTGGAGCCGGTCAACCCCCAACAAAAATTTTACCTCCATCCTACTTTTTCTTGCAAGAAAAAGTAGGCAAAAAGAATTCCACTGGGTACCGGGCAACTCTGGCCGCGCTCACGTTACGTCTGGAGGGCGGCAAGTCTCTGCATCTTACTCCACGTTTGTGCCTGCGGCACGGTACGATGCAGCGTTTGTGATTGCCTGGTGTCAGATCATTTTCGTTTCTTTTTGCAATAAAGATTTTGCCTTCACCTTCCATTCGGCCGGGCAGGGTCTCCTTGCATCCAGAACCTCCTCCAAACCGCCGCGCCTCACGGCGGATGCCTTCCCGCTCCCTTTGCCGCTCAACTTGCAGGATTATTTTACCCACCCACCCGCCCTTTATAGGATCCCCCAGCCCTGCGGGCTCGCCCCCTGACAGGGGCTCTAAGCCTGTTCGCTGCTCTCTAGGTTTTCTGCGGCGTAAAACCAGAAGGAGAAGGAATCGGTTTTAGAGCCCGTTTTTTCCTCTATTGGCATTCTTGCAGCGAAAAAGGCACCTTCCAACCCTGAACTAGAAGGACTAGCCTTTGGAAAATCCCCCCGAAGGGGGGAAGCCGCGCAGCGGCAGGGGGGACTCCGCTAAAAGGGCGGCGGGCTGCGCAGCTGAGGCGCTGCCTGCGGCAGAAGCAGCCGAAGCGGAGCAGGGGCAGCGGTCTGTTTTTTGCAAGCGGGCACCGTCCCGCGCAGCAAAAACAGGGCACCGCAACCCGGAGGGTTTAGATCATAAATCCAATCGAACCCGCCCCTGTCACTCCAAAACCAAAAAATAAAAAAGGGCACCCCGCCTGCCTTTTCAGACAAACGGGGTGCCTTGTTCAGCTTTTGGTCAGCTCAGCTCGCGCAGAGCCTTTCCCAGGGTTGGCTGACAATTACTTGTACAGCTCCACCAGACGGGTCAGGTGCTCGTAGCGATCCTCTGCGGCCTTCTGGTTCTCCTCGAACAGCTTCTTTGCGCGGTCGGGGAAGGCGCGGCTCAGACGGCTGTAACGAGTCTCGGTGGCCAGCAGGTTCTGGTACTTCTCGCCATCCACAGCCTTGGAGGTCAGGGTGAAGGGGTTCTTGCCCTGGGCCTTCAGTGCGGGGTTGAAGGTGAACAGGTTCCAGTAGCCGGACTCCACTGCCTTCTTCATCTCGTTCTGGCAGTTGGTCATGCCGCCCTTGATGCCGTGCAGCTCGCAGGGAGCGTAGCCGATGATCAGGGACGGGCCGGGGTAAGCCATGTAGCCGTAGGTCATGCAGATCTCAGACAGGCTCTTCTTGCTGACTTCCTTGCCGGCAGCTGCGAACTGGCAGACCTCGCCGATGTTGGAAGCCTTGGAAGCCTGTCCGCCGGTGTTGGAGTACATCTCGGTATCGAAGACCATCACGTTGACGTCCTCGCCGGAAGCCAGGACGTGGTCCAGTCCGCCGTAACCGATGTCGTATGCCCAGCCGTCGCCGCCGAAGATCCAGACCGACTTCTTGGCGATGTACTGCTTGCTCTTCAGGACCTCAGCAGACTTCTCGCAGCCGGCAGCAGCAGCCTTCTCCAGCTCTGCAATCAGGGCCTTTGCGGGCTCGTCGTTGGCGCGGGTGTTGTTCTTGGTCTCGATGAACTTGGCGTAAGCAGCCTTCAGCTCCTCGGAAGCCTTGTCGGAGTTGACGATCTCGTCAATCTCACGGATCAGGTTCTCGCGGATGGTCTTCTGGCCCAGATACAGGCCCAGGCCGTGCTCAGCGTTGTCCTCGAACAGGGAGTTGATCCAGGCAGGACCATGGCCGCTGTCCTTGTTGACGGTGTAGGGAGAGATGGAAGCGGTGCCGCCCCAGATGGAGGAGCAGCCGGTAGCGTTGGAGATGTACATCTTCTCACCAAACAGCTGGGTGATCAGACGTGCATAAGAAGTCTCGGCACAGCCAGCGCAGGAGCCGGAGAACTCCAGCAGGGGCTGGTTGAACTGCGAGCCGATGACGGTATCGTCAGCGAACTTGCTGGGCTTCTTGGAGATGTTGGCGACGCAGTAGTCGAAGACCTCCTGCTCAGCAGCCTGGCTCTCCTGAGGCACCATGGTGATAGCCTTGGTGGGGCAGACGGTGACGCACTCGCCGCAGCCCATGCAGTCCAGAGGAGAAACTGCCATGACGAACTTGTACTCGTTGGCAGGACGGTTGTCGCGGGACTTGGTCTGTGCAGGAGCAGCAGCCAGCTCCTCAGCGGTCAGCTGGAAGGGCCGGATGGTGGCATGCGAGCAGACGAAAGCACACTGGTTGCAGCCGACGCACTTGGAAGCATCCCACTCGGGGACCATGACAGCGGTGCCGCGCTTCTCGTAAGCAGAAGCACCCTGCTCCCACTGGCCGTTGGCGTTGTGGGCGAAAGCAGAGACAGGCAGGCTGTCGCCGTCCATACGGGCGATGGGCTCCATGACCTCGCGGATCTGCTTGACCAGCTCGGGACGGCCGGTCAGCTCCTTGGGAGCGGGATCAGCCTCGGGGTTGGACCAGCTTGCGGGGACGTCCACCTTGTGGATGGCGTCAACACCGGCATCGATGGCCTTCCAGTTCATCTCGACGACGTCCTGGCCCTTCTTGCCGTAGCTCTTCTGAGCTGCCTGCTTCATGAAGGTGACAGCGTCCTCGATGGGCATCACGTCAGCCAGCTTGAAGAAAGCGGACTGCAGGATGGTGTTGGTGCGCTTGCCCATGCCGATCTCGATGGCCTTGTCGATGGCGTTGATGGTGTACAGCTGGCAGCTGGATGTGGTTGTCAGCGATGTACTTCTTGGCCTCGGCGTTCAGATGGTGAGCCAGCTCCTCGTCATCCCACTGGCAGTTGATCATGAACACGCCGCCGGGCTTGACGTCCTGGACCATCTTCATGCCCATGTTGACGTAAGCGGGGTTGTGGCATGCCACGAAGTCAGCCTGGTTGATGTAGTAGGGGCTGCGGATGGGCTTGTCGCCGAAACGCAGGTGGCTGATGGTGACGCCGCCGGTCTTCTTGGAGTCATACTGGAAGTAAGCCTGAACGTACTTGTCGGTATGGTCGCCAATGATCTTGACCGAGTTCTTGTTTGCGCCGACGGTACCGTCGCCGCCCAGGCCCCAGAACTTGCACTCCTTGGTGCCTTCAGCTGCAGTGATGGGGGCGGGCTTGACCTCGGGCAGGGACAGGTTGGTCACATCGTCCACGATGCCGATGGTAAAGCGCTCCTTGGGCTGATCCTTTGCCAGCTCGGTGTACACTGCGAAGACAGAGGACGGCGGGGTGTCCTTGCTGCCCAGGCCGTAGCGGCCGCCGATGACGGTGACGTCATTCATGCCGGCCTCACGCAGGGTGGTAGCGACATCCAGGTACAGGGGCTCACCCAGAGAGCCGGGCTCCTTGGTGCGGTCCAGAACAGCCACCTTCTTGGCGGTCTTGGGCAGGACCTTCAGCAGGGAAGCGGAAACCCAGGGACGGTACAGGCGGACCTTGACGATACCGACCTTCTCGCCGCGGGCATTCAGGTAGTCGATGACCTCGTCGGCCACGTCGCAGATGGAGCCCATAGCGACGATCACGCGGTCAGCATCGGGTGCGCCGTAGTAGTTGAACAGGTCGTAGTTGGTGCCGATCTTGGCGTTGATCTTGGCCATGTACTTCTCGACGATGGCGGGCAGAGCATCATAGACCGGGTTGCAGGCCTCACGATGCTGGAAGAAGACGTCGCCGTTCTCGTGAGAGCCGCGCATCTTGGGGTGCTCGGGGTTCAGAGCGTTCTTGCGGAACTCCTCCACAGCCTCCATGTTGCACATTTCCTTCAGATCGGCGTAATCCCACTTCTCGATCTTCTGGTACTCGTGAGAAGTACGGAAGCCGTCGAAGAAGTTCAGGAAGGGAACGTGGCCCTCGATGGCGCACAGGTGAGCCACAGGGGACAGGTCCATAACTTCCTGGACAGAGCTCTCGGCCAGCATGGCGAAACCGGTCTGGCGGCAGGCCATAACGTCGCTGTGGTCACCGAAGATGTTCAGGGACTGGGTTGCGACGGTACGGGCCGACACATCGAAGACGCAGGGCAGCTGCTCAGCTGCGATCTTGTACATGTTGGGGATCATCAGCAGCAGACCCTGGGAAGCGGTGAAGGTGGTGGTGATAGCACCAGCACCCAGGGCGCCATGAACAGCGCCAGCTGCACCGGCCTCAGACTCCATCTCGACGACCTTGACCTGGTTGCCGAAGATATTCTTCTGGCCAGCAGCGGACCACTGGTCCACCGAGTCAGCCATCGGAGAAGAAGGGGTAATCGGATAGATGGCAGCAACATCGGTAAACGCATAAGCTACATGCGCGGCCGCGGTGTTGCCATCCATGGTTTGCTTTGCTCTAGGCATTTTTCTTCCTCCATTACTTTTTATTAAGGCGGCACGGCGGGTCGGCATGGAGGGCCGCCGGGTCGCCCTGGAACAATTTGAAACAACTGCCTGCCGGTGGGGCCGCCCACAGATAGGCATAATTGTTCATCTATTATAATAGCAAATTCGCCGCCCAAAGTAAACGCAATCTGTCTGGTGAAAAACGCCAAGAATTATCGCAAATTTTTGTGTACTTTTTACCCTTTCCGGAACCAGTTTCTCTCTATTTTGGTCTTTTGGGTCCCCCGAATCCAAAACACCGGTTGACAGCGCCCCCCGCCGCAGTTAAACTGGAACCGGGCGGGGCAGCGCCGGTTTCCAACCATTTCAACCTGTTTTCCACCGGCGAACGGTGTGCAAAAACAGTCGTTTGGACGCGCGGTTTTTGTCCGCAGCCCGCCACAAAGCGCAAAGAAAGGGAGCCGCAGATGGAAACGCATTTTGAAAAAACGCTGGATAGTCAAGTGGTCTATCAAGGCCGCGTCATCACGGTGACGCGGGACACCGCCCTGCTGGAAAACGGTGAAACCGCCCAGCGGGACGTGGTGCATCACCACGGCGGGGCCTGCATCCTGCCCTATTTTGAGGACGGCACCCTGTGCATGGTGCGGCAATTCCGCTACGCCATGCAGCAGGAGCTGTGGGAGCTGCCCGCCGGCAAGCTGGAAGCAGGGGAGGACCCCTTTGTGGCCGCCCAGCGGGAGCTCACCGAGGAGTGCGGCCTGACGGCGGATGAATACATTCCCCTGGGGGAGATTTACCCCACCGTGGGCTATGACACTGAAATCATTTACATCTGGGCGGCCCGGGGCCTCCACCCGGCCCATATGCACCTGGACGACGATGAATTTTTGACCCCCGAGCGGGTGCCCCTGGCCAAAGCCTATGAGATGATCCTCTCGGGCGAAATCAAGGACGCCAAGACGGTGGCGGGGATTCTGAAATTCAAGGCCCTGCTGGACGATCACAAAATCTAACCCTGCCCGGCCTGCCCGCCTGAGACGGGAGGCACCCGCCTGAGGCGGGGGGCATTTCCCCCCGGCCTGCGGCCGCGCCCCGTCGGGGCTCTGAACCGAAAACTGCTCCTTCGGCCTGAACTGCTCCAGTAAAAGTAGACAATGAAAAAAGAAGGCCTCCTGTGGTAGAATAAAACTACCATAGGAGGTCTTTGCTATGCCGAGAAAATACAGC
>CAJFNF010000057.1 GCA_904394215.1 uncultured Faecalibacterium sp.
CGTGATTCATTGTGAAGCATATTCATCATCTCCACATTTATCATACCACTGCTGTACAGTGCGGCGGTGACTTCACTCTATTTTCTGGGTTTGCTCTAGTCGACAAATTTGAACAGATTCAGACCCACTTCAGGGCTGTATTCCCGTTCCACCGTTCCGGGCAGGGCGGTCAGCACAAATTCACCGGTGAGGCTGATGACACCCCGGTTCAGATGGCCGCCGTGGCAGACGTCCAGGGCGGGGTTGCCGATGACCATGTGCAGATGGAAATAGGGCTTGCCCTCCATGGTGGTGACGGTGCCGGAGCAGGAGGCAATTTCAAAGTCGCCGGTATAGGTCTGGGACTGGTAGGCAAACTGCTGCCGGTCAAAGGCCCCCAGGGTCACATCCCCCACGGCGCCAATGCCGGTTATGGTGCCCAGGGTGATGTGCTCCACTTCGCACAGGGCGGCCAGGGTTTCCAGAATTTCCTCACCCCGCTGGATGCGGATGAAATAGGTGTTGTCAAACTTGCGGTATTCCATATAAACTTCCTCTTTTCAGTTGGATTTGGGATGGCCCCCAGGGCCTGGCGGTTGTCTGTGGCGTAATTTCATGATAGAGCAGCCCGAAGAAAAAATCAAGAACTTTGTATGAGCCCTGTATACAGCCCTGCTGCGCAGCAAAGGAAAATGGCAGCTGGACAAGCATAAAAATCAATCAAAAAATACGTGCATGCGATGATATTTCGGAGCTTTGAAAAAATACGCAATCCATATTGACAAACCGTCAAAACTGTATTACTATATTAATACAACAACACGAAAGCAATACAGGAGGCGGCGTATGAAATGGCAGTTTTCCAGTGACGCGCCGATCTATGCACAGCTGATCGCACAGATCCAGACCACCATTGTGTCGGGCACATGGCCGCCGGGGGACAGGCTGCCCTCGGTGCGGGACCTGGCTGCTGAGGCCGGGGTCAACCCCAACACCATGCAGCGGGCCATGACAGAACTGGAGCGGCAGGGTCTGGTGTACAGCCAGCGGACGGCGGGCCGGTTTGTAACCGAGGACCGAGAGCGGATTGAGCAGGCGCGGCATACATGCGCCCAGCGTCAGATCCAGACCTTTTTGGAGGGGATGGAGCAGCTGGGGTACACCCCCGAGGAAATCCGGCTTCTGGTGGAGCAGGAGACGAAAGGAGAGAGCTGAAATGGCAATTTTGGAATATCGGGATGTCGTCAAATCCTATGGGAGACAGACAGCCCTGGATGGGGTCAGTCTCTCGGTGGAACCGGGACGGATTGTGGGCCTGCTGGGGCCAAACGGCAGCGGCAAGACCACCTTGATCAAACTGGCCTGCGGGTTGCTGACTCCCAGCGCAGGCACCGTCCAGGTTTGCGGCGGCCGGCCGACAGATCCGGCCATCCATGGCCTGGTCAGCTGCCTGCCGGAACGGATGGCGGTGCCAGCCTGGATGACGGCAGAGCAGTTGGTGGATTTTTATCAAGATTTCTATGGGGATTTCCGGCAGGATGTGGCCCTGCAGATGCTGTCGGACCTGCAGATTGACCCGGGCCTCCGGGTCCGGGAGATGAGCAAAGGCACCCGGGAAAAGGTCCAGCTGATTCTGGTGATGAGCCGGGCTGCCCAGCTCTACCTGCTGGATGAACCCATCGGCGGGGTGGACCCTGCCACACGGGACTACATTCTCTCCACCATTATCGCCAACTACAACCCGGAAGCCTCGGTGGTAATCTCCACCCATTTGATCGCCGATGTGGAAAAAATGCTGGATGAAGTGATTTTTCTCCGGAATGGGCAGATCGTCCTGGAAGACGAAGTGGACCATCTCCGGGAGACCAGAGGGATGAGTGTGGACGCGCTGTTTCGGGAGGTGTTCAAATGCTGAAGAAGTTACTGAAACAGGAATTCCTGGCCACAGCCCGGGCCATGGGGATCCTGTACCTGGTGATGCTGGTGCTGGCCATGGGCGGCCAGCTGATGGTGGGCCGTTTGGGGGATCTGGGGAAATTGGTCCAGGCCCTCTGCCTGCTGGCGGCGATGGCCTGCGGCCTGCTGAGCCTGCCCATCATGATTGTGCGTTTCAAGCAGAACCTGCTGGGGGACGAGGGCTATCTGATGCTGACCTTGCCGGTGTCGGTCCATCAGCATCTGTGGTCCAAGCTGATTGTGTCTGCTGCCTGGGCTGCCCTCAGTACTCTGATGACAGCCCTGTCCTGGAATATCATCCTGTACGGCAGCGAATGGGAGGACGTGCCTCTGATAAAAATCAACGATACGCCCGTCGCCTTTGGCAATGACCCCCTGCTGGTGGCGGAACTGTTGGTACTGGGGGTTGTGGGGGTCTGCACCATCTGCCTGCAGTTCTACGCGGCCCTGGCCGCCGGCCACAGCTTCAGCCGTCACAAGATGGCCTTTTCGGTGGCATGGTTTGTGGGCCTCAATGCGGCTACATCCTTTTTGATCGAGCTGCTTCCGTCCCCGGACTTCCGGTTCCGGGTGGATCTGATGTCCAGTGTCCACCAGGCGGTCTGGCTCATCATCGGAGGCACAGCAGTGGTGGGGGCTGTCTATTACGCCATCACAGTCTACTGCCTCCAGCGGCACCTGAATCTCAGTTGAAAAGGGGGAAGTTTCCATGAAACATATTCTGTTGTCCCTTGGCTCTGCAGCCCTGGCGGCAGCGCTGCTGTGCAGCTGCGGGCCCTTCCAGGTGGCGGAAAAAGTAGTGGACCAGGCAGACCTGGTGCAGATTGCAGAGGGCCTGGCTACGCACGCAGAAAATTCGGCCAACGTCAGCGAGGCCCGGAGAGCGGGCCTGGTCCAGAAAACCTACACCGCCGAATCAGAGGTGGACAAAATCAAAATCGATGAGAAGGACGCCTCGCTCCGAATTGAGACGGGGAACGTGGACCGGGTCCAGGTGTCTTATATGGAGCCTAAGTACAGTCAAAACTACCGGATTTCGGAGGGAGACTCCACCCTGAGAATCCAGAGCAACAGGACAGAAATCGATGCAGACCTGACCTACACCACCGTCATTACCCTGCCCGAAAAAGAGTATGCAAGCATCGAAATCGAGGCCGACGACAGCACCGTAGCGGTGCTGGATGTGGCGGCGGATTCTGTCCGGATGTGGAGAAGTTCCAACGCCATGGTCCAGTTCAGCGGCCTGACCTCCGATCAGATTAAAGCCACCGTGAACAATGGCATGGTGACGGTATCGGATACCACAGCCACCCGGCTGGATGTATCGCTGGACAATGGCATCATAGCGCTGGAAGACACCCAGGTGGATCAATACGAATGCCAGGTGGAAAATGGCAGCATTGAGGGAACCCTGATCGGCCAGGCGGGTGAGTACAACATCCGCACCTCGGTGGATGTGGGCCGCAACCTGCTGCCCAGCAGTGCCCGGAAATGGGGCGACAAGAAGCTCCAGTTCCACGTGGGCAATGGAGAAATCAACGTCAAGTTTGCGGGCTGATTCGCAAGGATCCGGCTGCGCACCCTGTTATTCTAAAAATCCCCCGCCTCCTGCGATGAACAGGGGACGGGGGATTGTGTTGTCTCATGACTGCAACAGCCGGAACATCTCCCGGTAATAAGGGGCAAAGGCGCTGCCCCGCCGCCATAAAAATGTGAAGTCGTGGCGTATTTCGCCGTCCTCCAGGGGGATTTCCACCAGGCGGCCCTGGTCCAGCTCGGCCTGGACCACCGGCTGATAAAAGAAAGAGATGCCGGCCCCGGCACAGACCAGGGATTTGATCAGGTTCAAACTGCCCAGTTCGGTGAGATAGCGGAAACTGTGGATGTTGAGATTCTGGGCTTCCAGAGCCTGTTCCAGCACCCCGCGGGTGCCGGAGCCCGGCTCCCGCACCAGCAGGCGGGCCTCCAGCAGGTCGGCCATCCGGTGCACCGGCCCGGAAAAAAGATAGTCCGGGGCAGCCACCGGAATAAACCGCTGGGTGCAGTAGACCAGACCCTCGTACACCTGCTGGTCAAAGCTGCCCTCCACGATGGCAAAATCCAGCTCCCCCTGGTCCATCAGCCGGAAAAGCTCCTGGGTGTTGGCGGTAATCATCCGCAGCTGCAAAGCCGGGTCCTCCTGCAGGAGCCGCAGCAGGGGACCGGGCAGGATGTATTCCCCGATGCTCAGGGTAGCCCCAAACCGCAGATGGCGGCGGGAATCCATCTGGTGCAGCGCCTCCTGTAACCGGCGGACATCGTGGCGCATGGTGGCGGCAGTCTGCAAAAACAGCTCCCCGCTCTCGGTGAGGCGGAGCTGCTTGCCCTCATATACAAACAGGCGGGTGCCGTATTGGGCTTCCAGGGCGTGGATGTGCTGGGACACCGCCGGCTGGGTGATGTGGAGCAGCTCGGCCGCCCGGGTAAAGTTCATGGTTTCGCAGACCGTCAAAAAGGTCTCGACGCGAAAATCCAGCATAACCGCATCCTCCTTTCCAATCTATTATAATAAAACATTATGGAAAAATAAAGAAGCATCATTTTACATAATGCAAAAAAGGGAGTATATTGGGAGCCGCTGATTTTCGCCATTGATTGGAAAGGAAGGAATCTTATGACAAAAACCAAAGAACTGGCTCCCGGCGTGCTGCTGTGCCTGGTGCTGGCCGTGCCCTGCTGGCTGCTGGGCAAAGCATTTCCGGTGGTGGGCGGTTCGGTGTTCGCCATCCTGATTGGAATGGTGATCACCCTGTTCTACCGTGAGAAAGGCGCTGCACAGGCGGGCATCGCCTACACCTCCAAGAAAATCCTGCAGTATGCGGTGATTCTGCTGGGCTTTGGCCTCAACCTGTCCGAGATTGCCCGGGTGGGCGCCACCTCGCTGCCGGTCATCCTGTCCACCATCTCCACTTCTCTGATTGTGTCGTTCATTCTCCACAAGCTGATGCGGATCCCCACCAACATCTCCACCCTGGTGGGCGTGGGCTCTTCCATCTGCGGCGGTTCGGCCATCGCCGCTACGGCCCCGGTCATTGACGCCGACGACGATGAAATCGCCCAGGCCATCTCGGTGATCTTCCTGTTCAACATCATTGCGGCCCTGACCTTCCCCACCCTGGGCAGCATGCTGGGCCTGACCAATGAGGGCTTCGGCCTGTTTGCAGGCACCGCCGTCAACGACACTTCGTCGGTCACCGCCACCGCGGCTGCCTGGGATGGGATGCATCCCGGCGCCAACACCCTGGATCAGGCCACCATCGTCAAGCTGACCCGGACCCTGGCCATCATCCCCATCACCCTAGTGCTGGCCATCTGGCGCACCGCCAAGGACAAGCGGGCTGGCGGCAGCCAGGAGAGCAGCTTCTCTCTGAAAAAGGTGTTCCCCTTCTTCATCCTGTTCTTTGTGCTGGCCTCGGTGATTACCACCGTTGCCACCACTGCAGGGGTGGATGCATCCGTATTCCAGCCCTTCAAGGAGCTGTCCAAGTTCTTTATCATCATGGCCATGGGTGCCATCGGCCTCAATACCGACCTGGTAAAGCTGGTGCGCACCGGCGGCAAACCCATCCTGATGGGTCTGTGCTGCTGGATTGCCATTGCGGCGGTCAGCCTGGGCATGCAGCAGGTGATCAGCGTCTGGTAAAGGAAAACAAAAGACTCACTTCCCATATTTGAGAGCCCCCGTCCGGTGTTCAGCCGGGCGGGGCTTTTTGTTGTGGCATAAGAGGGAGGAGACGTCATAGGATGAAACAGGATGCGCTGCCCCAGGGGGCAGCGCTGCAACAGAACAGGAGGTGAGTGAGATGGCAGAAAGGAAAGGCTGTGATGTCTCGAAATGGCAGAGCACGGTGGACTGGAAGCGGCTGAAAGAGTCGGGGCAGGTCTCTTTTGTGATCCTGCGGGCCGGTCTGGGCCGGTCCAGCAGCCAGGAGGACTCCCAGTTCCGGGAAAACTACGCTGGCTGCAAGGCGGCGGACCTGCCGGTGGGCGTCTACTGGTACAGTTATGCCAATGACCGCACCGCGGCCAGGGAAGAAGCCCGGGCCTGCCTGGCAGTGATTCGGGACAAACAGCTGGAGTACCCGGTCTGGTTCGATCAGGAATACAACACCGCCACCAAAAATATGACGGTGAAGCAGCGGACGGATGTGGTCAAGTCTTTCTGTGACGAGCTGGAGAATGCAGGCTATTATACCGGCCTCTACTGCAGCCGCAACTGGCTGACCAGCTATGTGGACAGCACCAAGCTGAAGGCCTATGATATCTGGGTGGCGGCCTACAACAAGACCCCGGGCAAAGTGCCGCTGCCCTATGGCATGTGGCAGTACAGCAGCACCGGCACCCTGCCGGGCATCGGCACCAAAGTGGACCTGGACATCGCCTACAAAAATTATCCTTCCATCATCCGCCGGGCCGGGCTCAACAACCTGCGCTGAGGCAAAAGAAAAAGAGGGCCTCCCGTTTCCGGGAAGCCCTCTCGCTGTATCAAAGCCTGTTTTCACGCAGATGCGTGAAATACAGATGAAAGATGCGCTGACAGATTAGAGCGCAGCCAGATATTTGCCCAGCTCGCGGCCCAGGGTCTGCGCCATGCCGACGCTGACGCCGGCAATGGGGGTGCTGTACTGGACGCCGAAGCGGCGGCCGCAGCAGTTGCCGGTGGCGTAGAGGCCGGGGATCACATCCAGATGCTCGTCGTAGACGTTCTGGTTGTTGTCGGTCCACAGGCCGCCGGTGGTGCACAGGAACTCATAGCCTGCATAGATGTCCTTGGTAAAGCCGTAATAGGGGGCCTTCTGGACAGGGAACAGGACGCTGGGATCCTTGCCGAAGTCATCATCGTAGCCGGCAGCGCACTTGGCGTTGTAGTTCTCGATGGAAGCCAGGAAGTTGTCCTTCTTCTCACCGGACAGGCCCAGGTAATCAGCCAGCTGATCCAGGGTGTCTGCAGCGTACAGATGGATGGTGCCGCCGGTGGTGGTCAGGCTCTCGTCCACACCGTCGGGGCCGGCTGCGTAAGCGTCGGCCAGAGCCTGCTCCAGGCTTGCCTTATAGGTGGGATCGTTAACGAAGGCGGAGCCGTGGCCGGCAGGGAAGGACTCCAGCTGCTGGTAAATGTCGGCGTCGAAGATGCTGTAGATGGTGCCCTTGTGGCGGGCAGCCTCAGCGCCTGCAAAGACGGGGTCGCCGAAGCCCTCATTGCAGAAACGGTTGCAGTCGTTGTCCAGCCACAGGTTGCCGCAGGAACCGATCAGTCCGCTGGGGAAGAAGAAGGTGCCGCCCATGGTGGACAGGGGGCCCGGCTCCAGCTTGCCGCCGGCCCAGACACCCATCTTGATGCCCTTGCCGTCCCGGTCCATGCCGGTGATCTTTTTGCCGTCGCCGGTGAAGTTCAGGGCATTGATGTTGGGGCACAGCTCGTCCACCATCTCGGCATCGGCGGAGAAGTCGCCGGCTGCCAGAACCACGCCCTTGGTGCCGTTGTAGCGGACGTAGCCGTCGGGGGTCTTGACGATGACGCCGGTCACACGGCCGGAATCATCCTTTTCCAGGTACTGGGCATCGTTGCTGTAGAAGATCTGAGCGCCCTTGTCCACGATGTACTGGGCCACCACCTTGCTGTGCTCGGTGACGGTGTAGGTGCCCTCGAAGAAGATGCCAGGGAACTGAGCGGTTCCGTTCCAGAACTTCTGGCCGGCCAGCTCACCCTTGAAGTTGGTGGGGTAGGGATTGTGGAAAGCCCGCAGCTGCTTTTTGTTCTCCTCGGAAGCCAGGCTGATGAACCAGTCGAAGGTGTCACCGCAGTTCTTCAGGTACTTCATGACCAGGGTGGGGTTGGACATGTTGCAGCCGCGCAGCTGCCAGTCATTCAGGACTTCCACCGGGTCAACCTCGGGGATGCCCTGCTCCTTCAGCCACTGGGAGTTGATGTGGCCAAAGTCGCAGCCGGTCCAGGCGTGGTTCTCCTCGTCC
The DNA here is from genome assembly GCA_904394215.1 of uncultured Faecalibacterium sp. Lineage (GTDB taxonomy): Bacteria > Bacillota > Clostridia > Oscillospirales > Ruminococcaceae > Faecalibacterium. The sequence goes on from CAJFNF010000057.1 coordinate 7,948, forward strand.
ATCTTCTCGATGACGATGACCGAAGCGCCGCCCTCGATGGCTGCACGGGCGCAGGCCAGACCAGCCTGGCCAAAGCCGATGACCACCACGTCTGCTTCCAGGGTGTTGGTGATGTTCTCCTCAGCGATGGGCTCCGGAGGAGTCCGCCAGTTGATGGTCTCGGTCTGGACGGTGACGCTCTCGGGATCCACGCCCTTGGCCTGGGCAATGCACTTGCCGGCCGCCTCCTTGATGGCGTTGGAAGTGATGGTGGCGCCTGCCACAGCATCCACCTCGCTGGACTGTGCGTCCATAATGGCGGTGGTCAGCTGCTCGGCAGCTGCGCCGCCGATGCTCTCGGTCTCGCCGGAAGCGTCGATCACTACCTCGGTGATCTTCTCTGCATCAAAGGTCATGGTGACGGTGACGTCGCCGTTGATGCCCTGTGCGGTGGCAGTGTAAGTGCCTGCGGTGTAGCCGCCGGCAGCGCTGCTTGCGCTGGCCGCAGTGCTGGCAGACTCACAGGCAGCCAGAGCACCTGCAGTGAGGCCGCCCATGGCAGCCGCAGCAGTCAGCTTCAGGAAGCCTTTACGACTGATCTTTTTCATCTTGATTGCTCCTTTTCTGATGTACCCAAATACATAGCCTCGGGATGCTCGCATCCCTTCGTTTGTTAATAGTATAACGATAATTTTTTCTAAAATCATCGGATAAATTCCGCAAAATACCCGGATTTTTCAGGGGGTTTGTGCTATATTTGTAGAAGAGAAGAAAAGGAAGTGATATGCGTGAACAAAATCGATGAATTCCGGCAGATGCTGCTGGAGCAGCTGGCCACCGCAGAAGGGATGGAAGCCCTGGTACAGGCAGCCGCCGGCTTCCTGCAGGAATCCTTTACAGTCTGTGATGCGGCCTATACCATGATGATGACCACAGCGCCCCATAAAAATGATGGGGTCTTTGTGGTCCAGTCTTCCCAGCGCCGGATTATGCGCCCCGAAATTGTGGAAGAAATGCAGAGCAAGGGGATCAGTGAGCGGCTGCAAAAATCCCGGGAGGCCTTTTGCATTTACAATGCCTCTTGCGGATTGTGGGAGATCTTCTGTGCCTTGTCCATCCATGGCCAGATGGCGGGTTATTTGTTTCTGCGGACGGATCAGCAGCCGGACAAGGCCCGGCTGGAGGCCTGGACTGTTCTGGGACAGGCCTTGTCGGTGGAACTGCAGAAAGGGGAATATGCCACCCCCGGGCCCCTGCAGCCCACCCAGTCCCGCATCCTGCGCGAGCTGGTGGAAGGGGAGATCTCCCAGGAGGATTTGATTCTGCAGCGCCTGCGTCAAACCGGCTGGAAACCCAGCCCTAGCTACCGGCTGGGCTGCCTGATCTGCCCCGAGGCCTCCCTGTTTTCCAACCTGCGGCATGAACAGCTGCTGCGGCAGGCCGCTGACCTGCTGCCGGACAGTCTGAGCTGTTCTGCCCGGGACAGCATTCTGCTGTTGTGTCCCGCCGGTCTGCTGGATCGGGACGAAACAGGCCAGATGGTCAAGCTGCGGCACTGGCTGGCCTACCACCAGTTTTATTTGGCAGTCAGCATGCCCTTCCACTCCTTATTAAAGGTGCCCGGGGCCCATGTCCAGACCCGGGCGGTGGTCCAGACCATGCTCCGCTGCGCCGAGGGCCGCACCCCCAAAGGAGATGTGGTCTCCCGTTACGAGGAAGTACTCCCGCTGGCTGCCTTCCTGCGGAATCACACCATCCAGGAGATTGAGGGGTGTATCCATCCCCACATCCGCCGGCTTTGGGAACATGACTGCACCCACGGCACCGAGTACATCACCACCCTGCAGCAATATTTTGCCCACAACCGCAATACCACGGCGGCCAGCGCCGCCCTTTTCATCCACAAAACCACCCTGTTTTATCGCCTGGAACAGATGGAAAAACTGGTGGGCCCCTTCCTCAAGGACCCCAAACTTTTGTTCCTCTATGAGTATTCGCTGCTTCTGCTGGAACAGATGCCGTCCAGCGTTTTAACCAATAAAAATATGTGAAGATTGGTTGACTTTCCCAGTCCTGCGTGTTATGCTGGGGGCCAAAATGAAAAGATACAGACATGTATCTCTGAAAAACAGCGAAATAACGAGGAAATAAAAAGATGAACTTGCTCGAAGTGGTACTGGTTACCTTTTTTGCCGGCATGGGAGCGGGCCTGGGCACAGGTTTTGCCGGCATGAGCGCAGCTGCCGTCATTACGCCGATGCTGGTGACCTTTCTGCACATGGATTCCTACATGGCAGTGGGCATTGCCCTTTCGTCGGATGTTCTGGCCAGCGCCGTGTCCGCCTATACTTACGGGAAGCACAAGAACCTGGATATCCGCAACGGCCTGATTATGATGGTCAGCGTTCTGGTCTTCACGGTGGTGGGCAGTTTTGTGTCCAGCCTGATTCCGTCGGCCACCATCGGGAACTTCTCGGTGTTTATGACCTTCCTGCTGGGCATCAAGTTCCTGGTGATGCCGGTGATGACCACCCGGGAGTCGATGGACAAGGTGACGCCCCGGCGCCGGGCCATTGAGGCCCTGGTGAGCGGCGTGGTGATCGGCTTCATCTGCGGCTTTATGGGGGCTGGCGGCGGTATGATGATGCTGCTGATTTTGACCAGTGTGCTGGGCTATGAGCTGAAAACCGCTGTGGGCACCAGCGTATTTATCATGACTTTTACCGCCTTTACAGGGGCGCTTTCCCACTTTGCTATTGCAGGGCACCCGGATGGGCTGGTGTTCATCCTCTGTGTGATTTTCACCTTCCTCTGGGCCCGGGTGGCAGCAGTGTTCGCCAACAAGGCGGATCCCGTCACCCTGAACCGTGCCACCGGTGTGATCCTGGTGGTTCTGGGCGTGGTGGTCCTCTCGGTTTCCTTCCTGCAGTAACCAAAACAAAGGGCCTCTCTGTGCGGCGGATCTGAACCGCCCCATATTGTGCGGACAGTACAAAAAAGAAGCCTGCAAGGGGTGGAATAAACGAATCAAAGACTGGCCTGGCGAAGCGAGAGCGGAGCCA
>CAJFNF010000058.1 GCA_904394215.1 uncultured Faecalibacterium sp.
TTCCGGTGTATATCTCTTGTTTGGTTTCCCTTTTGGCACAATAAAACACCCCATTTGTTTTCAGTATACCATACTGTCTAACAAATGGGGTGCAGTTCACCTTCGGGATGCGGCTCCTTTTTCTTGTGCAGTCGACGGCTCAGGACTGGGCCGGGACCACGGCGGCGGTGCGGCCGCCCCGGCGGGCAACAGGTTTGCTCTTTTCCCGCTGGGTGGTGGACGCCGGCGCAGCCGGGGAGGCCGGCGGCGTCATGGTGTGGTCGTCATTCTTCTGTGCGGCGGCCTGGTGCTTGGCCTTTTCGGTCATGATCAGCATCTGCAGGCGGTTCTCCAGGTTGGCGAAGCTGACGTCGGGATCGTAGTCCAGGGGCAGGATCTGGGCGTCAGGATACATCTCCTTCAGGCGCTTGGCCACGCCGCGGCCCACCACATGGTTGGGCAGGCAGCCGAAGGGCTGGAGGATGATGAAGCTGCGGCAGCCTTCTTTGGCGTGGTGCAGGATCTCGGCGGGAATCAGGACGCCCTCACCGGCATCAAAGGTGTGATGGATGATGGGGTCGCTGGCCCGGACAATGTCCTGCATCCGGGCAGCCCGGTGATAGAGGGGATGCCGCTTGGCAATGGAATCGGTGAGGGCATGGGCGGCGTTGAACACCTCGTCGGCGGTGCGGTACCAGATCTTTTCGCCCAGGGGCTTGTGGATGTGGTATTCCTTGATCTGGGCGTCCATGTAGAAGTAGGTCTTGCGGATGACGTCGGTCATCCGGGCCTCGATGATTTCGAAGCCGTTGGCTTCCAGATACTTCTCGATGTCATGGTTGGCGCCGGGGTGGAAGTTCAGCAGATATTCGCCCACAATCAGAACGGTGGGCCGGGGGTTGGACCGGTCATAGGGCACGTTCTTCATCAGGTCGATGGCCTTCTCAAAGCCCTTCTTCAGGCCGGGGATGCCGTGGGCGGTCATGCCGTCCACAATGGCGTCCATGCCCTGGTCAAAGGCTTTCTGGGCGGCGCCGGGCACCGTCTCATAGGGGCGGATCTTCCGCAGCAGCTCTTCCATCACGTCGATCATGGGCAGCGAGAACACCAGGTTGAAGCTGGAATTCAGGTTCATCTTGAACCCGGGGTGCATGTTGTGGCTGTCCTTGTCGTCGTTGGTCAGGATGGGGATCTGGGCGAAGCCGGCATCGTCCATGGCCTTGCGCAGCAGGGCACTGTAATGGGTCAGACGGCAGTCGCCGATGTACTTGGCCATGGCCACAGCGGTGTGGTCCAGGTCATACTTGCCGCTGCGGAGGGCGGACAGGATCTCGCCGATGACGATCTGGGCGGGGAAGCAGATGTCGTTGTGGACATACTGCTTGCCCAGCCGGATGGCGTCCTCCCGGCCGATGGCCAGGGGCACTGCCCGGACGTGCTGGGCGGCAAAGGCTGCCGACATGACCCGGCAGAAGGCGTGGGAGGTGTTGGGCACCAGCACCACACGCTCCTGGATGTCCTGCTTGGTGAACTTGACGGGATAGGGGTCGGGCAGGTTGTGGATGACGGGATGGATGCCGCGGGCCCGCCGGATGGCGGCGGTCTCGATGAAGGACCGGACCCGGATCCGCAGGGAGCCCTGGGCATCGCTCTCGTCCAGCTTCAGGATCAGGGGGCTCTTGCCCGAGATCTCGTGCATCATCCGGGTGATCTCATCCGACAGGTAGGCGTCGTGGCCGCAGCCGAAGCTGACGATCTGGACATATTCCAGGCACTCGTCCTGGGCGGCCAGCACAGCCGAGGCCAGCATCCGGGCATGGTAGTTGTTGACGATATCCAGACGGCTCCGGGACAGGTCCACCTTGTTGATGTCGGGCAGGGAGTCGTTGGTCAGCACCAGGATCCCCAGGCTGACAAACAGGTCGGGCAGGGCATGGTTCACCAGCTCGTCGTTCTGGTAGGGACGACTGGACAGCACCACCGCATAGCTGTTCTCGGCGTGGCAGCGGTCCAGCACAGCCTGGCCGGCGGCTTTCAGCTGGTCCGAGAAGCTGGCCTGGGCTGCATCGCCCAGGGCAATGGCCTTGCGGGTCAGCTCCTTGTCGATGCCGAAGGTATCGGCCATGTAGTCGGTGAGCTGGCGGTCCCGGTCAGAGTGGTGGTGCCAGTGGAACAGGGGGGCGTCAAAGGGGATGCCCCAGCGGTGCTCGGGGTTGTCCGAGTTGCGGATGACGATGGGATAACCCTTGACCACCGCGCACATGGACTCGCTGGTGGAAGCGGTGCCCTCGGGCTGGACGGTGGTGATGGAGGGCATGAAGATCCGGTCCACCTTCCGCTTGGCCAGGTCCCGGATGTGGCCGTGGACCAGCTTGGCGGGGAAGCAGACGGTGTCGGAGGTCACAGCCGACAGGCCCTCTTCGTAGAGGGGACGGGTGCTCTTGCCCGACAGCTGGATCTTGAAGCCCAGGCTCCGCAGGAAGGCGTTCCAGAAGGGCATGGTTTCCCAGAAGGAGAGGACCCGGGGAATGCCGATGGTGATGCCCCGGTCGGGGGCCAGGGCAGGGGCGTCGTAGTCGGTGAACAGCAGCTTTTCCCGCAGGGCGAACAGGTTGGGGATGCTCTGCATGGCCTGGTTGGTCTGACGGACCTTGGCCTGGACGCTGCTGTCCCTGGGATCGCCCAGGATCTCGCCCCGCTCGCACCGGTTGCCGGTGACAAAGCTTTCGCCGGTGGGGAACTGGATGATGGTGCGGTTGCAGTGGTTCTGGCAGAAGGGGCAGGGCACATTCTGGCTCTGGGTATAAGTAAAGGTGTCCAGGGCCTCCCAGCCGATGAAGTGGCTGGCGGGGTTGCCGTTGGCCTCGGCCTGACGCTTGGTCAGCAGGGCGGCGCCGATGGCGCCCATCTCGCCGGGGTAGGGAGCACGGGTCACCGTGCGGCCCAGGTACTGTTCCAGGGCCCGGAGGACGGCATCGTTCTTAAAGGTACCGCCCTGGACCACGATCCGGCTGCCCAGCACATCGGTGTTGGGGATACGGACCACCTTGGTAAAGACGTTCTTGATGATGGAGCGGCACAGGCCCGCCATAATGTCGTCGGGGGTGCGGCCGTTTTTCTGCTCGGTGATGATGCTGCTGTTCATAAAGACGGTGCAGCGGCTGCCCAGCTCGGCGGGGGCGTCAGCCCGGAAGGCTGCGTCGGCGATCTGGTCCACCGGGATCCCCAGGCCGGCGGCGAACTCCTCCAGGAAGGAGCCGCAGCCCGAGGAGCAGGCCTCGTTCAGCAGCATGTTGGTGACCACGCCGTCCTTGATCCAGATGGCCTTCATGTCCTGGCCGCCGATGTCCAGCAGGAAGGTGACGTCGGGCAGGTAGTGGCAGGCGGCGGAAGCATGGGCCACCGTCTCCACCGTGTGGTAGTCGCCGCCGAATGCCTTGCTCAACATCACTTCGCCGTAGCCGGTGGTGCCAAAACCCAAAACTTCCAGTTTTACGCCGCGCTCACTGTACTTTTTGTAGAGCGTTTGGAGGCCGTGGCGAATCACTTCGATGGGGTCGCCCCGGTTGCTGGCGTAGAAGCGGTCCAGCACGTTCTCATTTTCGTCCATCAGCACCAGCTTGCCGGTGGTGCTGCCGGCGTCCACGCCGATGTAGACCCGCAGGGTATCCCCCGGCTGGGTCACGGGCTCTTTCAGCTGGGGCAGGGTGTGGCTGGCTTTCCAGGCATCCCGCTCGGCATCGCTGGCGAAATACCGCTCGGCGGTGTGCTGCTCCACCACTTCGGTGGCAGAAGACAGCCGCTCAAGGGCAACCTCGGGGGTGATGGGGGCAGCCCGGCCGGTGGGCAGGGGATACAGCTCATCCATGGCCAGGGCAGCGCCCAGGGCCACAATGGTGTCGGCGTTGTCGGGGCGGATCACCTGGTCTTCGGTGAGGCCCAGACGCTGGGCAAAGACCTGGATCAGGGTGGGGTTGTAGGTGAGGGGGCCGCCCTCAAAGATAACCGGCGGGGTCATTTCCAGGCCCTGGGCCAGGCCGCCGATGGTCTGCTTGGCGATGGCGTGGAAGGCGGACAGGGCGATGTCGGCCCGGCTGGCGCCCTGGTTCAGCAGGGTCTGGATATCGGTCTTGGCGAAAACGCCGCAGCGGCCCGAAATGCTGTAGACCTGCTTGCCCTGGGCGGCCAGAGCCTCAAACTTCTCGGAGGGCACCCGCAGCAGGGCGGCGATCTCGTCAATGAAGGCGCCGGTGCCGCCGGCGCAGCTGCCGTTCATCCGCATGTCCGAGGTGGTGAGGGTGCCGTCCTTTTCTTCCCGGAAGAAGATGACCTTGGCATCCTGGCCGCCCAGCTCCACGGCGGTGCGGGCTTTGGGGTAGAGGGCACGGACGGCGGCGCCGTTGGCCACCACTTCCTGGACATAGCAGACCTTCATCTGGTCGGCCAGGGGACGGCCGCCCGAGCCGCAGACTGCGATCCGCATGGGCAGCCCGGCGAACTTCTCGCAGATGGCGCTCAGCAGGTCACAGAGGGTCCGCCGCTGCTCGGCGTGGTGGCGCTGGTAGCGGCGGAACAAAATCTGACCGGTCTGCCGATCGGTCAGGACGGCCTTGACGGTGGTGGAACCAATGTCGAGGCCGAGGTTCAAACGTTTCATGAGTTCTTTCATTGCTTTACCATATAATAAATGAAGTGTTGTCTGTCGTCTCGAACGCAATCCGGGCAGAAACAGCCTGGATTATATGGTTCGATATCATACAGAATAACACGTCCATGTGAACATTTCAATCATTTGAGGGAAATCCAAAAGGAATTTGTCGGATTGCTTAGAATTTCCATGAATTCAGAAATGTTTTTGGATTGGATGGACACCGCGGGAACGCGTATGTATGTGAATTTTACATCCCAAACGGCCTTTTTACATTACCGCCGGAAGCAGGCTGTTACTTTTTACCAAAGCTTTGCCTGGACATGGTTTCGCCGCCGCCGGGCCCCGGCTACAATAGAAGCGTCCCAAGACAAAAAACCAACGGGCCCGAGGGCCCGCCGCATATTGGGTGTATGCTGAAGAGAGAAAGGAAATTGGTATGAAGAATTTCAAATTGTCCCGCCGCAGCTTCCTGAAGGCAGGCGCAGCCGCTTCGGTGGCCAGCCTGGTGGCTGCCAACGCCGCAGTGGCCAATGCTGCCGCCCCCGCTGATACCTCTGCAGCCGAAGAGAACGGCCTGCTGGACTTCCTGGTCAAAAAGCCCAAGTACATCTTCCTGTTCATCGGCGACGGTATGGGCCTGCCCCAGATCCAGTCCGCCTCCTTCTATAAAGGCACTGTGGAGAACAACGGCGCTGTGACCGGGGCTGAGCTGAGCTTCATGCAGTTCCCCTACACCGGCAGCGTGACCACCTACGATTCCACCTCCTTCTGCCCCGACTCTGCTTCCACCGCAACCTCCATTGCCACCGGCAACAAGACCGAGTCGGGCGTCATCAATATGTGCCCCTGGACCCGCGACGTGCCCTATGAGACCATCGCCGAAAAGCTGCACAAGCAGCTGGGCTACAAGGTGGGCGTCATCACCACCGTCAACATCGACCACGCCACCCCCGCCGCCTTCTATGCACACCAGCCCAGCCGCAGCAACTACTACGACATCGGCGTGGAGCTGGCCAACAGCGGCTTTGAGTACTTCGCCGGCGGCGACTTCGAGAAGCCCTACAACGACGGCACCAAGGCTTCCAACTACGACGTGGCCATTGCAGCAGGCTACAACCTGGTGACCACCCAGGCCGGCGCCGAGGCCCTGAAGGCCGGCGCAGGCAAGACCCTGGTGATTGCAGAGCATCGTGCCGACGCTGCCGCCATGAACTACTCCATCGACGCACCTGCCGGTGAGTGGCAGCTGTCCGACTACGTCCGCAAGGGCATCGAGCTGCTGGACAACGACAACGGCTTCTTCATGATGACCGAGAGCGGCAAGATCGACTGGGCCTGCCACGCCAACGACGCCGCTTCCTCCATCCACGACGTGCTGGAGATGAGCAACGCCGTCCAGGTGGCTGTGGACTTCTACAACCAGCATCCCAACGAGACCCTGATCCTGGTGACCGCTGACCACGAGACCGGCGGCATGACCATCGGCTACGCCACCACCAACTATGACACCTTCCTGACCAACCTGACCAAGCAGACCACCTCCTTCGTCAAGTTCGACAGTGAGCACATCGACAAGCTGCGGGCAGTGGGCGCTTCCTTTGAGACTGCCCTGGCCGATGTGAAGAACAGCTTCGGCCTGATCACTGCCAGCGACCCCGACGCCTCCAACCCCGAGTATGAGAACCTGATCCTCACCGACTACGAGCTGGACCAGCTGCGGGATGCCTATGAGCGCAGCATGACGGTGGGTTCTTCTAGCCAGAGCAAGATGACCCAGAAAGACTACGAACTCTACGGCACCTACCAGCCCTTCTCCGCTGCCATCTGCCACATCCTGAACCACAAGTCGGGCATGAGCCACACCACCTGGGCTCACACCGGCGCCCCTGTCAATATCTATGCCCAGGGCGTGGGCTCTGAGAAGTTCACCGGCGCTTTCGACAACACCGAGATCTTCCACAAGCTGGCTGAGCTGACCAACGTCCAGTAACGTACATCACTTTCCCGATCTCCTGCAAGATCTGCAAAAAACCTTCCTGAATCCACACGTCAGGCAAAAAGGCCCCCGCCAAACACCGCGCGACACGGTGCAGGCGGGGGCCTTGTGCTGCCTGATTGTAAATAATTTACAGGATATTACAAATCGTTTTCAAATCAGACCTGGTGCTCTGCGATCCACTGGGCCACAGGCTGGGCGATGGCCTTGACGCTGCCCTCCTCAAAGGGAGTCTTGAGGCCGGCGGTCTGGCACAGCTCGGTGTAGCTGGCGGTGCCGCCCTTGCGGCACAGACGGAGGTACCGCTGCCAGGCGTCGGCGTGGTCGGCCTCGTTGAGCAGGAAGAACTGGAGGGCGGCCATGGTGGACAGGCAGTAGTCGATATAATAGAAGGGGCACTCGTAGATGTGGAGCTGCCGCTGCCAGCCGGCGCCGCGGCCATAGAAGGGCAGGCCGTCGAAGTCGATCCAGGGGCGGTATTTGTGCTCCAGCTTGAGCCAGACATCATTCCGCTGGTCGGGGGTCAGGTTGGGGTGCTGGTACATGATGTGCTGGAACTCGTCCACCTCGCAGCCGTAGGACAGGAAGATGAGGCTCTCCTCAGCGTGGGTCAGGGCATATTTGGGGGTGTCCTTGCCGAAGAGCAGGTGATGCCAGGGGGCGGTGAGGAACTCCATGGACATGGAGTGGATCTCGGCGCTCTCCATGCTGGGGCACTTCAGGTCCTCGGGGATGGACTCATCCCGGGCGGCCAGATAGCCCTCGAAGGCGTGGCCGGCCTCGTGGGTCAGGACGTCCACATCGCCGGCAGTGTCGTTCCAGTTGGCGAAGATGAAGGGAGCCTTGTAGGTGGGCAGGATGGTCATATAGCCGCCGTTGGCCTTGCCGGGCCGGCTGAGAACATCGAACAGCTCGTTGTCCTGCATGAAATCAATGAACTCTGCGGTCTCGCTGCTGAGCTCGTGGTACATCTTCCGGGCGGCATCCATACGGACCTGGTAGCCCTTGACGGGGACCGGGTTGCCGTCGGGGAAGGCCACATTCAGGTCGGCGAAGGTGGGCTTTTCGATGCCGGCCCGCTTGGCCCGGCGGGCCACCACTTGGGCCAGCAGGGGCACCACGTCCCGGGCCACCTGGTCCCGGAAGACGCGGATCTCCTCGGGGCCGTAGCCGATGCGGTTCATCCGGGCGTAGGACAGCTCGCTGTAATCCTTGTAGCCCAGGATGACGGCCTGCTGGTTCAGGTTCTTGACGGTGCGCTCGTAGAGCTCGTCAAACTCGGCCCGGTGGGCGTCAAAGTAGCTGGCCTCGGCCTCAAAGGCGGCCCGGCGGACAGCGGGGTCCAGACTCTGCTTGTAGGGGCCCAGCTGGGGGATGGTGAGCTGTTTGCCGTCCATTTCCACCAGCGCGCCGCCGTACAGGCGCTGGTAGAGGCTGGAAATGGTGTTGGCTTCCTGCTGGAGGGCAGTGACGCGGCTGTCCACCGACAGGACCGCGTTGCGCATGCCGGGCACACAGGTGGAACCGTAGGCCCTGGTCAGGGCGTCCACGTGGGGGTTGGCCAGGATGGCGCGGTAGATCTCGGTGACGGCGTTGGACACGGCGGGACTGTTGGCGTCAAAAAAGTCCTGCTCGCCCTGCCAGTAGGCGTCGCGGGTGTCGCAGGTGTAGTGGATGTTGGCCAGGTTGGCGGCGGTGGAATAATCGGCCATGGCTGCACTCTGGTCGTAGTAGACCTTGACCAGGGCCTCGTCGGTGTCGGCCGCGGCGGCATCGGCGGCAAACTGGGCACAGCGGGCCAGAATGGCATCGATGTCGGGGCGTGCATAAGGCATTTCACTGAACTTCATAGTGCGTTGATTCTCCTTCCTGTTCCAGAGGTTGCATGGATGTATCCTCTCTTAGGATTCCATAGGATAACCCTAGCATACCACAGAGATGTGTGAAAGAAAAGGCCCCCTTGTTCCAAAATGGAAAAGGGGGCTGAGATGGGTTCGTAGCCTGCGGGAACCGTCCGTTCAAACTTGTTCTGCCGTGGGGGCATTGCTCCTGCGCCTGGCCGGTTTTTGCTGCGCGCAGCGGAGGGCGCTTGCAAAAACCGGAGCGCGGCTCCGGGTTGTCGTTGCCCAAATATACTGCGCGGGACGCGGCCCGCTTGCATATTTGGACGACTGCCCCTGCTCCGCTTCGGCTGTTTCTACCGCAGGCAGCGCCTCAGCTCCGCAGCCAGCGGCGGCTCCCTGTTTCGTCCACTGGACGCGGTCGCCGCCGCTGCCCAGTAAAAGTTTTTTGCTTACTTTTCTTCCAGAAAAGTAAGAGCGCGCCGGACGTCGCCGGAGAAATAGAGGGTGCCGAGGGCGGCCACGGGGCCGCCGGCAGCCAGGGCGTCGGCACGGGCTACGCCCTCCGGAATGGTGTCGGCGGGCTCGGCCACGCCGCCCATGGCCTGGATTTGGGCCGCCAGATCCGGGGCCGGAATGGCCCGGGGGCTGGGGGCCGTCACCGTCACAAAGCATTTGGCCAGGGGCAGAAGGAGCTGGAGCATCTGGTCCCAGTCCTTGTCCGCCATGATGTTGATCAGGAATACAAACTTTTCCCCGGGGAACCGCTCCCGGAGGCTGGCCACCGTGGCCCGCATGCCGTGGGCATTGTGGCTGCCGTCCAGCAGGAAGGGCGGGTCCCGGCGCAGCAGCTCAAACCGGCCGGGCCAGCGGACCTGGGCCAGACCCTGGCGGATGGCCAGGTCGGGAATGTTCCAGCCCCGGCCGCGGAGTGCCCGCAGAGCCGTGATGGCGACGGCAGCGTTCCGGCACTGGTAGGTGGCCAGGAAGGGAAGGGTCAGCCCCTCCAGTCCGTCAAAGTCAAAAACCAGGCCGTCCAGGCTGGCGCTGCGCAGATGCAGCCGGCTGAAATCCACCACCGTCAGGGGCGCACCCTGGGCCCGGGCGGTGTCCTCGATGACTTTGTCCGCCTCGGGGGCGCCGCCGTAACTGACCACCGGGCTGCCCGGCTTGATGATGCCGGCCTTGGCAGAGGCAATGTCGGCCAGGGTGGGGCCCAGCTCCTTGACGTGGTCCATCCCCAGGGCAGTGATGACCGCACAGGCCGGGGGCGGGATGATGTTGGTGGAGTCCAGCGCGCCGCCCAGGCCCACTTCCAGCACCACGATGTCGCAGTGCTGCTGGACAAAGTAGAGCATGCCCAGGGCGGTGATCAGTTCAAACTCGGTGGGCACGTCCTCCATGGCCTGGGCCGCAGGCTGTACCTGCTCCACCAGCCGGACCAGGTCCTGGTCGGGAATGGGTGTGCCGTTGACCTGGATCCGCTCGTTGAACCGGTTGATGAAGGGGGAAGTGAACAGCCCCACTTTGTACCCGGCGGCCCGCAGGCAGCTGTCCAGCATGGCAGCGGTGCTGCCCTTGCCGTTGGTGCCGGCAATGTGGACAAACTGCAGCTTCTGGTGGGGGTCGCCCAGGGCGGCCAGCAGGGTGCGGATCCGGTCCAGGCCGGGCTTGTGGCCCTGCCAGTGGACCGCGTGGATGTATGCCAGCGCTTGGTCGTAATTCATTCAGAACGCCTCCCGGTAAAATTGCCGCGGGCTGCCGCCATCAGGCTGTGATTGGCCAGCAGGGCGCGCATCAGGAAAAATTCGGCCGCAGCGAGGATCAGGGCGTTGGGGATGCGTGCGGCCAGCACACTCCATGCGTAGCCATAGAACAGCCGCAGGGCCAGGGAATTGAGGATCACAGACCCCACCAAGTGGCCCAGCAGGATGCCGCCGGCCAGCCGGAGGCTGTCCCGGCGAAGGGGCAGGCAGCGCCAGCCGATGCCGGCAAACAGGCCGATGGCCCCGGCGCCCAGGGTGATGAGGGGGTTGATGGCGTAGCCCGCCAGCACGCCGCCGATGATATCGGCGATGGCCCCCACTGCAAAACCGGCTGCCGGCCCAAACAGGACTGCTGCCAGGATCACCGGCAGGCTGCCCAGGTTGAACCGGAGGAACCCGGTGGAAATGCTGAGGGCCCGGCTGAATACAATGCTCATGGCAATGAGCAGGGCATAGAAGGTGAGGTTTCGAAGGGATTTGGATGTGTTCGGATTCATGGCGATGCCTCCTTGTTCTGAATCCAGGATGAGGAGGACAGAAAACGGCCCTCCCCATGCGATGAAACCGCATAAAGGAGGGCCGTGAAATCCGGCAGCCTTCACATCGGGCCGCAGCCGTAACCGCGGCCCGCGCCCAAGTCCATGCAGCAGCGGGATGCAGGCTGTGCACCGCGGGAAAACTTCGCCTTCGTCCGCAGCACAACTCCCCGTTGATGCGGCACTTGGTATGCAGGGGCCTGGAAAAGCCCCTTCCGGCCTCTGGTGCAGGCCGGCATCCGCCCTGCCGGGGCGGATGGTGCAGCAGGAAAACCTGCTCTGCCTGTATTATACACGGATTCGACCGGCTGCGCAAGCTGTAGAGAGGACATCTTTGCCAAGGCGAAAGACGTGTTTTCGTGCAAAATGACAAGATTTAAAGCAAACAAAACGGCGGCCCGTGCAGGTGGGCCGCCGCTGTTGCCCTTCCGGGCAGGCAGGGTAAATGATAAGAAGGTAAATGAAGATAATAGCGATTCGGGAACGGGGCGCCGGGCCCGGCTTTGCAGGCGTGCAGACAGCCTGCCTTGTATCCAAGACACCCCGTTGGGATACAAGATACCACTTTTCACATGCAATTGCAAGTAGTTTCCCCACAAAAGGGAGAAATAAAACACGTCCCCGCGTATTTTCGTGAAAGCGCACAAAGGAAAGCGGTGCATGGTGCCATAAATACCCAGGTTGTGCGGGAAACTGTCCTTGTATCGCGTACATTCGGGAGCTTGCGCCGGGGCTCAGGCTTTACATTCCGTCGGGGCTATGTTATGATAAATAGGTACGTTTTGCACCCGCAGGAGGGAATTTGCCCGGTTTTGCGGGGGCGGCGAAGTAGAGGAGAAAGTCAAATTTCATGGAACAGATTGTGGAGGGCAAAGCCCCCAAAATTCTGAAAAATGGGCCGGGAGCGCCCATTTTTACCACCAGTGAGCTGGTGAAGCTGATTGTCCCGCTGCTGATCGAGCAGCTGCTGGCCACCACCGTGGGTATGGCGGATACCATGATGGTGTCCCGGTGCGGTGAGGCAGCCATCTCGGGCGTCAGCCTGGTGGACATGATCAACAACCTGGTGATCAACCTGCTGGCAGCCCTGGCCACCGGCGGCGCGGTGGTGGTCAGCCAGTATCTGGGCGCTCTGCGCAAAAAGGAGACCGACGACAGCGCCGGCCAGCTGGTTCTGCTGAGCCTGCTGCTGGGCCTGGGACTGGGGATCTTCTGCTGGGTGCTGGCCCGGCCCATGCTGCGGCTGTTTTATGGCAGTATTGCGGACGACGTGCTGGACGCCGGCGTCCGGTACCTGCAGGTGACGGCCCTGAGCTATCCGTTTCTGGGGTTGTACAATGCCGGCGCGGCCATCTTCCGCAGCATGGGCAACTCCAAAATCTCGATGCAGGTCAGCCTGCTGATGAACGCCGTCAACATTGTGGGCAACGCCATCTGCATCTTTGGTTTAAATATGTATGTGGAAGGCGTGGCCTGGCCCACCGTGGTCAGCCGCGCCCTGGCAGCGGTTCTGATCCTGATCGCCTGCCGCCGCAAGGACAATGTGGTGCAGGCCAGGATGACCTTCCGGGTGGACGGCGCCCTGGCCAGGCGGATTCTGGGCATCGGCATCCCCTCGGCCTTTGAAAACAGCCTGTTCCAGGCGGGCCGGATCATTGTGGTCAGCATGATCTCTCTGTTCGGCACCGTGCAGATTGCGGCCAATGCGGTGGCCAACAACCTGGACAGCATGGGCTGCATCCCCGGCAATGCCATCTGCCTGGCCGTGATCACAGTGGTGGGCCGGTGCATCGGCGCACGGGACAACGACCAGGCTGCCTATTATGCCAAGCGGCTGCTGCTGTGGAGCTACATCGCCATGGGCATCTTCAACGGCGCCATCCTGCTGTTTGTGCGCCCGCTGGTGGGGATTTATGCCCTGTCGGGGGAGACCATGGAGCTGGCCATCCTGCTGGTGCGGATTCACTGCGGCTGCGGCCTGCTGCTGTGGCCGGTGGGCTTTGTGCTGCCCAATGCCCTGCGGGCTGCCAACGACGTCAAATTCACCATGACTGTGTCGGTGCTGAGCATGGCGGTGTGGCGCCTGGGCTTCAGCTATATGCTGGGCGTCCAGATGGGCTACGGCGCCATCGGCGTCTGGATCGCCATGGTCATCGACTGGATCTGCCGCACCATCTGCTTTGTGTGGCGGTTCAAGAGCGGCATCTGGAAAACCAAGTATCTGGAATGACCGCACCCATTTGAAATGTTTTGATGCAACAAGAAAGGGAAGACTGTATGAAGCTAGTCAGCTGGAATGTCAACGGCCTGCGCGCATGCCTGTCCCATGGATTTGCCGAGAGCTTTGCGGCCCTGGATGCCGATGTTTTCTGCCTGCAGGAAACCAAGATGCAGCCGGGCCAGGCGGATTTCCACCCCGAGGGCTATGAGGAGTATTTCTGCTCGGCCCAGCGCAAGGGCTATTCAGGCACCGCCTGCTATTGCAAAGTGAAACCCCTGTCGGTGACCATGGGGGTGGGCCAGGAGGCACACGACCAGGAGGGCCGCGTCATCACCCTGGAATACCCGGAATTTTATCTGGTCAACTGCTACACCCCCAACAGCCAGGACGGCCTCAAACGGCTGGATTACCGGATGGAGTGGGAGGAGATGTTCCGCCAGTACCTGCTGGAGCTGGACGCCAAAAAGCCGGTGATCCTCTGCGGGGACCTGAACGTGGCCCATCAGGAGATCGATATCAAGAACCCTGCCACCAACCGCCGGAACGCCGGCTTCACCGACGAGGAGCGGGCCGCCATGACCCGGCTGCTAGAATCGGGGTTTGCAGACAGCTTCCGGCTGCTGCACCCCGACGAGGTGAAGTACAGCTGGTGGAGCTACCGGTTCAACGCCCGCAGCCGGAACGCCGGCTGGCGGATCGACTATTTCCTGGTGTCCAGCCGGATCGCCGACAAGGTGAAGGCAGCCGAGATCCACAACGAGGTGATGGGCTCGGACCATTGCCCGGTGGAACTGGATATTGATCTGTAAGCGGAAAGGAGCATATCAATTACCATGGATGAAAAGCAGTCTTCTGGCGGGACGGCGGACCAGCGCCTGGGCACAGCGCCCCTGCTGCCCCTGATCTTCAGTCTGGCCCTGCCCACCGCCCTGGCCCAGCTGGTCAATATGCTGTACAACATCGTGGACCGGATCTACGTGGGCCATATCCCCGGCAACAGCAGCCTGGCCCTGGCGGGCCTGGGGGTCACTTACCCCATCATTGTGCTGATTACCGCCTTCTCCAACCTGGTGGGCATGGGCGGCGCGCCCCGGGCCTCGGTGGCCATGGGCCGCGGCGACTACAAGACCGCCGAGAAGATTCTGGGCAACTGCATCACCCTGCTGGTGGTGTTGAGCGTGGTGCTGAGCGTGGTGTTCACCGCCTTCGGCGAGCCGGTGCTGCTGGCCTTCGGCGCCAGTGAAAACACCCTGCCCTACGCCATGTCCTACCTGCGGATTTACCTGCTGGGCACTATCTTTGTCCAGTTCACCCTGGGTATGACCCCCTTCATCACCAACCAGGGCTTTGCCAAAACCAGCATGGCCACCACCTGCATCGGCGCCATCAGCAACATCATTCTGGACCCGGTGTTCATCTACGGCTTCAACATGGGGGTCCAGGGCGCCGCTGTGGCCACCATCCTCAGCCAGGCCCTCAGCATGATCTGGGTGCTCTGCTTCTTTTTGGGCAAGCGGAGCGTGCTGCGGATCCGCAAAGAAAACCTGGTCCCCGACAAGGCCATCATGGCCCTGGTGCTGTCTTTGGGCGTCTCGCCCTTCCTGATGTCCGCCACCGAGTGCCTGATCCAGCTGTCCTTCAACACCGGCGCCGCCAAGTACGGCGGAGACAACGCCGTGGCCATCATGAGCATCCTGTTCTCGGTGGCCCAGATTGCCAACCTGCCCATCCAGGGCTTCTGCCAGGGCGCCCAGCCCCTCATCGGCTACAACTTTGGCGCCCGGAAGCTGGAGCGGGTCCGCAAGACCTTCCTGGTGATGCTGTCGGTGTCCATGGGGGTCACCACCCTGGTGGTGGCCGCGGTGGAGATTGCACCCCAGCTGTTCCTGGGCCTGTTCTCCAGCGAGGCCGAGATCATCTCGATGGGCATGTCGCCCCTGCGGATTTACCTGCTGGGCTACTTCTTCATGGGCGCCCAGAACGCCTGCCAGCAGACCTTCCTGGGCCTGGGCGAGGCCAAGCTGAGCATGTTCATCGCCCTGCTGCGGAAAGTCATCCTGCTGCTGCCCCTGTCCTTCATCATCCCCGGCATCTTCGGGGCGCTGGGGGCCAGCCAGCTGGTGGGCCTGTATGTGGCAGAGCCGGTCAGCGACTGCATCTCTGCGTCCACCTGCACCATCCTCTTCTTCGTCATCGAATGGAAGAAGCTGAAGCCCTCTCCCAAGACTGCCAAATGATTCAAGGAGGCTGTATGCTGAAGAAGTACCTGTTTGTGTTCTTCGTCTCGATGGTCCCGGTCTTCGAGCTGCGGGGCGCCATCCCCATCGGCTTCGGCCTGGGGCTGGACCCGCTGCCGGTCTATCTGATCGCGGTGATCGGCAATATGCTGCCGGTGCCCTTCATCTACCTGTTCGCCCGCAAGTTCCTGATCTGGGGCTATCACAAGCCCCTGATCGGCGGCATCTGCAAATTCTTTGTGGTCAAGGGCGAAAAGGCGGGCCGGGCCCTGGAGGCCAAGGCCGGCCGGGGGCTGATCGTGGCCCTGCTGATCTTTGTGGGGATCCCCCTGCCCGGCACCGGCGCCTGGACCGGCACCCTGGCCGGCTCGGTTCTGGATATGAAGTTCAAGGATGTGCTGATCGCCTGCATGGGCGGCGTGCTGCTGGCGGGGGTCATCATCGGCCTGGCCAGCGCCGGGCTGCTGGGCGTATTCAGCGCCCTGTTCGCCGTCTGAGTTTTCGTATGCCTCAAAGCCCCGCCGGCGGGGGACACCGCCCATGGGGTTTTGTGTATAGAAAGGAATGGATTGTTATGGATCAGGAACTCAATCAAAAGATTGACGCCTTCATTGAGGCCAACCGGGAGCAGCTGCTCAACGACATCGCCTCTCTGGTGGCCATCAACAGTGTAGAGACCGCCCCGGCCGAGGGGGCACCCTTTGGCCCCGGCGCCCGGGCCGCCCTGGACAAAGCCTTGGAGCTGGCCGACAAGATGGGTCTTGCCACCCACAACTGTGAGGGCTATATCGGCTATGCTGAGCTGCCCGGCGCAGACCCCGAAAAGTATCTGGCCACCATCTGCCATGTGGACGTGGTGCCGGCAGGGGAAGGCTGGGATGCAGATCCCTTCACCATGCGCCGTCAGGACGGCTGGATCCTGGGCCGCGGCGTCATGGACGACAAGGGCCCCATGGTGACCACCCTGTATGCCCTGAAGTTCCTCAAGGAGATGGGGGTCCAGCTGCGGTACCCCATCCGCGCCCTGGCCGGCACCAACGAGGAGACCGGCATGGGGGATGTGGAGTACTATCTGTCCCACTACAAGGCCCCTGTGTTCTGCTTCACCCCTGACGCCGAGTTCCCGGTGTGCAACGGTGAAAAGGGCCACTTCCGCGGAAAGCTGGTGAGCCCTGTATGCAATGGCAAGATCCTGGAATTTGAGGGCGGCGTGGCCAACAACGCTGTCCCCGACCGCGCCAGCGCCCTGGTGGACGTGGACATGGCAGGCCTGAAAAACGCTCCCAACATTACCCTGGAGCCCGAGAACGGCAAGGTCCGGATCCGCGGCTGGGGCAAGTCGGGCCATGCTGCCAGCCCCGCCGGCACCGTCAACGCCATCGGCCTGGTGGTGAATTACCTGCTGGCCAACGGCCTGTGCAATGAGGCCGAGCGGAAGTACCTGGAAGCCATCCAGAAGCTCCACAGCTCCACCGCCGGCGAGGGCCTGTGCATCGCCACTTCGGACGGCCCCTTCGGCCCGCTGACCATCATTGGCGGCCGGATGTATATGGAGAACGGCCGGATGGTCCAGACCATGGACAGCCGCTACCCCACCTCCACCAACGGCGATATCCTCACCAAGGCAGTGAAGGAAGCCATCGGCGACGGCGCAGCCCTGGAGGACATTGAGGCTGCCGACCCCTTCTATATCGAGGCCGACACCCCCGCCATCCTGGCCTGCATTGACACCTACAATGAGGTCACCGGCAAGAACGAGAAGCCCTTCACCATGGGCGGCGGCACCTATGCCCGCCACTTCCCCTATGCGGTGAGCTTTGGCCCCGAGTCCCACGACCTGGTGCTGCCTGCTTTCGGCGGCCCCATGCACGGCGCCAATGAGTCCGCTCCGGTGGACGCCCTGCTGCAGTCGGTAAAGATCTACATCCTGGCCCTGCTGCGCCTGGAGCAGATCGACTTCTGAGCGTTTTCCTGAACAACAAAAGAGGCGAAGCCCCTGGGGGCTTCGCCTCTTTTTATGTATCAATCACAGGGGCTTCAACTGTTCGTTGAGGGCCACAATGGCGCAGACTTCATCCCCCCGCACAAAGGAGACCACCCATCCGCCGTTCTGCCAGGTGCTCTTCAGCTCCAGGGGATCGTTCCGCCGCAGGGGGCTGCGGTAGGAGATGCGGATGGTATGAACCCCCTGGGAGAGGATCTCCTGGGGCGCGGCGTCCAGGGCCAGGTTCAGATAGGCGGTGTTGTGGAGGTGGCCGTTGTAGTCCATATCGCTGCGGCGCAGGGTCACCGGCTGGGAATCGGTATAGGACACCGGGGGCCGCAGCCGGGGCAGTTTGTCGGGGAAGGCAGAGGCAGGCTCGGGATCGTAGGCTGCCATCCGCTCGGGGGAGGAAAGCTGGGGGGTGCCGGTGCGGCGGTCCACCATGCACAGCTTGGCCTGGCCCCGGGCCAGGATTTCCCCGGCCTCGCTCTTGAGCAGCATTTCACGGGTGGCCTGGCGGGAGCCATTGTGCAGCCAGGTACTGACCGAGAAGGCCTCCTCGTAGGAGGGAGCCCGCAGGATCTCGATCCGCCAGTTGGTGACCACCCATGCCAGCCCGCAGCACAGGCTCTCCTTCATCACCGAATAGCCCACCATGTCGGCATGGCGGGCGCTGGTGTTTTCAAACAGGGAAAGAAGGGCCGGCGGGTTCAGCAGGCCCTTTTGATCGAAGTCTTCCACCCGGGTGGTGACAGGCATGGTAAAAATCATAGCAATCCTCCTGGATCAGTTCATGGGTCCTGTGCGTTCAAACATCCGTTCCACCTGCTGGGCCAGCAGGGCGTGCTGGGGCGCAGTGAGCAGAGGGTCCTGGGTCAAAATGGCGGCCGCCTCGCTCTGGGCGGCGTGGAGGGTGCGGGTATCGTTGGCCAGGTCGGCAATCTGCAAAGCCGGCAGGCCGTGCTGGCGGCTGCCGAAGAAGTCGCCGGGGCCCCGGGTTTCCAGGTCATACTGGGCCACCGCGAAGCCGTCGGTGGTGGAGCAGAGGAATTTCAGCCGATTGCGGACGCTCTCGGATTCGTTGTCACTGACCAGGAAGCACCAGCTCTCGGCGGCGCCCCGGCCCACCCGGCCTCGCAGCTGATGGAGGGCGCTGAGGCCGTAGCGCTCGGCGTTCTCGATCACCATGACGGTGGCGTTGGGCACGTCCACCCCCACCTCGATGACGGTGGTGGAGACCAGCACGTCCAGCTGGCCGGTGCGGAAGTCCTCCATGACGGCGGCCTTCTCCTTGGGCTTCAGCTTGCCGTGCATCAGCCCCACCCGCCGGTTGGGCAGCAGGGCTTTGGCGGTCTGTTCATAATAGGTTTTGACCGGGGTCAGGCTGGCGTCGGGGCCTTCCTCGATGGCGGGACAGACGATATACACCTGCCGCCCCTGGCCCACCTCCCGGTCCAGGAACCCGTAGAGGTCCTTCCGGCGCTTGCCGGTCATCATCCGGGTTTTCACCGGGCGGCGGCCGGGGGGCAGTTCGTCCAGAATTGAGATGTCCAGGTCGCCGTAGATCAGCAGCCCCAGGGTCCGGGGGATAGGGGTGGCGCTCATCACCAGCAGGTGGGGCGCAGCCCCTTTTTCAGCCAGGGCGCCCCGCTGCCGCACCCCGAAGCGATGCTGCTCGTCGATGACGGCCAGGCCCAGCCGGGCAAACTCCACCCCTTCGGACAGGATGGCATGGGTGCCCACCACCAGGTCCGCCTCCCCGGAACGGATGGCGGCCAGGGTGGTGCGGCGGGCGGCGGCTTTCAGGCCGCCGGTCAGCAGGGCCACCCGAATCCCAAAGGGGGCCAGCATCCGGTTCAGGTTTTCGGCGTGCTGCTGGGCCAGCAGCTCGGTGGGGGCCAGCAGGGCCCCCTGGTACCCGGCGCCGATGGCGGCCCAGAGGGCAGCCGCAGCCACCAGGGTCTTGCCGCTGCCCACGTCTCCCTGGAGCAGCCGGTTCATGGAGGTCTCCCCGGCCATGTCGTCCAGGATCTCGTCCACCGCCCGGCGCTGGGCGCCGGTGGGGGAGAAGGGCAGGCTGGCCCAGAAGGGGGCAGGGTCGATCCGCCGCATGGGGGCGCCGGTGACGGCGCTGCCCCGGTTTTTCATCTGCCCCATCCCCAGCTGCAGCACCAGCAGCTCCTCAAAGATCAGCCGGCGGCGGGCCTCCTGGGCGGCCTGGGCCGAAGCAGGAGCATGGATCTCCCGCACCGCCTGGGCCTTGCCGGGGAGCCGGTACTTCTTCAGGAGATCAGGCGGCAGAGGCTCCCCCAGCAGTTCGGCGTGGGGCAGCAGCTGGGCCACACACCGGCTGATGGCGCTGCTGTTGAGTCCCTCGGTCTGGGGATAGATGGCGAACAGGGGGGCTGCCTGCACCTGGGCGGCAGTCCGCACCTGGGGGTTCACCATCTGGCGGCGGAGTAGCCCGCCGGTGACTTCCCCCTCAAAAAAATACTCCTGGCCGATTTCCAGCTTCTGGATGGTGTAGGGGTTGTTGAACCAGGTCAGCTCCAGGGTGGCGATGTCGTCCCCGGCGGTGGCCTTTTCCACCCGGCGGCCCCCGGCGACATAGCGGCCCCCCTGCTTGGAAAGCAGCTCGGCCTGGACCACGCACTCCACCCCCGAGGGGGCCTCGGAGGGGGGATAGGGATGGGTGAAGTCCAGATACCGGCGGGGATAGTGCTCCAGCAGGTCGGCCAGGGTGCGGATGCCCAGCTTTTCAAACCGCTGGGCCAGTTTGGGGCCCACCCCCTTGAGGTACTGCACAGGGGTGTCGGGGGTCAGGGTGGTGCGGTTTTCGGTGCCCATGGGCAGTGCCTCCTTTCACAGAATATATTTATTGTAACACCGAACCGGCACCGGCGCAAGGAACCAAAAGGGGCGGAAAAACAAAACCCCGCAGGCTGTGCAGCCCCGAGGAACGAAAAAAGACACCAGCCATTGGCTGATGTCTTTCTTTTGGAGGTGGCGACCAGATTTGAACTGGTGAATGAAGGTTTTGCAGACCTTTGCCTTACCACTTGGCCACGCCACCATATAAGAGCAGGTGAACTGCTCCGTTTTGGAGCGGCCGACGAGGCTCGAACTCGCTACCTCCACCTTGGCAAGGTGGCGCTCTACCAGATGAGCTACGGCCGCACATTTGACGCATTTGTCCCTGCGTCCGCCCGGCGAAGGGCGCTCCGTTTTGCCGGAGTAGGATTTTGTTGGCGACCCGGATCGGGCTCGAACCGACGACCCCCAGCGTGACAGGCTGGTGCTCTAACCAACTGAGCTACCGGGCCAAAAAAAGGAGTGATG
>CAJFNF010000059.1 GCA_904394215.1 uncultured Faecalibacterium sp.
CCTGTATTTTCTTGGCATAGCAAAGACCTCCTATGGTAGTTTCATTCTACCACAGGAGGCCTTCTTTTTTCATTGTCCGTTTTTACTAGAGCGGTTCAGGGAGGCGCCTGTCTTCTTTTGGTTTTGTTTTGCTTTCCTCAGCCCAGCAGATAGACATACATCACAATATAGTGACAGAGGCTGCCGGCGATGACAAAGAGATGGAAGATCTCATGCATCCCGAAATTGGGGTGCCGCAGCTCAAACTCAGGCCGCTTGAGTGCGTAGATCACACCGCCTGCGGTGTAGAGCAGGCCGCCGGCCAGCAGCCAGCCGAAGCAGACCGGGGACAGGCAGGCCAGCAGCTGGGGCAGCGCAAAGATGCAGGCCCAGCCCATGGCGATATACAGCACCGAGGACACCCATTTGGGGCAGAACACAAAGAACAGCATGGAGCAGGCCCCCAGGATGGTGCAGCCCCAGATGACCCCCAGCAGGATCAGCCCCGAAAGCCTCGGCAGGGCCAGCAGGCACACCGGAGTGTAGCTGCCGGCGATCATCACAAAGATCATCATGTGGTCGATCTTTTTCAGCAGGGTTTCCTGGGGATGGGAGGCCGGGATGGTGTGGTAGGCGGCACTGGCGCTGTAGAGGGCCACCAGGCTCAGGGCGTAGATGGTCATGGCCACCAGAGCCAGGGGCTGGCCCGACTGGCCGGCCTTGATCAGCAGAGGGATCCCCGCGCCGGCAAAGCCGATGGCGCCGATGAAATGGGAGATGGCGCTGGCCGGGTCCTTGATATACAGGGTGTGGCGGCGGATCGGATTGGGCTGGCGGGAAGATGCAGCAGACAGATTCATGGTTCAATCATCCTTTCCTGTGCCTGGGACTGACAGCTGGATATCCCGGGGGACCGGGGCGCCGGCAAAAACCGGCGGCCGGCTGCCATCAGGATAGCAGTTAGCCCTTTACAAGTTTTTGAAAAACTTGTTATAAGATACTATACATCACAATCATGCCCCTGTCAAGCCTCAATTTACTGAGGGAAATGCTGGAAAACCTTCGGAAACCAAAAAACCCGGGCAAGGCAAAGCCCCCGGATCTTCCAGAGAGGAAAACCCGGGGGCCATGCCCTTTTTATAACAGGTAACAGGGAAGGAAGAAAAATTAGAACAGACCGGTGATGCGGCCGTCATCGGTGACGTCGATGTTGACAGCGGCGGGGACCTTGGGCAGGCCGGGCATGGTCATGATGCTGCCGCAGATGATCACCACAAAGCCTGCGCCGGCGGCCAGACGGACCTCACGGACATTCATCCGGAAGCCGGTGGGGGCAGCCTTGAGGGCGGCGTTGTCGCTGAAGCTGTACTGGGTCTTGGCGATGCAGACAGGCAGGTTGCCGTAGCCCATCTCGGTGAGCTGGTCCAGCATCTTGGCGGCGGCGGCGCTGTAGTCCACGCCGTCGGCCCGGTAGATCTTGGAGGCTACAGCCTCGATCTTCTCCTTGAGGGAAGCCTCCAGGGGATAGGTGTAGTGGATGGGGCGGTCCTCCATGATGTCCAGGACGGCCTGGGCCAGGGCCTTGCCGCCCTCGCCGCCCTTGGCGAAGACCTCGCTGAGGACGCAGGGCACGCCCTGCTCCTTGCAGAAGGCGGAGACGATCTCCTGTTCTTCGGCGGTGTCGGTGGGGAAGGCGTTGATGGCCACCACCACAGGCAGGCCGAAGCCGTCCTTCATGTTCTCGATGTGGCGGCCCAGGTTGGCCAGGCCGGCACGGACAGCCTCGGGATTGGGTTTGTTCAGGTCGGCCTTGGCCACGCCGCCGTGGCTCTTGAGGGCCCGGATGGTGGCCACCAGGACGCAGGCCGAGGGGGCGATGCCGGCGGCACGGCACTTGATGTCCAGGAACTTTTCAGCGCCCAGGTCGGCGCCGAAGCCGGCCTCGGTGACCACATAGTCGGCCAGGGCCAGGCTCAGGCGGGTGGCCATGACGCTGTTGCAGCCGTGGGCGATGTTGGCGAAGGGGCCGCCGTGGATGATGGCGGGGTTGTGCTCCAGGGTCTGGACCAGGTTGGGGTCGATGGCGTCCTTCAGCAGGGCGGCCATGGCGCCGGCGGCGCCGATCTGGCCGGCGGTGACGGGCTGGCCGTCGTAGGTGTAGGCGCAGACGATCTTGGCCAGACGGGCCTTCAGGTCAGCCAGGCTGGTGGCCAGGCAGAAGACAGCCATCACCTCGCTGGCCACCGTGATGTCGAAGCCGTCCTCCCGAGGAGTGCCGTTGGCTTTGCCGCCCAGGCCGTCCACGATGAACCGCAGCTGGCGGTCGTTCATATCCATGCAGCGCTTCCAGGTGATCCGGCGGGGATCGATGTTCAGGGGGTTGCCCTGCTGGATGCTGTTGTCGATCATGGCAGCCAGCAGGTTATTGGCGGTGCCGATGGCGTGGATGTCGCCGGTGAAGTGGAGGTTGATGTCCTCCATCGGGACCACCTGGGCATAGCCGCCGCCGGCGGCGCCGCCCTTGATGCCGAACACGGGGCCCAGAGAGGGCTCACGGAGACAGAGCATGGTCTTTTTGCCCAGGGCGCACAGGGCGTCGGCCAGGCCCACGCTGGTGGTGGTCTTGCCCTCGCCGGCGGGGGTGGGGCTGATGGCGGTGACCAGGATCAGCTTGCCCTGCTTGGTGACGTTCTCTGCCAGATGGTGGTTGATCTTGGCCTTGTAGTGGCCGTAGGGGATGATGTCCTGGCCGGACAGACCCACCTTGGCGGCAATTTCGGTGATGGGGCACAGGGTAGATTCCTGTGCAATCTCGATGTCAGACTTCATAGCATGTTCTCCTTTGCTGACAAACAAAAAGGGCAGCACTGCGCGGCATTGCCGCGCAAGGCTGCCCAGACGGTCGGCTTTGACGAATGCTCGGTCCGCATGTGGTGATACTCCACACAGGGGAAGGCGAACTTCCCGGTTTCCGTCAGCGAACAGAGCTCCTTGCCCTGTAAGCATAGCACACCGCCGGCGCCATTGTCAAGGGGGGAAAAGGCCTTTCCACCCAAAAGGGTCCCTTTCAAAACAGGAGCAGGGATCTTTTTCAAAGCGGGTGAGACGAGGTGTCCCCGGACACCCGGGCGCAGCCTCAATGCAAACTTAGGAGCAGGGATTGGGGGATAGAATTGGGTGAGACAAAGCGTCTCCGGACACTCGGGCGCAGCCCAAACGTAGACTAAGATGCAGGGGTTTGCAACCCTCTAGTCCCCATGTGAGTGCGGCCAGAGTGTCCTCTTGCGCTTAGCCGATTTTTGCGGCGCGGGACGGTGCCCGCTTGCAAAAACCGGAGCGCTGCTCCGGGTTGTCGTTGCCCAAAGCCGCAGGCAGCGCCTCAGCTCCGCAGCCAGCGGCGGCTCCCTGTTTCGTCCACTGGACTCGGGCGCAGCCCAAACGTAGACTAAGATGCAGGGGTTTGCAACCCTCTAGTCCCCACGTAAGAGCGGCTAGAGTGTATGGTACCCAGTGAAAGTCTTTTGCTTACTTTTCTACAGAAAAGTAAGGGACGTAGCCGGCGGTTTTGATGCACTGGATGCCCTGGTCGGTGGAGAGCCAGTCGTAGACCTGGCGCTCGGGGGAATTGGCGGCGGCAGAGGACCGCACCACCGCATAGAAGTCGTTGCACAGGGGATAGGCCTGGCTGGCGATGGTGTCGGAGGACGGGGTCACACCCTCCACCGCCAGCAGCCGCAGCCCCGGCTGGCTGTACATCTGGTCGATGTAATAGTAGACCGAAAACCCGATGGCGTTGGCACTGTTGTTGTAGGATGCGATGCTGTCCACCAGCCCGCCCATGGAGGCGGGGGCCAGCTCGGTGGGGGCCTCCATCAGGTCCCCGTCCCCGATCAGCAGGTTCCGGAACAGGGTCTGGCTGCCGCTGTCCTCCCCCCGCTGGAAGGCCACGATGGGGGCGTCGGCGCCCCCTACTTCCTTCCAGTTGGTGATGCGGCCGGCATAGATCTCCCGCAGCTGGTCCAGGGTCAGGCTCTGGACCGGGTTGTCCTGGTTGACGATGAATACCAGGGCGTCCCGGCCGATGGCCTTCTGATCCAGCTGGGTGCCGGCCTGGGCGATTTCCTCTTTGACATAATCCGGGGCCTCGTATACAATCAGTAGACGAATCAGCTCGGAATCATAGACCCCCATGTTCTCCCAGGCGTAGGCAGTGGTGCTGACGTTGACGGCGCTCTGGGCCTCGGTGAGGTCGGTGCCGGTGGTGTCGGCGATGATCTGGGCAATCAGGGGGATGCAGGCGGTGGAACCGTCCACCCCGGGGAATTCCTCAGGGGTGAGAAAAGGCTCCACAGCAGGGGGTTCTGCCGGGCTGGAAGCAGGTGCCGAGCTGGCCGGAGCGCTGGAACCGGAGGGCCCGGCGCAGCCGGACAGCAGGGCCGCGGCCGTCCCCAGCCCCAGGGCGGCCAGAAAGCTGCGGCGGGAGATGGATGCAGTACGATTCATAAATCTTCCTCCTGATATTACAAATAGTCAAATCCATCGTCGGCGGACAGGGAAGTGAACATGCTCTCGGCATAGACCCACTCCCCGGTGGAGGTCATGAACCCCCGCTCAAAGCCCTGGCGGGCGCCGAAAATGCCGTCGGGCAGGTTGAACAGGCTGGAAGCCGCCACATCGGCCAGGCCGGTCAGCAGCACATTGCCGCTGCAGTCCAGCACATCGTAGAGGGTGCTGCCGGCGGGGCCGTCATAGGCGGCCTGGTAGAGGGGGCAGCCGTCCACCGAGGTGAGGTAGGAGATCCGGGTGTAGAAGTGGAGGGCGCCGGGGGCGGCGCTGTCGTAGACCAGGCCCGAGGCGTCGTAGATCTGGTAGGCGATGGTGTTGTAGTCCTCATCCGACAGGGCCAGGATCACATAGCCCCCCTCGGCGCTGTAGAGGGACACCTGGGCCGCGCCGTGGAGGTCGGGTTCCAGGTAGGTCATGGTGCCATCCTCACTGCACAGCAGCAGGGTGCCGTCTGCAAACAGGAAGGAGGAGCTGACGGGGTCGGAAACATAGCTCAAAAAGCTGTAGAGGGGCCGGGAAGTGCCGTCGGCGAAGTAGAGCACCCCGTCGCTGTCGGGGGTGGACACCAGGGCCAGCCCGTTGTTCCAGTAGGAGCAGCCCCCCTCATAGGTAGCCAGGGGGGTGGGGTCATCCAGGGTGCGGACCACATATCGGCCGTCCTCCTGCTGATAGCAGATCAGGTCGGGGCCGCAGAAGCCGAAGAAATCGGGGATCCACTCCTGGGCGGCGGGGTTGTAGAGGGAGTTGACCCACAGTCCGGTGTCGGGCTGGTACTGCTGGATGCTGATGCAGCTGTTCTCCCCTTCAAAGCCGTAGGCCGGGTAGGCGTAGGCCCGGTCCAGGTGCAGCAGCTGCTGGCCGTCCAGGGTCTGGACCACCACCGAGGAGTTCTCCAGGTTGGGGCTGTTTTCCTGGGTGGTGATGGTCAGCACCACCTGGCCCTCGGCGGTGGGGATGCAGCTGGAAGCGTCGGGGGGCAGGGGGATTTCCTCGCCGGTGGACAGGTCGATCAGATGGCAGCCGGTCTCGCCGGAGGGGCCGGCCTCGGCCTGCCAGCCGCCGGGTTCCAGGGCCAGCAGGCTGCCCGCCATGGCGGCCCGCCACTCCCCCTCGCCGCTCCACAGCAGGGAGCCGTCGGGGCTGTGGACCTCGGTGATGCGGGTGGTGCTGTTCTCGTTGGTTTCCAGCTCCCAGGCAGCGGGCAGCCCGGTGACGGGGTCATTCACCAGGGTGATCCGCTGGGAAGCAGATGCGTGATAGATGGGCGTGTTGCCCAGCAGCAGGGTTCCGCCGCCGTTGGTGTTGGCGGCATACAGAAACCGCAGGACGCCGTCGTCCATGGCTGCTGCGGCGGGGGACCGGCTTTCCACCAGCCGGGAGGACTGGGACAACAGGGGGAACGATGCGCAACCGGCCAGGGCCGCGGCCAGAGCCAGGGCGGCCAGGGAAACTGCGTAGTGCTTCATAAATTGGTACCTCTCATATCCTTTACCTGATACGGATGCCAGAATCTGGCTCCGTTACCCTTAATACGGAGAGGTCCCCGGTTTCATTGCGAAAGAACGGTGTAGATTCGGTGATAAAAATGCGGAAACCGAAACAAAAAAGGTCCCCGCCAAAAGGCAGGGACCTTGGGATCGGGATTAACCTTTGTAGTGCTCGTAATCGCTGCGGACCCGCAGACGGCTGACGGCACGGGCCAGGCTGTACTGGGCGATCCGGTACTCCTGGATGCTCCGCTTCTGCAGCAGGGCCTCCTTGGCCTCGTCGGCAGCCCGGCGGGCGCGGTTGGCGTCGATGTCCTCGGGACGCTCGGCGGTATCCACCAGCACCAGCACATCGTTGTTCTCCAGCTTGATCAGGCCGGCAGAGACGGCGGCGATCTTTTCCACACCGGCGTCCTCCCCCTCGGTGGGCCAGTAGTGGAGCTCACCAGGGGCCACGGCCGAAATCATGTTGGCATGGTTGGCCTGGACGCCGAAGGAACCATCGGGGCAGGGGACAACCATGTTGTCGCAGGGGCCGTCAAAGAACAGGTCGTCGGCAGCCAGAATGCGCAGGTGAAAAGGCGTCATTACAGCTCACCTGCCTCGATCTTCTTGGCCTTGATGGGCACATCCGAGATGGGGCCGACGTTGAAGAAGGCGGCCTCGGGGTACTGGTCCATCTCGCCGTCCACGATGGCGGCGAAGCCCTTGATGGTCTCCTCCAGGGGGACGTAGACGCCCTTCAGGCCGGTGAACTTCTCAGCCACGTGGGTGGGCTGGGACAGGAAACGCTGGACCTTACGGGCGCGGCTGACCGTCTTCTGGTCTTCCTCGCTCAGTTCGTCCATGCCCAGGATGGCGATGATGTCCTGCAGCTCGCGGTACTTCTGCAGGATCTCCTGGACCTTCCGGGCCACGCGGTAGTGCTCGGCGCCCACGATGTCGGGCTCCAGGATGCGGGAGGTGGATTCCAGAGGATCCACAGCGGGGTAGATGCCCTGCTCCACGATCTTACGGCTCAGAACGGTGGTGGCGTCCAGGTGGGTGAAGGTGGTGGCGGTAGCGGGGTCGGTCAGGTCGTCGGCGGGGACGTAGACAGCCTGGACCGAGGTGACGGAACCGTCCTTGGTGGAGGTGATGCGCTCCTGCAGCTCGCCCATCTCGTTGGCCAGGGTGGGCTGGTAGCCCACGGCGGAAGGCATCCGGCCCATCAGGGTGGAGACCTCACTGCCGGCCTGGACGAAACGGAAGATGTTGTCGATGAACAGCAGCACGTCCTTGTGGGCCTCGTCGCGGAAGTGCTCGGCCATGGTCAGGCCGGACAGGGCCACCCGCATACGGACGCCGGGGGACTCGTTCATCTGGCCGAAGACCAGGGCGGTCTTGTCGGCGACGCCGCTCTCGTTCATCTCGCGCCACAGGTCGTTGCCCTCACGGCTGCGCTCGCCGACGCCGGTGAAGATGGAATAGCCGCCGTGCTCCATGGCAACGTTGTGGATCAGCTCCTGGATCAGGACGGTCTTGCCGACGCCGGCGCCGCCGAACAGGCCGATCTTGCCGCCTTTGGCGTAGGGCTCCAGCAGGTCGATGACCTTGATGCCGGTCTCCAGGATCTCAACAGCAGGGTTTTGCTCCTCAAAGGGAGGGGGTTTGCGGTAAATGCTCTTGACGGGCACATCGGAGGGCAGCTGCTCGCCGCCGTCGATGGGCTGGCCCAGGACGTTGAACATCCGGCCCAGGACCTTTTCGCCCACCGGCACCTGGATGGTGTGGCCGGGGGCGGCCACTTCCATGCCGCGGGCCAGGCCTTCGCTGGCTGCCAGCATGACGCACCGGACGGTGTGGCTGCTCATGTGCTGGGAAACTTCCATCACCCGCTCGCTGCCGTCCACAGTGACGGTCAGGGCCTCACGGATGCGGGGCAGGGGCAATTTTTCAAAGGTAACATCCACAACAGGGCCCGAGACCTGTACGATTTTGCCTGTATTCAAGTGGGTCACACATCCTTTCGTTCATTATGGGCTGCCTGGCGCTTGTGCCGCTGGGCCTTTGCACCCGCAGACACCTCGGTGATCTCAAGGGTGATGGCCGCCTGACGCACCCGGTTGTACTGCAGGGACAGCTCGTCCAGCAGGCGCTGGGCGTTCTCGTTGGCCGCATCCATGGCGGTCATACGGGCGTTCTGCTCGCTGCAGAAGCTGTCGATCAGGGCGCTGTAGATAAAGCCCGAAATATAGCTCTCGATCATGTTGTCCAGCACCGTCACCATGTCGGGCATGAACTCGAAGGTATCCGACGAGTGGTCCTCCTCGGTGGAGGCGAAGTGTGCCCGGTGGAAGGGCAGCAGACGGGTGCTCTGGGCTGCAGAGGACAGGCTGCTGGCCATATCGGTGTAGACAATGTAGATCTTTTTCCACTGGCCGGCGTTGAAGCCGTCCAGCAAGATCGAGCTGATCTCACGCGCACGCTGCAGGGTGGGGTTCTGCGCCGTGTAGAGGAAGCTCTGCTCGATGGGGATATGATGCTGGGTGAAGTAGTGCCGTCCGTATTCACCGACCACGAACAGCTTGGTGCCGGGATGGTCAGCCAGGACCCGCATGGTTTCCTTGACGGCGTTCTGGTTGTAGGCGCCGGCCAGGCCCTTGTCGGCCGTGATGACCAGGCAGGCATAGGGTCCGCCCTTGATGTCGTCCTCGTGGGGCGGGTAGAAGTACCGGCTGTTGATATCGCTGGAGGTGCGGAAAATCCGCTTGATCTCACCGCGCAGTGCTTCAAAGTAGGGGCGGGTGTGTTCCAGGTCTTCCTTGGCGCGGCGCAGCTTGGTGGAGGAGACCAGATACATGGCGTTGGTGATCTTCTGGGTCTGGCGTACGCTTTCGATCCGGTCCTTGATCTCTTTGGTGCTCGCCATGTTACTGCCCCTTCTTCTGGTACCCGTTCACAAAGACGCGGGCCTGGTCAATGATCTGCTGGCGGTCGTCGTCGGTCAGGAGGCCGGTGGAGTCGATCCGCTGGCACAGATCCATCTCCTGCTGCTCAAACCATGCCAGCATCTCCTGCTGGACATCCTTGATCTCGTCGGCGGGGATGGTCTCCAGCACGTGGTTCAGGGCGGCCACCAGGGTGATGACCTGCTCGTGCTGGGTCAGAGGATTGTACTGCTTCTGGCGCAGCAGCCGCATCAGGCCCTGGCCGTAGGTCAGCTGGCGCTTGGTGGTCTCGTCCAGGTCGCTGGAGAACTGGGTAAAGACCTCCATCTCGCGGTACTGGGCCAGATCCAGACGCATGGCACCGGCGGCCTTCTTCATAGCCTTGGTCTGGGCGTCGCCGCCCACACGGGAAACCGACAGGCCCACGTTGACAGCGGGGCGCTGGCCCGAGAAGAACAGGTTGCTCTCCAGGAACAGCTGGCCGTCGGTGATAGAAATGACGTTGGTGGGGATGTATGCCGAGACGTCGCCGGCCTGGGTCTCGATGATGGGCAGGGCAGTCATGCTGCCGCCGCCCTTTTCGTCGGACAGGTGGGCGGAACGCTCCAGCAGACGGCTGTGCAGGTAGAAGACGTCGCCGGGGTAAGCCTCACGGCCGGGGCTGCGCTCCAGCAGCAGGGACAGGGCACGGTAGGCGATGGCGTGCTTGGACAGGTCGTCGTAGACGATCAGCACGTCCCGGCCCTGGTGCATGAAGTATTCGCCCAGGCTGCAGCCGGCGTAGGGTGCGATGTACTGCAGGGATGCGGAGTCGCTGGCCGAAGCGTTGACCACGATGCAGTAGTCCAGGACGCCGCGGCGGCGCAGGTTCTCGGTGAGCAGGGCCACCGAGCTGGCCTTCTGGCCGATGGCAACGTAGATGCAGACCACGTTCTTGCCCTTCTGGTTCAGGATGGTGTCCAGGGCCACGGCGGTCTTGCCGGTCTGACGGTCGCCGATGATCAGCTCACGCTGGCCGCGGCCGATGGGAAACAGGGCGTCGATGGCCAGCAGGCCGGTCTCCATGGGCTTGTTGACCGGCTGGCGGTCAATGATGCCGGGAGCGGGGCGCTCGATGGGGTAGTAGGCGTCGGCCTGGATGGCGTCGCCGCCGTCGATGGGCTGGCCCAGGGCGTCCACAACGCGGCCCAGGAAGGCGTCGCCCACCGGCATGCCGGCCAGCTTGCCGGTGCGGCGGACGGGATCGCCGGCCTCAATGCCGCTGTTGTCGCCGAACAGCACGCAGCACAGCTCGTCGGGGCGCAGCTCCTGGACCATGCCGCGGATGCCGTTGCCGAACTCCAGGACTTCGCCGTAGACGGCGTCCTGCAGGCCGGAAATGGTGGCGATGTCATCGGCCACCGTCAGGACGGTGCCGATTTCCTCGGGGCGGGTGCTGGGGGTCCAGTCGGTGACGGCCTGGCGCATCAGGGGCAGCACGTTGTCCTGACGGGCGTCCAGGGCCTCGATCTTGCGGCGCAGCTGCTCCATACGGCCCTGCAGGCTCCAGTCGTAGACATCGGAGCCCACTTCCAGGCGGAAGCCGCCCTTCAGGCCGGCGTCCTTTTTCCAGGTCAGGGTGATGGTGCGGTCGGGGTAGGTACGGGCCAGAAAGTCCTCAAACCGCTTGCGCTGCTCGTCGCTGGGAGCCTCAGGGCTGTACAGGAGAGCTGCAGTGGTTGTTTCAGGATTTTTCATGATGCTCGTTTCCTTCCTCTGCCAGGTTCAAAAATTCGTCGAAGGCGTCCTTGCTGGACTTCAAAGTCAGCTTTTCAGCGGCAGCCATAGCCAGCTCCTTGATTTCCTTCTGGGAATCAGCAACAGCCTTGGAGCGGATGCTCTCGGCAGCCTTCTGGGCGCTGGCCACGATCTGGTCGGCCTGCTCCTGGGCGCGGTCCAGCTGCTGCTGGGCAGCCTGCTGGGCCACCTTCTGGCTTTCGGCGCGGCGCTGGCGCAGCTCGTCGTCCAGCTTGTCCAGCTGGGCCTGGTGGTCAGCTTCCAGTTTCTCGGCGGCGGCCAGCTTGTCGGCGGCTGCCTTGTCCATATCAGCGTAGTGAGCGGTGCGCTGGTCCATGAACTTCTTGACGGGGGCGTACAGGATGAAGTACAGGCCGCCCACCAGGATCACGAAGTTCAGCATGTGCAGAAAAATCTGCTGCAGATCAATATTCAGAGGGAGATTCATTGTGGCACCTCCCGGCTTACAGAACGAAGATAATCAGGATGACGACCAGCAGGGCGTAGATGATGGCGGTCTCGATAAAGACCAGGGTCAGCATCATAGAGGTGCGGATCTTGCCCTCGGCCTCAGGCTGGCGGGCGATGGCCTCAGAGGACTTGGAGCCCAGGATGCCCATGCCCAGGGCGCCGCCGGCAGCGGCCAGGCCGACAGCAATGGCAGAGCCGATGGCCTTGGCGGAAGTGGTGGTAGCCTCGCTGGAAGCATCGGTGGAAGCCTCGGCGGACTGGGTGGTGGTGGGCTCGGTGGCAGCGGGCTCATCAGCAAAGGCAGGGGCAGCCATGGTGACCACCAGGGCCAGCATGACCAGCAGGACGGAAAGGACTTTCTTGATGTTCATCGTCTTCATAATAGTATTGATAACCTCCTGAATGTTGACAGAAACCGATCAGGCCGCCAGGGCGTTTCTGTCCTTGTTGTTGTTCTTGACTTTGGGTTTCACAGGCTCGGAAACCTCGCCGTAATACAGGGCCACCAGCATGGTCAGCACGTAGCTCTGGATCAGGGCGTGGAGCATGGTGAACATGACGCCCACAATGACGGGCAGCACATAGCTGAGGGTGATGTAGTAGTACACCAGCTCGGTGACCAGCAGGCCGCTCAGCAGAGCGCCGAACAGACGGAAGCTCATCGAGATGGGCAGCGAGAACTCCTTGAGGGTACGGCCCACGCCGCGGATGCCTACGGCACCCACGCCGCCGGACATGATGAACAGATAGGACAGCACGCCCATGGCGATGGCGCCGTTGACGTCAGACAGGGGGGCGGGCAGGGCCATCGAGTTGCCCTGGACGGTGACCACCTGGACGCCGAACAGCTCAAAGAAGGTGCTGACGAAGATGTAGCTGCCTGCACCGAAGAGGTAGGGGCCCAGCACCTTGTTGTGGTGGGGGCTGTTCTTCTCGGCCATGCCGCGGAAGGTATCCACCCACAGCTCCACCAGCAGCTGCAGCTTGCCGGGCACCGCCTTGAAGTGAGGCACTGCGAACAGGCGCAGGCAGATGGCCAGCACCAGCAGCACAACCGTCACCACATAGGCCGAAATCAGGCCGGGGTTGACGTTCTTGATCCCGAAGAGGCTCACCTGGCCGGTTTCGTGCAGCACGGCATCACGCATCACCGTTTTGACGCTTTCTGTTTCCCCGCCGGAGGTACCGGTCAGGACAGAGGCGACTGCCAGCACCACGATCAGGACGAGCCACAGGATAAGACCACGCTTATTCTGTTTCATGGTTTTGGAAAGACTCCTTTCATCCA
The DNA here is from genome assembly GCA_904394215.1 of uncultured Faecalibacterium sp. Classification (GTDB taxonomy): domain Bacteria; phylum Bacillota; class Clostridia; order Oscillospirales; family Ruminococcaceae; genus Faecalibacterium. Next base: position 12,498 of record CAJFNF010000059.1, read on the forward strand.
ACATGATTTTAACCTGCCAACCCGGCGATTCTGCACAGAATCACCGGGGTTTCGACTGCGGTGCACCCCAAAGGGCGCACTTTGTCAAATTGAAATTTTGGACCGAGCGTATTATACTATTTATAGTGAAAATTGTAAAATATCTTATTGGTATGTTTGCGATACTATTTTTGTATGACAAATAGAGCACAATTCATAAAAAATAAGGGAAATTTTCTATGACGATCAACTATGACTATTACCGGATTTTCTACGCTGTAGCCCAGTGCCGGAGCTTCACCCGGGCGGCGGAGGTGCTGAAAAACAACCAGCCCAACATCACCCGGTGCATGAAAAACCTGGAGCAGGAGCTGGGATGCAAGCTGTTCCACCGGTCCAACCGGGGCATCACCCTGACCCCCGAGGGCCAGCGGCTGTACCGCCGTGTGGCGGCGGCGGTGGAGGAGATCCAGCTGGGGGAGGAAGAGATCCGCCAGGACGGCAGCCTGGAGAGCGGCACTTTGTCCATCAGTGCCAGCGAGGCGGCCCTGCACATGGTGCTGCTGGACAAGCTGTCGGCCTTCCGGGTCCAGTACCCGGGGGTCCACCTGCGGATCACCAATGAGACCACCCCCCAGTCCATTGAGCGTCTGCGGAACGGGGAGAGCGACTTTGCGGTGATCACCGCCCCCCAGATCACCGACCGGAACCTCCAGCAGACCGAGCTGCTGCGGTTCCAGGAGGTGCCGGTCTGCGGCCCCGCCTACAGCGAGGTGGCCGCCCGGCGGTGCACCCTGGCCGACCTGGCCCGGTACCCCCTGGTGTGCATCGGCCAGGACACCAGTACATACGCCTTTTACCAGGGCTTTTTCACCTCCAACGGGGTGACCTTCCGGGCCGACGTGGAGGCCGCCACCATGGACCAGATCCTGCCCATGATCGAGCACGGCCTGGGGGTGGGCTTTTACCCCGAGCAGCTGGTGGCCCCCAGGATTGCCCGGGGGGAGCTGTTCTGCATCCCGCTGGATATCGCGGTGCCCGAGCGGTCCATCACATTGGTGGAGGATACCTCCCGCCCCCGCAGCACCGCCATGAAGGCCCTGCGCCGGATGATGCTGTGCGAAAACTCGTGAACCATCGCTGAAAATCAGAAACAGGCCGCCTGCCCTTGAACTGCACCCCATTTGTTAGACAGTATGGTATACTGAAAACAAATGGGGTGTTTTATTGTGCCAAAAGGGAAACCAAACAAGAGATATACACCGGAA
>CAJFNF010000060.1 GCA_904394215.1 uncultured Faecalibacterium sp.
TCCTGTATGAATTACTTTTGGAATTTTAAGTGTTTCCAACACTTTAAAAGGTTCCGTTCAAGTATTCGATATTGTTCAATTTTCAAGGTCCTGCGAGCCTCGGCCTTTCGACCGGCGACCCGTTCATTTTATCACGTCCGGTCCGGTTTGTCAAGCACTTTTTTCATCTTTTTTCAAGTGATTTTGAAGTGCTTTCATTGTTCCGGGCCTTCGCGGAAGTCCGTTCCGCGGGGCGCCTGAGTATAATACTACAAAGTCAGACTTATGTCAACCCCTTTTTCAACTTTTTTTGCCACTTCCAGAGCAGCCATGATTCCGCCTCAAATTCCAGCGTCTTTTTTGGTGAATGTTCTGAAAAGCCTATATCTTGTGTTAAAGTCCTTGACTTGCCCCTAAATAATGGTATCATAGTCTTGCACCCACACCGGGATCCGGTTTGGGTGCCGGATTCATGAGGCTTCCTTCTTTATTTATATATCTATATCATCATAGATTCTCCCGGGTGATACCCGGCAAGACAGTGAGCCTTATTACTTATATTGTACATAAGCAGCCAGGGTGTTCTTCGCAGCCTGGCTGTCTCAGAGAAAAGGAGGAGGATCCCATGAAGATCATCAAGCGAAACGGCACCGAAGTGCCTTTTGATATCACCAAGATCATTGTGGCTGTCTCCAAGGCCAACCAGTCGGTGGACGAGAAAGTCCGCCTGAGCCGGGACCAGATCACCGCCATTGCTGCCGCCGTGACCGATCGCTGCCAGAAGCTGAGCCGCGCCGTCAACGTGGAAGAAATCCAGGATATGGTGGAGAATGAACTGATGGACATTCAGGCCCATGATGTAGCCCGCCACTATATCACCTACCGGTACGTTCAGAACCTGAAGCGCCAGACCAACACCACCGACGAGCGGATCCTGAGCCTGATCGAGTGCAACAACGAGGAAGTCAAGCAGGAGAACTCCAACAAGAACCCCACCGTCAACAGCGTCCAGCGTGATTACATGGCCGGTGAAATCTCCAAGGACCTGACCGCCCGCCTGCTGCTGCCCCCTGACATCGTCAAGGCGCACCAGGAAGGCCTGATCCACTTCCACGACGCCGACTACTTCGCGCAGCACATGCACAACTGCGATCTGGTCAACCTGGACGATATGCTCCAGAACGGCACCGTCATTTCGGGCACCTTCATTGAGAAGCCCCACAGCTTCTCCACTGCTTGCAACATCGCCACCCAGATCATTGCCCAGGTGGCTTCCAACCAGTACGGCGGCCAGAGCATCAGCCTCACCCACCTGGCCCCCTTCGTGGACGTCTCCCGCAAGAAGATCGCCGCCGAAGTGGAGAGCGAGATGGAAGGCCTGCCGGTCACCGAGGAGCGGAAGAAGGAAATCGTGGAAAAGCGGCTGCGGGCTGAGATCAACCGCGGCGTCCAGACCATCCAGTACCAGGTGGTCACCCTGATGACCACCAACGGCCAGGCTCCCTTCATCACCGTCTTTATGTATCTGGGCGAGGCCCGGAATCCCCAGGAGAAGGCCGATCTGGCCATCATCATTGAGGAGACCATCCGCCAGCGCTACCAGGGCGTCAAGAACGAGGCCGGCGTCTGGATCACCCCCGCCTTCCCCAAACTAATCTATGTGCTGGAGGAGGACAACATCCGCCCCGGCTCTCCCTACTACTATCTGACCGAGCTGGCCGCCAAGTGCACCGCCAAGCGGCTGGTGCCCGACTACATCTCGGAAAAGAAGATGCTGGAGCTGAAGGTCGACAAGAACGGCGAAGGCCACTGCTACACCTGCATGGGCTGCCGCAGCTTCCTGACCCCCTATGTGGACCCCGAGACCAACCAGCCCAAGTACTACGGCCGGTTCAACCAGGGCGTGGTCACCATCAACCTGGTGGATGTGGCCCTGAGCTCGGGCGGCAGCTTCGAGCAGTTCTGGAAGATCTTTGACGAGCGGCTGGATCTGTGCCACCGGGCCCTGCAGGCCCGCCACAAACGGCTGGTGGGCACCCTGAGCGACGCTGCCCCCATCCTGTGGCAGTACGGCGCCCTGGCCCGCCTGAAGAAGGGCGAGAAGATCGACAAGCTGCTGTACGGCGGCTACTCCACCATCAGCCTGGGCTACGCCGGCCTGTATGAGTGCGTCAAGTATATGACCGGCAAGAGTCACACCGACGCCGAGGCAAAGCCCTTTGCCCTGAGCGTGATGCAGCACATGAACGACTGCTGCAAGGCATGGAAGCAGGCCGAGAACATGGACTACTCCCTGTACGGCACCCCGCTGGAGTCCACCACCTACAAGTTCGCCACCTGCCTGCAGAAGCGGTTCGGCATCATCCCCGGCATCACCGACAAGAACTACATCACCAACAGCTATCACGTCCACGTGTCCGAGAACATCGATGCCTTCACCAAGCTGAAGTTTGAGAGCGAGTTCCAGGAGCTGTCTCCCGGCGGCGCCATCAGCTACATCGAGGTTCCCAACATGCAGGACAACCTGGAAGCAGTGATGAGCGTGCTCCAGTTCATCTACGACAACATTATGTATGCGGAGCTGAACACCAAGTCTGATTACTGCCAGTGCTGCGGCTACGACGGCGAGATCCAGATCGTCGAAGACGACGGCAAGCTGGTCTGGGAGTGCCCCAAGTGCGGCAACCGTGACCAGAGCAAACTGAACGTGGCCCGCCGTACCTGCGGCTACATCGGTACGCAGTTCTGGAACCAGGGCCGTACCCAGGAAATCCGGGACCGGGTGCTTCACCTCTAATCAAGCTCCCCGTCGGGTTTTCCTCCCCCGGCGGGGACTTTTTATGCCACCCTGCACTTCTCTGGTTCCCGTTTTTACCACATACGCCTTTTTCTCCCCTGAACCCTTTCAGGGGCCAATCCAGTTTCACACCCATGACCGCCGTCCCTCGGTACGGCGCTGCGGCGAGGAGGAATCCTGATGAATTACGCCAACATCAAATACTACGACATTTCCAACGGCCCGGGGGTCCGGACCAGCCTGTTTGTCTCGGGGTGCACCCACCACTGCCCGGGCTGCTTCAACGAGGTCGCCTGGGACTTCAACTACGGCGAGCTCTTCACCAAGGAGGTACGGAATCAGATTTTCGCCTCCTGCCAGCCCGACTACATTGCAGGGATCAGCCTGCTGGGAGGCGAGCCCATGGAGCCGGCCAACCAGCGGGAACTACTGCCCTTTGTGCGGAACTTCAAGGCCCTCTATCCCAATAAGACGGTGTGGTGCTATTCGGGCTACACCCTGGAACAGCTCCTGGGTCAGGAGCCGTCCCGGTGCCGGTGCGAAGCGACCGACCAGCTGCTGGCGCTGATGGACGTGCTGGTGGACGGGCCCTTTGTCCAGGCCCAGTATGACATCTCCCTGCGGTTCCGGGGCAGCGCAAACCAGCGGCTGCTGGACCTGCCCAAGACCCTGGCCCAGGGACAGCCGGTGCTGTGGGAGGACGAGCCGGTTTTCTCCACCCATACCATGTAACATTACTCCCTTCCCTGCGAGCATCCGCCTTCGGGCGGGTGCTCTTTTTTGCGCCGCGCACCATGCTGATTCTTCTTTTTATGGATCTATACCCGCCCGCCGCCCTTTTAGCGGTGTCCCCCTGCCGCTGCGCGGCATCCCCCTTCGGGGGATTGTATATCCCAGACTTCTCCTCCTAACGCAGCGCTGCAGGGTGCCTTTCCCTGAGACAATGCCAATAGAGGAAAACCGAGCTCTAAAACCGATTCCTGCTCCTTCTCGGTGAGGGAGAAGCAGCAAGTTCAGAGCCCCTGTCAGGGGGCGGCGGCGCAGCCGCGGGGGTTCCGCTGGAGGGCGGGTGGGCGAGTCAAGATCGTCCCTGCGGCGGAGCGGCGAGCCTTCCGCAGCCGGACTCCGCCGTGCGAGGTAAAGGCTATGTGAAAGTGTCCGGACCTGCAGCGATGCCCGCCGCCGGGCTGGATATCGAAAGAAAAATCCCCGTTCCAAAGAGGAACGAGGATTTTTTCCTATCAGGCAATCAGAAACTTTGCATCGTACCGGGCCGCAGGCCCAAACGTAAACTAAGATGCAAGGGTTTGCAACTCTCTAGCTCCCCACGTGAGTGCGGCCAGCGTTTATGGTACCCAGTGAAAAGTCTTTTGCTTACTTTTCTTCCAGAAAAGTAAGTTATTCGGAGAACATTTTGGTGGAGAGGTAGCGGTCGCCGGTGTCAGGGAACAGGGTGACGATGGTCTTGCCCTTGTTCTCGGGACGGCGTGCCACCTGGACGGCTGCCCAGAGGGCTGCGCCAGAGGAAATGCCCGCCAGAACGCCCTCCATGCGCCCCAAATTCCGGCCGGCCGTATAGGCGGCCTCGTCGGTCACAGGGATGATCTCGTCGTAAATCGAGGTGTCCAGGACAGCAGGCACAAACCCTGCGCCCAGGCCCTGCAGGCCGTGGGGGCCGGGATTCTTGCCGCTGAGGACGGCCGAGGTGGCAGGCTCCACCCCAATAACCTGGATGTCGGGGTTCTTGCCCTTGAGATACCGGCCCACACCGGTGATGGTGCCGCCGGTGCCGATGCCCGCCACAAAGATGTCCACTTTGCCGTCGGTGTCGGCCCAGATCTCGGGGCCGGTGGTGGCTTCATGGGCGGCAGGGTTGGCGGGGTTGTCAAACTGGCCAGGGATAAAGGAGCCGGGGATTTCGGCCGCCAGCTCGTTGGCCCGGGAAATGGCACCGCTCATGCCCTTGCTGCCCTCGGTCAGCACCAGCTCGGCGCCGTAGGCCTTCATCAGCAGGCGGCGCTCGATGCTCATGGTCTCGGGCATCACAATGATCACACGGTAGCCGCGGGCTGCCGCCACGCTGGCCAGGCCGATGCCGGTGTTGCCCGAGGTGGGTTCGATGATGACAGCGCCCGGCTTCAGCAGGCCCTTGGACTCGGCGTCATCCAGCATGGCCTTGGCCACCCGATCCTTCACCGACCCGCCGGGGTTAAAGGATTCCAGCTTGGCCACAATCTTGGCCTGCAGCATTTCGTTCTGTTCAATATGGGTCAGCTCCAACAGCGGAGTGTGCCCGATCAGCTGATCAGCAGCTGTGTAAATATTGCTCATGTTGCTTCCTCCTGATGGAACAGCTTTCCAACTCAACGGGTTGGTTTAAGGGCATTATAACTGCCTCCATGTATTTTGTCAACATTTTCCCGTTCCATGGTTGAAAAGCCGGTATTGCTGTCGTATAATAGGTCAAAAAGGCAAAGCCTGGAACAGGAGCAGACAAGTATGGTTGTTTCGACAAAAGGGCGCTATGCGCTGCGGGTTATGATTGACCTGGCCGAACATCAAACGGATCAATATATGCCCCTCAAACAGATCGCAGCCCGTCAGGGCATTTCGGAAAAATATCTGGAAAACATCTTGAAATCTCTGGTGCAGCACGGCCTGCTGCAGGGCCTGCGGGGCAAGGGGGGCGGCTACCGGCTGACCCGCCCGGCCGACCAGTACCGGGTCAGCGACATCCTGCTGCTGACCGAAGGGAACCTGGCCCCCGTCACCTGCCTGGAACCGGGGGCGGCCCCCTGCAGCCGGCTGCCCGAGTGCCGCACCTATGCCATGTGGCGGGGGCTGGACAAGGTGATCCGGGACTATCTGGACCGCATCACCCTGGCCGACCTGGCCCGGCCCGCCCTGACCGGGGACGACTACGCCATCTAAACCCAAACGCAAAAAGCCCTGCCATTCGGCAGGGCTTTTTTGTTGGCCATAAAAAGAGACAGCACCGCGAAAAAGGAACATCGCCGGTGCTGTCCTGTATCGAAACTTCCGCCATGGGGCGGGAGGAATTGGTAGTCTGTCCGCCGCCCGGCGGTTGCCTGGCATGGGCGGGGGAACAGTAAGATGTCGGAGCCGCCGCTTTCCGCCCGGCTGGGCGGGAACAGCGGAAAGGTCTGGGGGAAGACCTTGGGAAACGGAGTTTCATCCACGTTGCAGGGAAGTCTGTTCTCTTCCCCGACTGCACCTTTAGTATACAGCCAATTTGTGGCAGCTTTTTGTGCTCTTTTTGAACGATTTGCAAACATCCGCCGGGGCCGTCACTGGACCTGGTAGAACTCCTTTGCAATATCTGCCGAACGCTTGGCATCCTTGGCGTACCAGTCGGCGCCGATCTGCATGGCGTAGCTCTCGGTGAGGACGGCGCCCCCCACCATGATCTTGCAGTCCAGCCTGGCGTCATGGAGGGCCTGGATGGTCTCGGCCATGCTCTTGAGGGTGGTGGTCATCAGGGCCGACAGGCCCACCAGCCGGGCGCCGCTGCGGCGCACCGCATCCACCACCGTCTCCACCGGCACGTCCCGGCCCAGGTCCAGCACGTCAAAGCCGTAGTTTTCCAGAATCACCTTGACAATGTTCTTCCCGATGTCGTGGACATCTCCCTTGACGGTGGCCAGTACGATCTTCCCCTTGCTTTCGCCGGGGCGGCCCTGCCGGGCCACAGCAGCCTTGATCTCCTCAAAGGCGGCCTGGGCGGCGCTGGCCGACTGGAGCAGCTGGGGCAGGAACAGGGTTCCCTTTTCATACCCGGCGCCCACTGCATCCAGGGCCGGGATCAGGGCGTCGTCCACCAGCTCCAGGGGCTGATGCTCCGCCAAAAGAGCCTTGGTGGCGGCGCCGGCCTCTCCCTTGAGGCCCTGTTCCACTGCCCGGATCAGCTCTGCATAGGGCCCGCCGGCTGCGGCGCTGCCCGCCGGGGCACCCTCTTTGGGCTGGGCTGCCTGGGGTGCCGCTGTGGGCATGGACCGGCCTGCATACCGGGCAATGTACCGGCTGCTCTGCCGGTCCCGGCCTGACAGAACATTGTATGCATCAATGGCCCCCATCATTTCTTCGCTGGCGGGATTCATGATGGCCAGATCCAGGCCGGCATACATGGCCATGGTCAGGAAGGCGGTATTCAGGTAGGGACGGCAGGGCAGGCCAAAGCTGATGTTGGACACGCCCAGCACCGTCCGCACCCCCAGGGTCTCCTTGCAGGCCCGCAGGGCCTCCAGGGTGGTCATCACGTCGTCCTGCTGGGCGCTGGCAGTAAGGGTCAGGCAGTCAATATAAATATCCTCCAGAGGGATCCCGGCGGCCAAGGCTTCGTCCCGGATATGGGCCGCAATGGCCACCCGCTGGGCGGCAGTCTTGGGGATCCCCTGCTCGTCCATGGCCAGGCCCACCACGGCGGCGCTGTACTTTTTGCACAGGGGCAGCAGCCGATCCAGCACCGCCTGCTCCCCGTTCACCGAGTTGACAATGGGCTTGCCGTTGTAGGCCCGCAGGCCCCGGACCAGGGCCTCGGGGTTGGAGGAATCCAGCTGCAACGGCAGGGACACCACGCTCTGCAGCCCCTTCACCACCTGTTCCATGGCGGCGGGCTCGTCCACCCCGGGGACGCCCACGTTGACATCCAGCACCGCGGCACCGCTGTCGGCCTGGCTGATGCCCTGGGCCAGGATGTAGTCCACATCCCCTTCCCGGACCGCCTGCTGGAACCGCTTTTTGCCGGTGGGGTTGATCCGCTCTCCCACCACCGTGATGCCGTCTACCTGGACGCACTGGACCGGGGTGCAGAGGACCGAGGCCATGGGATGGGCCGGGCGGCCCACCTTGCAGCCGTCAAACACGCTGTGGAGGGCCTTGATGAAGTCGGGGGTGGTGCCGCAGCAGCCCCCCGCCGCAAAGAGGCCCAGCTCCCGGTAGGGCTTCAGCTGGATGGAAAAAATCTGGGGGGTAATATCATACCCGCTGCCATCGGCCCGGGGCAGGCCGGCATTGGGCTTGACAAACACCGGATAATCCCCCGGCACCGCCTCGCAGAGGGCCTTGGCCATGGGGTAAATCTCTTTGGGGCCCAGGCTGCAGTTGATGCCCAGGGCATCCGCCCCCAGGCCCCGGGCGGTGGCGGCGAAGCTGCCCACGGTGCAGCCGGTGAAGGTGCGGCCATTGGCCTCGAAGCTCATGCTGGCCATCACCGGCAGGTCACAGTTTTCCTTGCAGGCCAGCAGGGCGGCCTTCAGCTCATAGAGATCGGTGAAAGTCTCCAGCAGGATCAGGTCGGCCCCGGCCCGGGCGCCGGCCTTCACCACCTCGGCAAAACCTGCCACCGCCTCTTCAAAGGGCAGGGTTCCCGCCGGTTCCAGCAGCTCCCCCAGGGGGCCCACATCCAGGGCCACCAGGGCATGGGTGGGTTCTGCGGCCCGGCGTGCACACTGGATGCCTGCCTCCACCACCTGGGCCACCGTATAGGGGGTCCCTGCCAGCTTGTGGGCCGAGGCGCCGAAGGTGTTGGCCATCAGGATCCGGCTGCCGGCCGCCGCATACTGGGCATGGATGGACTGGATCAAATCGGGGTTCTCAAGGTTCAGCGCCTCGGGCTTGGCCCCCAGGGGCAGGCCCGCCGCCTGCAGCATGGTCCCCATGGCGCCATCCAGCAGGATGGTGGTGGGGGAAGAAAACAGTTGTTCAGCTCTCACAGGTTACGCCTCTCTTTCGGTATTCACATTTTTCCCGCAGGGCACAGTGGGCACAGCCTGCCCGCTTGCCGGTAACCGGCACATCGCTGAGACCCATCACTGCGGTGACGCTCTTGCGGGGGAGCATCAGGAAGGTATCGGTGACATACAGGCCGATGCGCTTGGGGGTATCCAGCAGGGCCGCAATCCGGGGCTGGACGGTAATGGGCCAGTCCCCATAGCCGGGAGAATACCGGCCGGTGAGGTAGAGGTTTTCCTCCCGGGCCAGGGCCCGGAGTTTTTCCTCGGCCTGGTCGCAGACCTGTTCAGCCAGGGTGCTGGCCAGGGCATCGGTGGCCGCCTGGGCCGCCACATCCCCGATGCCGGCCCGTTTGATCTGGGCGTCCACGCCGGGGCCCAGGGTCATCGCCAGCAGCACCGCCTCAGGGCAGCCGGCCAGATGCCGTTCCACATCCGCCCCCTGCCACAGGGCGTCCAGTTCCTCTTTGGATGCCCGCAAATACACCGCCCGGGGAGCGGCCGCTGCCAGCAGGGGCGAGGCGCAGCGCTCCAGCAAAGCCAGGGTGGCGGGGTCGGGCTCACCCCGGGCCCCAAAATACCGCGCCGCCTGGGCAAGGTCAATCTGTTCCGGCCGGTCCAGCGCCAGGACCCGGCTCAACGCCATGGACATGATCAAAGCCCCTTTCTGTGGTGTGATTGCTTTATTGTAGCACAGTTGGGGGGAAAGCAAAAGCCCCGCTTCGGTGAACCGAACCAGTAAAAACGGACAATAGACAAAACGCCCCCTGTGTAGGAAAATAAACCTATACAGGGGGTGTTCGTATGTCCAGACAAAAATACA
>CAJFNF010000061.1 GCA_904394215.1 uncultured Faecalibacterium sp.
GCAGGAGTGGCTCCGCTAACGCTCCGCCACTCCTGCTGAATCCTAATATCCTACACTTGGGGCTTTTTTGTACTGTCCGCACAATTTGGATCAGTTCAAAGGTGCAAAAGCCTTCCGGGGGCTTTTTTGTGCGGTCAGGGCAAAATAAAACCCGCCCGGGGGCCCGGGCGGGAAAAGGCATGGGATTTACAGCTTGGTGCCGGTCAGCAGCTCATAGGCTTCCAGGTACTTGGCGATGGTCTTGTCGATGACATCCTGGGGCAGCAGGTAGTCGCTGTCGGGATGGGCCTTCAGCCAGTCACGGACAAACTGCTTGTCGAAGGAGGGCTGGCCGTGGCCCGGCTCATAGCCCTCCAGGGGCCAGAAGCGGGAGGAATCGGGGGTCAGCATCTCGTCGCCCAGGACCACATTGCCGGCCTCGTCCAGGCCGAACTCAAACTTGGTGTCGGCGATGATGATGCCGCGGCTCAGGGCGTAGTCAGCGCACTTCTTGTACAGGGCGATGGTGTAGTCCCGCAGCTTGGCGGCGTACTCGGCGCCCTTGCCGGGGAAGTGCTTTTCCAGAACATCGATGCTCTGCTCGTAGGAGATGTTTTCGTCGTGGTCGCCCAGGTCAGCCTTGGTGCTGGGGGTGTAGATGGGCTCGGGCAGCTTGTCCGACTCCTTCAGGCCCTCGGGCAGGGTGATGCCGCAGACCTTGCCGGTCTTCTGGTAGCTGGCCCAGCCGCTGCCGGTGATGTAGCCGCGGACAATGCACTCGATGGGCAGCATGGTCAGCTTGCGGCACAGCATGCTGTTGCCCTCGAACTGGGGCTGATGGAAAAATTCGGGCATATCGGCGGTGTTCACCGAGATCATGTGGTTGGGCAGCAGGTCCTTGGTGTAATCAAACCAGAACTTGCTCATCTGGGTCAGGACGGTGCCCTTCTTGGTGATCTTGTTCTTCAGGATCACATCAAAGGCAGAAATGCGGTCGGTGGCAACCATCACCAGGGCGTCGCCCACGTCATAAATCTCGCGGACCTTGCCCTCTTTGAAAGGCTTGTATTCAGTCATCGGAAAACACTCCTTCTTCTTCTCAGCGGCCCCGGGGCCGCGGTGTTCTTACGGCTTTATTGTACCATATCTGCCCTTTTTTGACTACAGCCAGAACAGGGGAGATGGAGGCCGGCAGGGTATAAATTCTGGTCAAAACCCCAAAAAAGCCGCCCTTTCGGACGGCGTTTTTGATGATAAGTATGACTTTCACGAGAGTGAATCCCGCCTGTTTGGATCAGTTCAGGGCCCGGAAGCCTTTGCCGATGATCTCGCTGGAATTGACGATGGTGATGAAGGCATGGTTGTCGTTCACCCGCAGGAAGTTCCGCAGCAGGTTGGCCTCCCGCCGGGTCAGGACGGTCATCACCACCGTCAGGGGCTTGCCGGTGTAGGCCCCCTGGGCCTCTTCCACGGTGGCCGAGCGGTGGAGGTCATCCAGAATGTAGTCGGTGATGTCCTCGGGGTTGGAGGTGACCACCGTGCACACCTTCCGCTGGTTGATGCTCTCGATGACGCCGTCCACCACAAAGGATTTGCCGATCAGGCCCAGGGCACAGTACAGGCCGGTGGGGACGCCGAAGATGACGGCGGCGCCCAGGATGATCAACACATCGCTGCACATCAGGGCCGAGCCGATGTTCAGGGATGTATGCTTGGTCAGGATCAGGGCAACAATATCGGTGCCGCCGGTGGAGGCGCCGATGTTGAAGACGATGGCGGCGCCCACAGCGGGCAGCAGCACCGCGAAGATCAGTTCCAGCAGTTTGTCATCGGTGAAGGGCTGGGGCATGGGCCAGATGGCCTCACAGACCGAGACATAAAAAGACAGGGCAAAGGAAGAAAACACCGTCCAGCCCATGCAGCTGATGCCCAGGAAGATAAAGCCCAGCACCACCAGGATCATGTTCAGCACCCACATGAAGAAGCCCACGTTGAACCGGGGGAACATCGCCGACAGAAGCACCGACAGGCCCGAGGTGCCGCCGAAGGCGAAGTGGTTGGGGGTCTTGAACCAGACAATGCCCAGGGCCGTCAGGATCAGGCCCAGGTTCAGCAGGGCAAAAAAGCGGAGATTGGAGATGATTTTTTCCTTTTGAAAAGCGTCTTTGACTAGGTCCATCATATTGTTTTTTCCTCACTGCACTTGTGCTTTTCAGGCACAAAATATTTACACCATGCAGAACTATACGATAGTTTTTGTCGGTTGTCAAGCATTCTGCACGAATTACCGGAAGAAATGATCGGGAGACTGGTTTAAAAGAGAAAACTGGGGCTCCCTTCTTGCAGGAAAGGCGAAAATGTTGTATGATATACCATTATAAGGGGTATATCATCCATGCCCCCGCAGGAGGGAAGCCCGGGCAGACCCGGGCGGTTTTCCTGTGGTGTTCCGGGCCGGAGACCCTGTGCACGGCACAGCGGCGGGGTCCGGCTCCGCGGTCAAATGCACCGGCACACCGGCCCGGCGGCCGGGGGCCCTTTCCCGCCGGGGCATTTTCCCTGCGCGTCCGGCAGGCGTGTATCCGCCCAACGGACGGTATCCAAGCAGTGAGCAGTATGAGGGAGAACTGTACTATGGCAGACAAAAACTTTTTGACCGATATCATCGACGCCGATCTGGCCGAGGGCAAAGTCACCGAGATCCACACCCGGTTCCCGCCGGAGCCCAACGGCTACCTGCACATCGGCAGCGCCAAGGCCATCTATATCAACTGGTCCATCGCCAAGGCCTACGGCGGCAAATTCAACCTCCGTCTGGACGACACCAACCCCGCCCGGGAGGGCGCCGAGTATGTCAACAGCATCCTGGAGGACCTGCACTGGCTGGGGGCTGACCCCAACGGCGGCGTCTTCTACGGCAGCGACTACTTCGAGCAGTGCTATCAGTACGCCGAGAAGCTGATCCTGGAGGGCAAGGCCTATGTGGACGACCTGAGCCGGGACGAAATGCGGGAGTACCGCGGCAACGACGCCGGCAAGCCCAGCCGTCCTTCTCCCTGGCGTGACCGCACCCCCGAGGAGAACCTGGACCTGTTCCGCCGGATGCGGGCCGGCGAGTTCAAGGAAGGGGAGAAGACCCTGCGGGCCAAGATCGACCTGGCCAGCCCCAACATGAACATGCGGGACCCCGCCATCTACCGCATCAAGTATGAGACCCATCACCGCCAGGGGGACAAGTGGTGCATCTATCCCATGTACGACTTCGCCCACCCCATCCAGGACGCCATCGAGGGGATCACCCACAGCATGTGCAGCCTGGAGTTTGAGAACCACCGCCCCCTGTACGAGTGGGTCATCAACAACATCTTCGGCACCGAGTTCCCCAAGCAGCGGGAGTTCGCCCGCCTGAACATGACCAACACCGTCATGAGCAAGCGCTACCTGCGGGAGCTGGTGGAGCTGGGCATTGTGGACGGCTGGGATGATCCCCGGATGCCCACCCTCTGCGGCCTGCGCCGCCGGGGCTACACCCCCACCTCCATTTTCACCTTTGTGCGGGAGGCCGGCATCGCCAAGTGCGACAACCTGATTGATATGCGCCAGCTGGAGGCCTGCATCCGCAGCGAGCTGGATCTGTCCGCCCAGCGCCGCGTGGCAGTGCTCCACCCGGTCAAGCTGATTGTGGACAACTACCCCGCCGACAAGACCGAGACCTTTGCCCTGCCCAACAACCCCAACCGGGAGGCCAACGATGCCTCTACCCGTGACGTGGTGTTCAGCCGGGAGATCTGGATCGAGTCGGAGGACTTCGCGGAGGTTCCGCCTCCCAAGTTCAAGCGGCTGACGGTGGGCGGCGAGGTCCGCCTGATGGGCGCCTACATCGTCCGGTGCACCAGCGTGGACAAGGACGAGGCCGGCAACATCACCGCCATCCGCTGCGATGCAGACCTGGAGGCCGGCTGCGGCAACCCCGCCGACGGCCACAAGGTCAAGGGCACCATCCACTGGGTCAGCGCTTCCCACTGCGTTGAGGCCGAGGTCCGTCTGTACGACAAGCTGTTTACCCGGGAGAACATGAACAACCTCCCCGAGGGCACCAGCTACAAGGACTTCCTGAACCCCGACAGCGTCACCGTCTGCAAAGGCTGCAAGCTGGAGATGGCTCTGGCCGGCGCAAAGCCGGGGGAGAAGTTCCAGTTTGTCCGCAACGGCTTCTTTACCCCCGACTCCAAGAACCCCGGCGTCTTCAACCGCGTGGTGACCCTGCGGGACAGCTTCAAGCCCGCCAAGCCGATGGAGTGCCCCCAGTAATCTTCCACAACAAGCAAAGGAAAGGAGGGCTTTGCACCCATGCCCAAACGCATTCTGCGCAATGCTCTGCTGATGATTGTCGTCACCTTCCTGATGGCTCTGGGTCTTTGGACCTATATCCACAGCACCGGGTCCCTGCCCGGCGGCGAAAACCCCGAAAGTGTCCTGCTGCATGACGGGGTGTACACCTCGACCCAGCAGGGATACCTGAGCGAAGTGACGGTCACCGTCACCATCTCCAGCGGGATGGTGTCGGACGTCCAGGCTGACGCCTCGGGCGAGACCCCGGCCCTGGGCGGCGCTGCCGCCGCACAGCTGGCCCAGGAACTGACCGAAGCCGGTTCCACCGCCAATGTGGACATTGTGGCCGGCAGCACTTACACCAGCCAGGCGGTCCTGGCCGGCATGGAAGACTGCCTGGCCCAGGCAGCCCAGGGCTGATCAAAAGGAATCTGAGCGCTTCCCGGCGGCAACACGCCGCGGGGGCGCTTTGTTTTGGATGGGAGGCATCCATGCAGTTTACCCTTGACTATACGGTGCAGCCCGACGGCACCGCCGCCCTGGCCCGGGCCTACGGGGATGAGCCGGTGTTGACCCTGCCCGAGGCCCTGCCTGGCCCCGAAGGGCAGATGCTGCCCCTGGCCAGGCTGGGCAGCTACTGCTTTGCGGGGACGGTGCGGGACGGCGTGGCCGGCCCGGTGCTGCGGTGCGGCTGGGAAGGCGTGGGCCAGACAGGCCCCGCCCGCCCGGCCTCTGAAGAAGAGGGCCTTCACCCGGTGGCGGGGAACTTCCTGGAGGAAATCACCCTGCCGGAAACCCTGCGGGAGATCGGCAGCTGCGCCTTTTACAACTGCCGGGCCCTCCGGCGGATGACCCTGGGCAGCGGCCCCTTGGCGGTGGGAAGCGACGTGTTCCTGAACTGCTTCGTCCTCACCGAGATCCGGGTCTGCGCCTCCCCTGAGGCTGCTACCGGCCTGTCCGCCATCGTCAACAACATTTCCAGCAACCTGCGGGTGTCCTTCCTGCCGGAAGGCCCCGAAGGGGAGACGGCGGCGGTGTTCCGGTACCCCGAGTACTGGGAGGACATTGAGGAGACCCCCGCCCATATCCTGCTCCACACCTTTTCGGGCCAGGGCTACCACTACCGCCAGTGCTTCCGGGACGGAAAACTGCTGTGGGACGAGTATGACGCCATCTTTGCCCAGGGCCACGGCGGGGACGACCCCACCTATATGGCGCTGCTCTGCATGGACCGGCTGCGGTATCCCTGGCAGCTGGAACCGGCGGCGGAACAGCAGTACCGGGCTTTCCTGGCCCAGCAGGGGGCAGAGGTGGCCCGGGCCCTCATCAAGGCCCAGGACCGGGAGGGGCTGAAAGATTTGATCGGCCTGAAGGTCCTGGATGGGGCCGCCCTGGAGGCCGCCTCGGGTGCGGCCCAGCGGGCGGGGGACGCCCAGTCGGCGGCCCTGCTGGCGGATGCCGAGTACCGCGCCCGGCCTCCAAAGCCTAAACGACGTTATACATTTGATGATTTTTGATTCCAATATTCCGGGAGGTGATCTCCATGGCCCCCAAAGCCCCTGTGGACTTCAACGCCCCCTTCCAGTCGGCCCGGCCTGAGACCCACGAGGAGTGGCAGGCCCGGATGGGCCTGGAAGTGCTGGCGGTGCTGCGCAGCGAGCTGTATCTGGACTTCCGGTTTCTGGACCAGGCCCTGGGGGCCCTGACCCCTGCCGCCGACGAGCGGTGCGGGGTGATGGCCACCGACGGCCGGACCCTGTATTATCAGCCCAGCGCCCTGCTGCGGCTGTACCGGGAGAACCCCAAGTACCTGAAACGGTTATATTTACACACGATATTCCACTGTGTATTCCGACATCTCTGGCTGCAGGGCAGCCGGGACCCGGTGCTCTGGCATGTGGCCTGCGACATCGCGGTGGAAAACGTCATTGACGGCCTGGGGCGCAAGAGCATCCTCCGGCCTCTCACCTATGTGCGGCGCCGGGCCTATGAGGCCCTGACCCAGGGAGGGCATGTGGCGGCCGCCGCCCCGGCCTACCGCTGGCTGCTGACCCAGACCCCCGGCGTCCAGAAACAGCTGGCCCGGGAGTTTTACGCCGACGACCACCGGCTGTGGCCCCGGCCCGGCAAGCCCAACCAGCCGGCCCCTTCCCCCCAGCTGCAGAAGAGCTGGCAGAAGATCGGCCGCCGGATGGAAACCGAGCTCCAGCTCAACGACAAGGAGGCAGGCGCCAGCGCCGGCAACCTGGCGGAGGCGGTGAAGGCTGCCAACCGCAGCCGCAGCAGCTACCGGGATTTCCTGCGGCGGTTCTGCGTCCTGCGGGAGGAGCCCCATCTGGACCCCGATACCTTTGACCTGAACTTCTATACCTACGGCCTGTCAGTCTACGGCAACATGCCCCTGATCGAGCCGGTGGAAACCCGGGAAAGCAAAAAGATCGAGGAGATCGCCCTGGTGATCGACACCAGCTATTCCACCTCGGGGGCCCTGGTGCGGAGTTTCCTGTCCGAGACCTACGCCCTGCTGAAGCAGCGGGAGAGCTTTTTCCGACGGATGAACCTCCACATCATCCAGGCCGACAACAAGGTCCAGCAGGACCACCTGGTCACCACCGAGGAAGAGCTGATCCACCTGATGGACCACTTTGAGCTGGCCGGGGGCGGCGGCACCGATTTCCGTCCCGCCTTCGCCTATGTGACCCGGCTGTGCGAGGAAAAGAAGTTCCAGAACCTGCGGGGCCTGCTCTACTTCACCGACGGCATGGGGACCTATCCCGCCCGGCGGCCGCCCTACGAGACGGCTTTCCTGTTCCTGGGGGACAAGTTCGACGACGCCAATGTGCCTCCCTGGGCCATGAAGGTGGTGCTGGACGAGGAGGAGTTCACCCGGCCCGCCGCTGCCCCCGCCCCGGACCTGGCGGCGGCCCTGGAAGAAGAACAGGACCTCTACCGTGACCTGAACAATTCGTGAGGAATCTGCCTATGAATATCAAGCGTGCAAAAGAAGAGATCAAGCGGTCGGTCCGGGCCTATCTGGCCAAGGATGCCCTGGGAGAGTATGCCATCCCCGCCATCCGCCAGCGGCCCATCCTGCTGATGGGCCCTCCGGGCATCGGCAAGACCCAGATCCTGGAGCAGGCAGCCCGGGAGTGCGGGGTGGCCCTGGTGTCCTACACCATCACCCACCACACCCGCCAGAGCGCCGTGGGCCTGCCTTTCATCCGCCAGAAGCACTACGGGGACCGGGACGTATCGGTCACCGAGTACACCATGAGCGAGATCATCGCCTCCATCTATGAGAAGATGGAGGCCACCGGCCTGAAGGAGGGCATCCTCTTCATCGACGAGATCAACTGCGTCTCCGAGACCCTGGCCCCCACCATGCTGCAGTTCCTGCAGTGCAAGACCTTCGGCAACCAGGCGGTGCCGGCGGGCTGGGTGATTGTGGCGGCAGGCAACCCGCCTGAGTACAACAAGTCGGTGCGGGATTTTGACATCGTCACCCTGGACCGGGTCCGCCGGATGGACATCGAGCCCGACCTGCCCGCCTGGCGGGAATATGCCCGGACGGTGGGCATCCACGGGGCCATCCTCAGTTATCTGGAACTGCACCCCCAAAGCTTCTACCAGATCAACGCCGATGTGGACGGCACCCAGTTTGTCACCGCCCGCGGCTGGGAGGATCTGTCCAACCTGCTGGACACCTACGAATCCCTGGGCCTCAAGGCCGATGAGGATGTGATCCACCAGTACCTGCAGCACAAGCAGATCGCCGAGGACTTCGCCTCCTACCTGGACCTCTACTATAAGTACCGGGACGACTACGGGGTGGAGGAAATCCTGGCGGGCAAGCCCCGGCCTGAGGCTTTTGCCCGGCTGCTGCAGGCGCCCTTTGACGAGCGTCTGTCCCTGGTGAGCCTGCTGCTGGCCGGCCTGAAGACCCGGTTTGCCGAGTCCATCCGCCGCAACCAGGTGGCGGACGACTGCTACGCCATGGTGCGGCAGCTGAAACAGGATCTGGCCCTGCTGCCTGACGCCGAGCCCACCGACCCTGAGCGGCTGCTGCAGCAGCAGATCGGGGATTACGAGGCCGAGACCGACCGGCTGCGGACCGCCAACGCCCTGGACAAGGCCGGCCTGGCTCACCGTCTGGGGGTGGCTGCAGCCCTGCGGGAGTGGGCAGGGAAGCTGCGCCGGGCCCATGCGGCCCAGACCCAGGAGGCCCTGGACCTGCTGCGGAGCTACTTTGAAGAGCTGGCCGCCCAGCGGGAAACCATCGAGGCGGATGCCTCCGCCGCCCTGGAAGCCGCCTTTGACTTCATGGAGCAGGCCTTCGGCGAGAGCCAGGAGATGGTGATCTTTGTCACCGAGCTGACCGTCTCCCCCGAGGCCCACACCTTCATCTCTGAAAACGGCTGCGAGCGGTATTTCCGCTACAACAAGGATCTGCTGCTGGACAACCGGAAGGCAGCCCTGGACCACGAACTGGCCGCCGAGGAAGCCCGCAGCGGCCTGGGCAAAAAGAAATAAGCTGCAACATAAAAAGCCCGCACAGAGCCCCGAAAGAGGTGAACTGCACCCCATTTGTTAGACAGTATGGTATACTGTTTAGGAAATGGGGTGTTTTTATATGACCAAAGGACGACGCCGGTATGAAGGAAGCAAA
>CAJFNF010000062.1 GCA_904394215.1 uncultured Faecalibacterium sp.
CATCTGCATAGCTCACTGGCTGTGAACTTTCCAGGTCCTACCCAATTATAGCAAGCGATGCTTCTGGCTATCCACTTTGCCAGAAGCGGCTTGTTGGGGAAACTCCCCAATCCCCTGCCCGTCGCAGAAGTTCCTTCTGCGGCTGCGCGTTTTGCAAACGCTTTTTCCGGTCCTCGCCGTCTATCTTATGTATGGTCCAGGGCCGGACTTGTACGAAAGACAAAAAGAAAAGAGCCGGGTTTAGAGGTTTCATTTCCTCTGAACCTGGCATTCTGTTCCGGCAGCTTGACCGCAAACTCTCGACCACATCGGCGGGCACTTGCATATCAGGAGAAAAACCTCCCGCATCCCTCTCCATCTGCTTTTGCCAGGCGGCTTTTTTTCGGATTGAATGCACTGACCTGGATCGGAATCTTCATGCCCTTCGGAAAGCAGGGATTGAACCAGAGCCATTGGGACCGTCCCTGGTATTCCTTTCCCCCGAATTGATAACGGTATACAATCACATAGGGATAAATAGCATCTTCATTGGCATAATGCGTTGCACTCATATGGACCATGAGGTGTACCTTTTGAATGTTCTCAACCGTTGCGGTTACATCCACGGTATCCTCCATCCACTTTGCTTCCCGGGCATCACACAGTCTGGCAAACACTACACACAGGACAGCCGCTGCCCAGGCGCAAACGGAAAAGCCATGGGTGATTCCGGTAAAGACCGAAAGAAGGACGGTCACAAATAGAACACACCCTGCCAAAACGTGGACCACATCTCGAAAGAAAAAGTTCCATAGTTTTTGGATCATCCGTCATCCCCCCTTTGCGGGATTTTACGCTGGCTGATACTGTACCTCGTAGATAACCCCGCTGTTTTCAGCGGTGATATAAAAGGTGGATGTCGTGTCGTCCCATGCAAGGTGGCTGCTGTACCCCACCGGCTTCCCCGGCTCAAAGGAAAACTGTGCAATAGTCTCCTGGTAGTTGCCCTGCAGGTCAAAGCGGTCCAGACGGTTCCAAAGGGAGGAGAGCAGATAGAGCTGATCCCCTGCCACCACGAAGTCCGACACGCTGTACATATAGGGCAGTTCCACCTTGGTTTTCAGCTGGTCATTCTCAAAGATCAAGAGGCTGTTGGTTCCGCTTTCTGCCACTGTCTCGTCTGCATTGGTCTGGGTGAACTCGTATTGATTGATAGCGTAAACCTTGCCATCCTGGGCATACACCGAACCCCAAAACCAATCGGTCAAAGGCTGAACTGTTCCCTGATGGAGCATATAGGTTCCCGCCTTCTGGCTTGCCACCTGAACGCTGAATGCAACCTGATCCGGGGCCAGAACGGCCAGGTGGGCATAGACATCGTCTTGCGCCGCGCTGAAATTCAGCAGCCTGTGGGAGGAAACGGTTGTCCCGTCCAGGTTCAGCACATCCAGGCGGTTCTGCCCCGCATCCAGCAGATAGATTTTGCCGCCGCTGACCTGGACATCAGCGGGGTTTGAAAAGGCCCCGTTCTCTCCTTCCCCGCCGGTGATGGAATCCACCAGCTGAAAATTCCGATCCAGCACAGCTACCCGATGCCCTGCCGGGTCGCATATATAAATCCGATCCCCGCTGCAGGCAATGCCGCCCGGATGCGGAATTTCCAAGGCTGCGCCGGAATGCTCAGTCACCTTCCAGTCGGGTGCAGCCACCGTTTCGATGAAGGCCGGCTCGTTTTCCTTCACAGCCGCAGCCGAGGCAGAAGTCAGGCTGGGTGCCGCTGCGCCTTCGGCATACAGCCCACATCCTGTCAGCCCGGCACCGCAGACGGCTGCACACAAAAGACAAATTGTTGTTCCAGTCGTGATCCTCTGTTTCAGCTTCATATCAGCGCCTCCTTCTTTTTCAGATGGCAAATGCACCGGCCCCGCAGCACCCGGAACCCTCTTGATTTTCTCCTATTCTTATTCAATCATAAAAACGCTCTATTTTCAATTTTTTTCAGCGTAACCAGAAAAATTGGCAGCCAAATCTTGTTCTTTCGGTTCCACCGTCTCTATACTTTTTCTTCTGGAAGTCAGGTGCCCGTTTTTCATGACAGTTGTACGGCCCGGCTTACTCATACCAAGCCGGCAGGCCTATGGGCCTTTTCATCGAACCTTCTCGCTTTGGCAAATATTTGATGCACACTGCAATGACTGCAATGTGAAAAACAAATGCAGCATTGCTGGATAATATCGTCAGCACGAAATCAACCGCAAAAACTCATTTTCTATTATTATAATCATGCTTCATTCAAACAAGCAGCGATAGATAAATTTTGCATGCTTGCCAACTGGAAACAGTTATCAGTACAATATGTTCTCGGGCGATACGTCCACAAGGTAGCTGGCACAGCAAGCTGATCTTTAAGTGTCACTCGAAAAAAGACAGAAAAAATTTTTCATTCAGTGCCCAAAAATACAACCCTGATTCGTTTACAAGGCAAGAAGAAATCTCTGGCCAAAAGCAGCGATCTATGGCACAATGGAAGCAGAACCACCTTTGGCCCGCAAGAAATGCCGCCCCCATACCATACGGAAGGTGATGAAAATGGAATCCAGCTATACCGCCGCCCCCTACCTGTTTCAAATCAGCTCCTATGACATCAGCCGCCTTTTGCCCCAGGTGAGCAAAGCACTTAAAAAGAGATCGGAACATCTTTCCCGGGAACGCTATCCCAAAATGTGGCGATACATTGACCGCCTCCCCTCTCCCTCCCGGGGAGCCAAGCGGAGCCGGCTGCGCACCAGGCTGTTCAGTATTCTTTGCCTGGCGGCGGGGGTGATTCTGGTTGTGCCCGGCCTGATGGAGTCAAAGGAGCTGCTGGTTCCTCTGGTCGCCGGTGCAGCCGCTGTGGTTCTGGGGGCCTCTGGGTTATGGCGCACCAGAAAGAATCGGGAAAAACCTTTTGACCGCTCGGCCCGGCTGCTTCTGGAAGGGAAAGATCAGACACCAGAAAGCCCTGCTCCGGTTGTTTCTTTCTCGGACGAAGGCATGAGCCTTTCAAGTCAAGGTGAGGCGGCGTTTATACCATACAGTGACTTTGAATCTACATGGGAAACCGAAGATACCCTGCTTCTTGTGTTCGGGCAGCGGGTCACCCTTTTGCAGAAGCGGGATTTGGTGCAGGGTGATTTTTCCGGCCTGTCCCGGCTGCTGGCTGAAAAAGTCGCAGTATATCAGTGCATTGATTGATTCCCATATCAATCAAGATTCCACCGGCAAAGAAAGGTCAAAGCAACATGGCACTCACCTATCAAGCATTTTTGAAGAAAGGCATCAACCTTGCCCCATTGGGCTGGGAGACGGAGGGAGCATTCATCCCTTATTTCTGTACCCCAAAAGGAGCCAAGGTTCTTGGCCGGGCCGGTGCGGATGGCATCCACTACTGCACCATCCGCGGCTTTGGGGAGATCATTTTTGCAGTCAGCCCCATGAATGTCGGCGATTATGTCCATCCCATTGCCCGGAATTTTGAAGATTTGCTGCGGCTGCTTCTCTCCTGCACCGATATGGCCGCCCTGGAACAATGTTACGCATGGGACGAGGAACAGTACAACGCCTTTCTGATGGATTGCCCTGCGACGCCAGAGCAACAGGCCGTGCTGGACGCTATCCGGGCAAAAACCAACCTTGAACCAATGGAAGATGCCTTTCACTATGTCAAACAGCTCCAGGCGTCGTTTGATCTTTCTGCCATTCCTTATACAGAGGATTACTACGACGAGGATATGAACCCCGCCGCACCAAAGGGAACTCCCCAGTGGAAAGTAATTTTTGACGGCGGTTTTTGGGACCATCCGAAGGGCCGGCGGCCCGGCAAAGAAATCCCCGTAAACACGCAGTTTGATTGGGCCGGGCGGCATTGGACCATCCCTTCTGTCTATTCCTGCTCCAAAGGACTGGTGGTCGATTTCTGTATGCAGGTCGAGCCTGCCAACATCCTCGCCTTCATGGACAAGTGGCATCTGAGCGCGGACGCCGATAAAGAGCAATTCACCCGGGAACAACGGATGCAGATGGAGCTGGACAATCCCATGTGTCTGAGTTTTCACCCTGTCCTTCGCCTGAACGGGAAAGAGCTCCATTTTTCTCATGGCTATGGAACATCCTACATTCCCTGTCTGCCGGACGGATCTGCGGCCGAGGCAGAGCAGGATTCCAAACAGGCAATTGCGCACTATCAGCTCGACACAGCTTTGGGATGGGTCATCCAACGCTTCAGCTACCCCTGGGCAACCAGGAACAAGCCGGAGATCAAGCATCTGTCGGTGACCATGGTACAGCAGGAAGCTTCCATTCCCGGTCCCCATTTCCAGGTAGAGAAACCAGGTGACACTTTCTCTTTCGTTTACCCCGAAGGCGGTACAAAATACACCCTGACGGTGCAGGAATACCAGGCGCAGGTCCTTGATACCAGCCGGATGATGCAGGATATGGAGTATCCTACCCATTATCACCTTATGAGTTATACGGTGACACCGGAATTTTCAGGCGGCAATCTGGATGTGGCGGATTGTTCCGACGGGGACCATCCCAGACCAAAGCCTCGCCCGAGCAATCCATTTGAACCTACAGCTCTCCATGATGTCGCTGTGATCGGCATCATCGGCGGAGCAGACGGTCCCACTGCTATCATAAGTGGGCAGCCTGCCCCTCAGGGCAAACTTCGCGCCGCCTGCTCCAGTCTGCATTTTGATCCCGTTGATCGCGTGGAATGGAGACTCGTGTTCCGTGAAAAGCGATATGAAGACAAAAACTTTGACATACAAGTCTGATCCATGTTGCTCTGACCAAAGAATCCGACCGGTTCAATGGAGGAGGTAATTCCATGAAAAAAGCAGCTACCTGGATCGCCGTGCTGTCAGGGGTGATTGCTGCCATCGCCATGCTGGCCATGGGGATCGGGGTCTATCACATGGATGAGGACCTCATCCGCATCACAGCTTACATTGTCCTTCCCTGTCTGGCACTTTTGTACATTGCAGCCCTTGTTCTCCGTTTCAGCCCTTCCAACTGTCCGCACTGCGGCAGACACATTCCGACAGATGCAGTCTACTGTCCTTACTGCGGGAAAGAAATCCACCGGGATGTGAAATAGCTGATGGAATTGCCGCTGTCTATGGCCTGTCCTGCTGCTGGCTGCCGGAGCCATTGCATCCGCTCAAAACAGGAAGAGAAATCACCTGGTTTGACAAGCACCGTTGAAACAGATTGGAGCGCCTTATGAAGCAATGGACTTTTGGGAAACAGATCGGCATAGGGATGATTCTGCTGTTTGCCAGCGGCTGCCTGGCCGCTGTGCTGCACAATACCATTTTTCTCAATCTGGCCTGGATTCTATATGGTCTGCTGTTTGTGATCCACCCCGTCTACCCGGAGCAGGCAAAGTTCCGCTACAGTGAAGAAGGTGCCCAAAAGATAGCCCGCATGGCCGGCCTTATCTGCATCGCCATTGGACTGATTACGGAATTTGGAGTGTAGTAATATGAAAAAATATCTAAAAAGTGTCCTTCGCCTTCTGGGCCAGATGGCCATTGTAGCGGCTGTGCTGATTGGTTTTCAGGTTGTGACGGACGGTATGTGGCTTTTCGGACTGCCCGAACTGGACCAGGTGGAATCGGTCAGCATCGCCTACCCACAGGTTACAGACCAAGTAAAAACGGTGACCGATGGGGAAAATAAGGAGCTGGCCTTGAAACTCACCGGCTTTCTCAAATACAATCTGTTCCAGAAGGCTGAAGACGGCCAGCAGCCTCTTATTGCCATCACCTATCACCTGCAGGACGGCACCGACCGGAGCATCGCCGCCAACGGGACCACTGTCTGGTGGAAGGACAAAGCCTATCCCCTCAAGGACCCGGACACCTTTGTCAATCTAACCGAAGGGATTTTCTTTCTGTCAGAGGTGCAGGCCCGTTGAATGAAAGCAGCAATTGAACACATCGGGAAGAAGGTGTATCTATGGAAAGAATCAAATCATTAAACCGGTACCAAAAGTTTCTTCTGCTGTTTATGCTTGCCATGGTTCTGTGCTTTACAGTGCTTTATCCAATCACGATTTCCCGTGAAGGGTTTCTCTATCAGGACACCATTCTGGTTCCCCGTCAGGAAAACGGCGCCACCCTTTATTCCGGTAAAATTGAGGGAAAGCCCTCCTGTTTTACGGTATACGCAGACAAAAGGGTAACCTTTGCCTACGGGGACAAGACCTATGGTCCTTACATCGCCCTGGAAGATCCATCTGCTGTCCCGGAAAACAGCGGGGCGCCAGAACCCCTGACCGGGATTGAACTGCGGCGGGGAGAGGATGTATGGTTCCGGGGTGGAATGCTCATGCAGGGGAACGATTTCCTCCTGTATTCCGAGGACGGCAGCCCGGCGGCTCTTGGACTCTTTGTAACCATGAGCGACGGGAGGATCATCAACGAATACGGTCAGGTCATTGACCCCATGGAGCCCTCTGTATATGACCTGATGGAGCTGATGATGGGGCCCCAGCTGACCCACAAGGGCTCGTGGTCTATATGGGCCTCTTGCGTCCTGATCTGTGTTATCACAGCTGTTTCGATTCTGTTTGCGGATGATCTGTTCCGCTGGCAGATGTCCTTTCGGATTCTCAACGCCGAGGATGCAGAACCCTCTGAATGGGAAATTTCGGCTCGTTACATCAGCTGGACCATCCTTCCCATTCTGTCGCTGATCCTTTTTATTGTAGGACTCCGATCTTTTGACGGGTGAATAGGATGAAAAAGAATGTAATTTTTCTGGCAGCAGCAGCGGCCCTGCTGCTGACCTGCCTGACGGCCTGCAAAGCCAAAACGCCCCAGGATCTTGCATCGGAAGCCCTGAGCCTGGACCTTTCAGCCGGCAGTGAGGTTTCCTCTTATGACACCCACAGCGGCAACGGTGACGGAACATCCTGCATTGTCCTTTCCTTCCAGGACGATGCCGTTTTGGAACAGATTCAGGCTAGCGATGCCTGGCATCCTCTCCCGCTTGACCAGACCACCCGAGTCCTTGTCTATGGCTTCTCGGAGGAAACCGGTGAGACCTCCTATCAGATAGGCCCTTATCTGACGGATGACAGCGGCAATCCACTGGTACCGGAGGTTCAGAACGGATCCTATTTTCTTCTGGACCGGCAGGCTGAAGACGGCAAAGCACCCGGGTCTGACATCCTGAACCGCGGCTCCTTCAACTTTACCTTTGGCCTCTATGACACCGACACAGACACCCTTTACTGCTGCGAGCTGGACACCTGATGTGCCCTGAAACCAGCTGCTGCTGACCTGCTGGGAGGTTATGGAATGATCGTCTATCTGCAAATGATCGACACCTCGGAAGATCGGTCCAAATTTGAGCAGCTGTACCTGGAATACCGGGGGCTGATGTTTCATGCGGCCAACCAGATCCTCCACAACGAACAGGACGCCGAGGACGCGGTGCATCAGGCATTCCTGAGCATTGCCCAGCATATCCAGAACATCGACCAGCCCATCTCCTCCAAAACCCGGTGCTACGTTGTCACTATCACCGAGAATAAGGCCATTGACCAGTACCGCCGCCGGCAAAAGCACCCCACCGTGGAACTGCAGGAGGGGCTTGCCGGGGTTCAGGTCTCTTACGACGGGGAGAACCTTCTGGCGGCCTGTATCTTGAAGCTCCCCGCCCGGTACCGGGAAATGATCTTGCTGCGGTATCATCAGGGCTACAGCGTCAAAGAGGCAGCAACCCTGATGGGCTTGTCCTTTTCCGCAGCTTCCAGCCTGGATCATCGGGCCAAGCGCAAGCTGAAAGAACTCTATGAAAAGGAGAACGCCCTATGTTGACCGATGAAATGCTCTGTACAGCTGCTGCCGAAGCCGACTGTGCCCTCTGCGATTCTCTCCTGGCCACCATGGGACAGGAGCACGTCTTTTCCACCCGGTTTGAGCGCCGGATGAACCGGCTGCTTCACAGGGCACGGCACCCGGTCTTATACCCGCTGCTGCAGCGGGCCGCCTATTTTCTGCTGCTGGTCATTCTGGCCGGCACCACCTGGCTCACCGTAGATGTCCAGGCACGGGCCGCCTTCTTTGCCTGGGTCCGGCAGCAATATGAAGCCTTTACCGAGTATCGCTTTGTGGCATCTGCGCCGGATTCCCTTGACCTCTCCATTCCCGAACCCGCATGGATTCCCGAGGGGTTTGAAAAGCAAAAGCAGACCATCACCGACACCACCTCCATGATGGCTTACACCGACAGCGATGGCCGGATGATCTCCTTCATCTACTCCCGTGGGGCAGACGCCACCAGCCTGTTCCTGCTCCCCCAGGATGCTGTAATGCAAACGGTTTCGGTGAACGGGCAGGACGCCGATTTCTACCTGGAAAGCGACCCGGAATCTGCCAACGCTCTGGTCTGGCTCTCCGCCTCCGGCGACACCATCTACTGCCTCACAGCTCCCCTGCCGGCATCCACACTAATTCAGATTGCGGAAAGCATCCCCGCTTGATCCCACTGAAACACAAAGGAGGTTACAACCATGAAAAAACTGCTATTGGCACTGGCTGTCACCTTGGGACTTCTTCTAAGCCTCTCCCTGGCCAGCTGCACCCGGACGGTGTACATCGAACTGCCCTTTGAACCGGCAGAGCTGGACACCGTTGAGATGTTCCGCTTTCAGAATCCAACACAAGCCCAGAAAAAAGTCATCACTGATCCTGCGGACATGAAAGACCTCTGCGACCTGCTGGAAAGCATTTCCCTGAAGTGACCAGCTTCCGGTTCCATTGCACCGACGGCACGACCTATGAAGTCATTTATTCCGCCATCGCCGTAAAATCCGGGCGGATCAAAATGACCGGCTGGGAAACAGACTATTTCACCTCCGCTGATCTGGGCGCCTGCTGGAACAACTACGACTACCCGATCACAGACGCAGCCGAGAGCGAACTGCCGGCGCTCTACTGAGCCGCCGGTGCCGTAAAAACGGGCTGTCCTTTCCCTACAGGGAGGAAACACGATGAAGAAACTGCTCTTTGGCATGATGCTGTTTTGTTCCGGTTCCCTTTCAGCCGCCATGCTGTTGGCCGGTTCCATGGCCAATGACTGGACGCTGAACGGCCAGCCCTCTGCCCTCTGGAATATCTTCCGCTACGGCCTCCTGCCTGCCCTGTATATCTTCCTCGGGCTGGCCGTTCTAGGACTGGTGATTGCTGTATGGGGGCTTTTTGACCCTGAAAAATGAACCGACACCATTGCTTGTGGCGGCCTTGCAACGCCAGGGAAACAAAATCAAGGGAGCGTGTACTGGATGAAAGGCATCCAAATTGAGTTATTGGGAATCGGCATCATTCTTTTGGGCATCGCTTTGAGTACCAGTCATTTTTGGGCTTATACACTGGGCGTGATTGGATTTTGCGTCATTGCGGCTGGATGCTTTTGGAAAAATTCATAAACCCTTGGAGGAAAACCCATGAAAAAATGCTCTTTGGGATTGCTCTGATCCTGTTTGGATTCAGCATGGCTTATATTTCGGCACAGGCGCAGTGGGTTATCATGCAGCCCGTATCGCTGCTGGCCGAATTTGCCGGGCTGCTGTTCGCAGTTTGGGGATTGATCGAAAAAGAATAAGCTGGTTGTTTTCCTTGAAAGGGGGTTATTTTGATGAAAAGGCTTGCCGCCTGGATTTTAACACTCGCCTGTGTATGGGTGCTCACTGGCTGCTGCAATCGCAGCATGGACTACATCATCCAGCATGAGCCGAACATTTCCGGGACTGTGAAAGAAGTCCGGGATGAGTCGATCCTCATTTTCATCGAGGCAGCCGGCTACCCTGCCGGCGCAGATTGTGAGGTTTCTCTGGACGTAGAGAACCCGGACAGCTACACCCATGTTTCCATCGGGGACGAGGTCGTGGTCTATTACGACGGGAACATCGCAGAAAGTTACCCATTGCAAATCAACACAGTCTATGCCATCACATTGAGAACACCTGCAAACCAAAAGGCTGCCTAATAAAATCAAAATAAGAACCGCCGGACGCTGAACTGCACCCCATTTGTTAGACAGTATGGTATACTGAAAACAAATGGGGTGTTTTATTGTGCCAAAAGGGAAGCCAAACAAGAGATATACACCGG
>CAJFNF010000063.1 GCA_904394215.1 uncultured Faecalibacterium sp.
TGGAATACTTCATGTTCTGCATGGACAGCACCCCACGGACAAATACAGGGACGGTATCGGCGGTAAATCCAAACTGTTTCACATACTCCCGGAGGAATTTTTCCTGTAAGTGGGAGTGCTCATCATCACAGAGATCGAGATAATCCCATACCAGCTGCCGCCACGTTTGCCCCAGCATTCCCAGGGCGAACACGGCAAAACTTCCGGGGAGTGCGCACTGCTCATCGCTGAGATTGGTGTACTGCTCATATCGCCGCATGGCAAGCCGGGCGTACCGTTCCATCAGGGGGTGGAGGCCGGGGCACTGCGCGGCACAGGCAAAGAGCTGGTTTACTCCCTTTTTGGGCAGCCCTGTGATGGGCAGATAGCTCTTTCCCGGTCCTTTGAACTCCACCGCATAGCTGCGGGGAAAATCCTCCTGCGAAAGAACCTCACACAGATAGTTCAGCACTTCGGCATAGCCTTCCTCGGTGTTGTCCCTGGCCGTGATGCGGATGATGGCAAAAGCATCGTTGGCCGATGCGGTGAAGTGCTCTGTTTTCCGCTTTTGCAGGCTGACCGGCAGCCTGCCGGAGCCGTGTTCCTTCAGCTTTTTCACCATATCCGGGCGGACTTTCTCCACCAAACCCAAGAGGTAATTGGTGTCCAGATACTCAAAGTCCAAACCATATACCTTATAGCTCACCGCCACATAGCAGGCAAAACGCAGCAGCGGCTCCGGGACCCCCGATCCCAGAAGTGATCCTCTTCATTGCCTGTCACGACAAAATACTTCTCCTGCAGTTCCCGTTTCAGCATTTCAAGTAATTGGTGGTCAATTTCACCCCACCGGCTCTGGCGGCGCAGGTTTTCACTGAAGGCGATGGCCTTTTCAGCATCGAGAGTCTCGGCCCGCTGTGTCTCGGTCCATGCCCTAAGCAGTTGCCACACCTCAAAGGGCGCCCCTTGACTGCTAACCACCACCGGCGGCCAGAGGGAATCAAGCCGCGTTATCTTGCCATCAACGGCATCCTGAATGCACTGGTCAAAGAGCGGCTGCAGTTCCTCCTGTACCTCGGGCTTCATCCAATAACAGCGCCCGTCCGCACTATTTCGTTTTGGTAAACTCATATCAGGCCACCTCTTTCCGAACCATAAAAAATGCCCCGCACAGCCTGTCACCGGGACAAGCTGACGCAGGGCGCAAAAAGGCCGCACAAAACCAGGGACGGGCCGTCCAGGGACGGCCTTCCTGTGTGCCTGAAACGATATTTTTGTTCTGATGTTCCTTTGGACAGGGAAATCGAAGGTTATCCATCTTGTTCCACCTGACGCGCATCCTCTTTGATGCGCTCCATCTCGTCCACCAGGGCCTTGACCTGGAAGTCCACCATCTCTTCCGCCACTTCCGGGAACAGAAATGGCATGGTGTCCGGAATGGCCTTGTGCACCATCATCATGGCCAGAGCCAGGTTGCCGAACAGGCGGGGGTCGATGCTGTCCACCGGCAGGCCGAAGATGGCCAGTAGCCTGCTGTAAAAAAGGACTTGATCCCGCCGGAACGCCTGAAAATTCTCCTCCGAGAGGCAGCGGTAGACCTGCTGCTCTTCCTCGATGGACAAAACGGCCACACCGCTTTTGGCCCCGTGGCAGCAGTTCTTCAGGAAGGTTTCCACCCCTGCCCGCCAGCTGAGGGCCGGGTCCTCCATCAGCTGCCGGGCATAGGCCAGCAGTTTGGGCTGCTGGCACCGAAGCGCTTCCAGAACCAGTTCTTCTTTGGAAGGAAAGAAGGTGTAGAAAAATGTTTTGGAAATGCCAACGCTTTTGCACAGCACATCAATGCTGCTGTGGATCAGCCCTCTGTCCACGATGCACTGAATCACGGTTGCCATCAGGGCATCTCGCACTTGCATTCTCTCTTCTTCAGAATAAGCTTTTCGTGCCATCAGCTGTCGCCACCTCATATAAAAACTAAAATATAAAAATAGTATTTATCCATATTATACCGGATCCAACATGGAAAAGCAAGACGATTTCACAATTCAGCTGCAATCCTGATGGAAGGCAGTGAAATTGATCTTTTTGCAGGGCGGACTGTTCTGCCAGCAGCCCCATGTGCTGTGTTTGCAGCGAAAGAAAACGAAGGGTTGCTTTTAAATAAGAGTGGAGAAGACCCTCCGGTAGATTGGGACTGAGAAGCGTCCGGAACGCTTTCAAAAGTGATGAGGATCAACGGCTGCATAGTGTGAATTACTGACGCATCAGAGAGCGATCAGAGCACCGGAACTGTTCGAGCGGGCGCAGGAAATGCGCCAGGCCCGAAAACGGGAGAAGGGGAGTACACTCCTCAAACACAGCAGTCAGGCACTCCTGTGCGGAAAGGTTTTCTGTGCGCATTGCGGCAACCGGCTGACTCTGACCTCTAGTGGATAAACCCGGACCCGTGCAGACGGATCTGAGGTCCGGGAGTGTTCCAAACAAAAACTGCTGGAAAAGATGCAGGTAGAATGAAAGCCGCTGAACGAAATCTGTTACTGGGTCGGTCGGATCCTGAGACCGGAACAGATGACTGCAAAATGTAAAGTCGAAGAATCCATCTTGCAATTTGAGCCAGAACAGTCTAAAATAGAACTGTTAGAATAAGAATAGTAAAAGAGCGGATGACGTATGGAACACGTATTTACTTTTGCAATCAACTCCTATCAGCTAAAAAAGTACAATCAGATGTGTGAACCCATTCTGGAGAAGTATCAGCTGACACAGGTGGAAGTGGATGTGATAGCGTTTTTGTCGAATTATCCCGAATACCAGAATGCACAGGATATTGTGTCGGTGCGTGGGATTTCAAGAGCGCATGTCTCTACGGCAGTGTCAAAACTAGTGAAACGAGGGCTTCTGGAGAGAGTGGAGGACGCCGAGAACCGGCGTAAAAACAAATTGCACGTTACAGAAGCGGCTCTGCCGCTGGTCCGGGATATCAATCGCGTGCAGGAAGAATACAAAAAGATCGCGTACAACGGCTTTTCCAGAGAAGAGAGAGATGTTTACAATGATTTTTTGCGGCGCATCTATCACAATCTGGGGGGTGACTTGAAGTGATGGGGCCGGAAGGCCAGTCTTCTCCGGAGATTTTGAGGATACAACAGATACGATCGAAATAGACAGAACCCAGATGGAAAGGGAAAACGCTCTTTCCGTCTGGGTTTTTCTGTTGAAAGAGGATAGCGGAAGGCAAAGTGCTATCTTGCACAAAAAACAACCTGTAAGTTTGTTCTATTTGTCGAACTGACAAACAGAAGGCTTTATATTTATCTATTAACAGTTAAATAATGAACAGTTAAGAAATGAATCAAAACGGCCGCTGGTCTTTGAGGCAAAAATGCAGCCGAAGCCGTGGGGCGTATGGGGGAGAACAAGCAGGTCTGCTTCAAAAGTTGTGTAAGCCAGGTAAAGGGTTAAACTGATGGCCATCAGAAAACCATAGATCAAATCGCAAGGTTGTAATCCGAAAAAGAAGAAAGAGGAAGAAAATCATGGGTAAATTTGAAGCTCTTGCCAATCAAATTGTCGAATATGTTGGCGGCGTCGGTAATATCGATTCCCTGACCCATTGCATGACGCGGCTGCGGTTTGTGCTCAAGGAGCCGGGGGCTGCCAATGTGGAAGCGCTGAAGGCTTTGAAAGGTGTACAGGGGGTAGTGACCTCCAACGGACAGTTTCAGGTAGTAATTGGCACCGATGTGCCAGCCGTCTACGATGAAATTGTGAAACTCGGCAGCTTTGGGACCACCACCGGTTCGGCCCCTTCTGATGAAAAAGTTGGACCAGTTGCAAAGGTGCTGGGAGCCATTACCGCTATTTTTCAGCCCATTCTGCCGGCCATATGTGGAGCCGGAATGATTCGTGCGGTTCTGGCTTTGCTGGTTTTTCTGAACGCGATCGACAGCAGCAGCCAAACCTATGTCATGCTGAATATGTTTGCCGACGCAGCGTTCTATTTCCTGCCGGTGGTGCTGGGATTTTCGGCGGCCAATTACTTCAAATGCAACGCGTTCATTGCTGCGATCCTGTGCGCAATGCTGCTGCATCCCACCTTTACCGGTCTTGTTGGAGCGGGGGAGGCTGTATCTCTGTTTGGGCTGCCGGTGCGGCTTGCTTCCTATGGCAATGCAGTGGTCCCGCCCTTGCTGATCGTTTGGATGCAAAAGTACGTCGAGAAATTTGCCAAGAAAGTAACCCCTAAAGAAGTCAAGGTTTTTATGGAACCTCTGATTATCTTCATCGTGTGTGCGCCGTTGACCTTTATTGTGGTAGGTCCTCTGGGGTCCTATGCCGGTGATTTGCTTGCTGTGGTCTTCCGTTTCCTTAATGAAGAAGCACGCTGGGTTTGCCCGGTGCTGGTGGGCACCTTCTGTCCGCTGCTGGTGATGACTGGCATGCACTATTCCATCTTCCCGATTCAGCTGACCCAGTTTGCGACTTTGGGCTACGGCACGATCCTGGCTCCTGGTATGCTGTGCAGCAACATTGCCCAGGCTGGTGCAAGTTTCGCTGTTGCAGTACGCAGCAAGAACCGGCAGATGAAAGAAACCGCTTTTTCTTCCGGTACGACTGCTCTGTTCGGCATCACGGAGCCTGCTCTGTATGGTGTGACGATGAAATTGGGGCGGCCGCTCATCTCGGCAATGATTGGCGGCGGTTTGGCCGGCTTGTACGCCGGATTCTGCTTCCTGCGTTCCTTCACGCCCGCTACCCCCGGCTTGCTGGCGATTCCTGTGTACATTGGTGCGGATATGATGAATGTCGTGAATGCAGTGATCTGCATCGTGATTGCATTTGTGTCTTCTTTTATCATCACGCTGATTGTCGGCTTCAAGGACGTGCCTGAGACGGGAAGCGAAAAAGAAGTCAAAACCGTCTGATTTCTCATGGATGATAGAAAGGAGAAAAGATGCAATCGTATTTTTCAAAGGATTTTCTGTGGGGCGGCGCCATGGCCGCAAACCAGTGTGAGGGTGCTTACAACGAAGGGGGAAAGGGGCTTTCCATTCAGGATATGATGCCGGATGGGATATTCGCTCCCCCGAGTACCAGGGTGGAACCGCGGAACCTGAAGCTGCAGGGGGTGGATTTTTACCACCGCTATAAGGAGGATCTCGCGCTTTTTGCAGAAATGGGATATAAATGCCTGCGCTTTTCCTTTTCGTGGCCACGCATTTTCCCGCAAGGCAACGAGGAGACTCCAAACGAGGCAGGCCTGGCGTTTTACGATGGGCTGGTGGATGAATGCCTGAAATATGGGATTGAGCCGATTGTGACACTTTCCCACTATGAGACGTCTTACTATCTGGCGAAAGAATACGATGGATGGCGCTCCCGGGAGCTGATTGCCTTTTTTGAGCGGTATGCCCGCACAGTGTTTACCCATTTCAAGGGGCGTGTAAAGTACTGGATTACGTTCAATGAGATCAACGCAATCTGGAATTTCCCTTTGCTGGCCGCCGGTATCCTGACGCCGAAAGAGCAGCTGTGTCAGGAGGATTTGTACCAGGCGGCACACCATGAATTGGTGGCCAGCGCCATGGCCGTAAAGATGGCCCATGAAATCGACCCGCAGAATAAAGTGGGCTGTATGGTTTGCGGCTTTATGAATTATTCAATGACGCCCAATCCCGATGACGTGGTGCAAAAGGTGTTGGTTGACCGCAAGGGGTATTTCTTTGCAGATGTGCAAATGCGGGGATACTATCCATCTTATGCAAAAGCGCTGTGGAAGACAGAGGGCTGCACCATCCGGATGGAGAGCGGCGATGAGGAAGCGCTGCAGAATACCTGTGATTTCCTTTCCTTTAGCTATTATATGTCCAAGTGCGTGGCTGCGGACCCCAGCCAGTACCAGATGACCCCTGGCAACATTGTGAGCGGCTTGAAAAATCCCTATTTGAAGGCCAGCGAGTGGGGCTGGCAAATTGATCCCAAGGGACTTCGGGTCATGATGAATGACCTGTATGATCGCTACCAAAAGCCGTTGTTTATTGTGGAAAATGGCCTTGGCGCAAAAGATAAGGTGGTCATGGTGGATGGCGTCAAGACTGTGGAGGACGACTACCGCATCTCCTACCTGAATGATCATCTTGCAGCGGTGAATCAGGCCCTGGCAGAGGGAGTGGAGTGCCTTGGATATACGACCTGGGGATGCATTGATATCATCAGCGCCTCTACCTCTCAGATGTCCAAGCGCTATGGAATGATCTATGTAGACCGGAATGATGACGGCAGCGGCAGCATGGAGCGAATCCGCAAGCAGTCTTTTTACTGGTATAAAAAGATCATTGCGTCCAATGGCGAAGCGCTAAAATAACCAAGGAAACTTTGCCCCATTTGCCAGTGGCAAATGGGGCGGTTTATGGTATCAGGGCAGAAAGCAGCTGCTGCTCGGAAATTCTCCTGAATCGCTGCGATGCGATGTATCAGGAATTGAGGAATATTTTTATCATAAGAGTTTGATCCTGATGGCGGACGACGAGCGGATCTGCCGGATGCGCCAGGAAGAACGGGGGGATCTGGCTTTGAATGACCAGTGCCGGGCTTTCTCGGATGCCTTTATGAACCTGATCCTGGCCACAGCAGACAGCTTGGTTGAGGCGCCCTCCCACAGTCCTCTGGGGGCTCTGATTTGAATAGTTCGCCCATCTTCAAGGCTGCTCTTGCATGTGCGAGGGCAGCCTTTCTCGTATAAGATAAACTTATTAAACAGGGGCGAAACTCAAATTGATTGCAGGGTGTCGGATTCTTATAATAAAATTGAACCAAAAAAGGAGAACCGGCCATGAATGTTTTGATTATCAGCTCCAGTCCCCGAAAGGGCGGCAATTCCGATCTGCTCTGCGAACAGTTTGCCAAAGGCGCGGCAGAAGCGGGGCATGAAGTAGAAAAAGTCAACCTACGGGAAAAGAAGCTGTCTCCCTGCCGGGCCTGCTATGGGTGCATGAAAGACCATGTATGCTCCATTCGGGACGACATGGCGGAGATTTTCCCCAAGCTTGTATCCGCAGATGTGATTGTGCTGGCTTCGCCGGTCTACTTTTATTCGGTGTGCAGCCAGATGAAAATGATGATCGATCGCTGCCTTGTGAACCACAAAGCCATTGCAGGCAAACAGTTTTATTTCATTGTCACGGCTGCCGCCCCGGAAGAGGAAGCTGCCGACGGGACGCTGGCGGCTTTCCGGGGGTTCCTGCGCTGCCTGCCGGATGCAAAAGAGGCAGGGGTGATTTACGGCACCGGCACTTGGGAGAAAGGCGATGTGTATCAGCACCCGGTCTATGCCCAGGCCTATGAGATGGGGCGGAGAATATAAGGAGGAACGCATCATGGAAAAGATCAAAAAGAATTTTGGCTTTGGTTGTATGCGGCTGCCCATGAAGGACGGCGAGGTGGATATAGAGCAGACCTGCCGCATGGTGGACGCTTTTCTGGAAAGTGGGTTCAATTATTTTGATACGGCCCACGGCTATCTTGGGGCAAAAGTGAGCATGCCTTGAAGACCTGCCTGACCAGCCGTTACCCCCGGGACCGCTATATCCTCACAGACAAGCTCACCAACTTCTTCTTCAAAAAGCAGGAGGATATCCGCCCGCTGTTCCAGAGTCAGCTGGAGGCCTGCGGGGTGGAGTATTTCGACTTTTACCTGATGCACGCCCAGGGGGCAGACAATTTTGCCTACTTCAAAAAATGCCGCGCCTATGAGACGGCGCTGGAACTGAAAGCAGAGGGCAAAATCTGTCATTTCGGCATTTCCTTCCACGACCGGGCCGAGGTGCTGGAGCAGATTTTAACTGAGTACCCTCAGGTGGAAGTGGTGCAAATCCAGTTCAATTACCTGGACTACGAGGACCCTGCCGTGGAGAGCCGGAAGTGCTATGAGGTTTGCCGCAAACATATTTTGCAGCCAAGGACATTGCCCTGTCTCTTGCGGGCCAGGCAACCACCACGCCGGAACAGCGGCTAAAGGCAGGCGCGGCGGCCCAGGTGGAGATTTTCGGGGAAGGCATGCGGGATTTCTACGCCTCCGGCCCAAAGGAGACCCGCCATATCAACCGCTGGTTGACTGACAACTGCTTCGGGGATTATTACACCCGCACCGGCCTGACTGCACGCCAGCGGGAGATGATTACCTTCTGCTTCCTGACCGCCCAGGGCGGCTGTGAGCCCCAGCTGACCGCCCATGCTGCAGCCAATATCCGGCTGGGCAACGACCAGGCCTTTTTGATCCGGGTCGTCTCCCAGTGTGTGCCCTACATCGGTTACCCCCGCAGCCTGAATGCCCTGCGCTGCATCAGTGAAGCTGCAAAAGCAGAGAAACAAGGATGAGAATGGAGATAAAACGCATGAAAAAGATGTTGATTGCATACTTTTCCTGGTCTAACGGCAATACCGAGGGGATTGCCCGAATGCTCAAGGCCCAAACCGGCTCGGATCTTGTGAGGATTGAGACCGCAGTGCCTTACAGCGGAAGTTACGACGAAGTGGTGGAGCAGGGAAAAGCCGAAGTAGAGCGGGGCTTTCAGCCGCAGATCAAGCCGGCGCCGGTAGATGTGCAGGCGTATGATATCATCGCTGTAGGCACTCCTACCTGGTGGTATACGATGGCTCCGGCTGTCCTCAGCTTCCTGCGTCAGCAGGACTGGCGGGGCAAAACGGTGGTCCCGTTTCAGACCCATGCCGGATGGCCCGGCCATGTGATACAGGATATCCGGGCTGCCTGTGAAGGTGCAGCGTTTGGGCCCGCCATGGAAGTGAAATTCGACTCTGACGGCGGCAGCAGGATGGAGACGCCTGTACAGGAGATCGGAGACTGGATCATCCAGGTAAAAAATCTTTTGAAAAGCTGAAACGGAGGAATGCAGAATGAAACAGCAAGTGATGCTGTGGGCGGGCGCTGGGCAGATCGGCATGGCCATTGCCCGCCGTATGGGATACGGCAAAAAGATCCTGGTGGGGGATAAGAATCTGGAAAACGCCCAGTCTATTGCCAAAATCATGAACGATGTCGGCTATGATGTGACTCCGGTGGAGATGGATCTGTCCAGCCGTGCATCCATCCAAAAGATGATTGCACAGGCGCAGCGGATGGGCGAGATCACCATGATGGTGAATGCGGCGGGCGTATCCCCCAGTCAGGCCCCCATCCAAGCGATTTTGAAGGT
>CAJFNF010000064.1 GCA_904394215.1 uncultured Faecalibacterium sp.
CTTGCGTCCTGTATGAATTACTTTTGGAATTTTAAGTGTTTCCAACACTTTAAAAGGTTCCGTTCAAGTATTCGATATTGTTCAATTTTCAAGGTCCTGTGAGCTGCCGTCTTTCGACCGGCGACTTGTTTATTTTATCACGTCCAGTCCGGTTTGTCAAGCACTTTTTTCATCTTTTTTCAAGTGATTTTGAAGTGCTTTCATTGTTCCGGGCCTTTGCGGAAGTCCGTTCCGCGGGGCGCCTGAATATAATACTACAGATCCCGCTTTCTGTCAAGCATTATTTTCATTTTTTTCGGACAAAAAAGAGCCGTCCCTACCTTATGGCAGGGACGGCTCTTTACTAGAGATTCAATCAGCGGATCTCAATATTCAGCTTATACTTCAGATTGCCCAGGATCTTCTTGACCGCATGCTCCACCTGCTCAGGCTGCACTTCCCCATTGGGATCGGCCAGAACCAGAGAGAAGGCCATGCTCTTCTTGCCTTCGCCCACATTCTTGCCGCGGTAGACGTCGAACAGAGTGACATCCGTTACCAGGGGACTGGCCTTGCGGATAGTATCCTCGATCTCACCGCAGGTGACCGCTTCATCGCAGACCAGGGCCAGGTCACGCTTCACAGATGCGTAGGGGCTGATGGGCTTATAGTGCAGCTCACCCTCTACACAGCCGCACAGGGCCTCGTAATCCAGTTCACCCAGGTAGATGTTCTGATTTTCCTTCTCATCCTTGGCGATCTTCAGCTCCGCATTGATCTCATTGGACAGCTTGCCGAAGACGCCCAGACGCTTGCCATTGCACCAGACAGAGGCAGCAATGCCGGGATGGAGCCAGGGAGTCTCGGTTTCACGCCCATAGGTGAAGCTGACACCCAGAGAGGCAGCCAGAGCCTCCAGAGTGCCCTTGACGGTGAAGAAGTCCTCGCCGGGGCCAAACACGCCCAGGCACAGGGTCTGACGTTCATCGGGGCGTTCGGTCAGAGGCAGAGACTTGGGCAGATAGACCGGTGCCATCTCGAACAGGCGGCCGGCAGAATTGCCCTTCTTCAGGTTATCCACAATCACGTTCAGCATGGAAGGAGCCAGCAGGGTCCGCATGATGGACAAATTCTCGCTGATGGGGTTCAGGATGCGGATGGCCTTGCGGGCAGAATCCTCTGCGGGAATATGCAGCATATCCAGTTCAGCCTGGGAATAGAAGGCCAAAGTGGATGCCTCATAGTAACCCTGGCCGGCCAGCAGGCGCTTGACCTTCAGAACGCGGTGCTGCTCACCGTTCAGGCCGCCATTGGTGACGGCAGCGGTCTTCAGGAAGGTGGGCACGATGTGATCATAGCCGTACTCGCGGATCACTTCCTCGGCCAGGTCGGGATAGCCCTCTACATCCTCACGATAGGGCGGGACGCTCACCTTCCACTGGCCATCTTCCACCTTCACGGTGAAAGCCAGGCGGGTCAGGATGTCAATCATGGTCTGATCCGGAACCCGGATGCCCAGCACCGCGCAGATTTTCTCAGGGGTGGTGGTGATCAC
Source organism: uncultured Faecalibacterium sp. (assembly GCA_904394215.1). Lineage (GTDB taxonomy): Bacteria > Bacillota > Clostridia > Oscillospirales > Ruminococcaceae > Faecalibacterium. The sequence continues at coordinate 1,535 of CAJFNF010000064.1, forward strand.
TTTGGGCTCGTCAGAGCGGCCATCGGTGCAGTCAAACTCCAGGGTTGTGATATCGCCGCAATCCAGCTCCTGGATCAGGTGCAGAGCGCGGGCCAGGCCCAGCTGAGGCGAATGGAAGTCCACGCCCTTCTCATACCGGGCAGAAGAATCACTGGACTGGCCCAAAGAACGGCTGGTCTTGCGGACCGAGTCGCGGGCGAAGGTTGCGCACTCAAACAGCAGGCTGTGGGTGTGTTCATCCATGCCAGAGTTGGCGCCGCCCATAACACCGGCCAGAGCCACCGGCTTCTCTGCGTCACAGATCACCAGGTTGTTCTCGTTGAGGGTAAACTCCTTCTCGTCCAGGGTGACAATCTTCTCGCCGGGATGTGCGCGGCGGACGTCGATGCAGCGGCCTGCCACCTTGTCCAGGTCGAAGGCGTGCATGGGCTGGCCGATTTCCAGCAGGGTGTGGTTGGTGATATCCACCACGTTGCTGATGGAACGCAGGCCGCACAGGGCCAGATGACGCTTCATCCAGCGGGGCGACTCACCCATCCGGATGTTCCGGACATAATGGGCCATATAGCGGGGGCACAGATCAGGGGCCTCCACCTTCACGGTGATGGGCTGATCCGGCTCACAGACCGTCTTGTAATCGGTTGCGGGCATGTGCAGCGGCTTGTCCAGGACGGCAGCCACCTCACGGGCAATGCCCAGGATGGACTGGCAGTCGGGGCGGTTGGCGGTGATGGCGATGTCGAAAATCGAATCGTCCAGCCCCACCACCGGGCAGATATCCTCGCCGGGGACGGTATCCTCAGGCAGGATCAGCAGGCCGTAGACATCGGCGCCCGGGTACAGGTCATCGTTCAGACCCAGCTCTTCGCCCGAGCACAGCATGCCGTTGGACTCAAAGCCCTGCATCATCCGCTTTTTGATGTGGACGCCGCCGGGCAGCGTGGAGCCGTCCAGGGCGGCGGGCACATGGGCGCCCACAAAGATATTGGGGGCGCCGGTGGTGATGTGGATCTCGTGGCCGTACTCACCGCAGTCCACCACGCACTTGCTCAAGTGGGTGCCCTCCTGCTTTTCAATAGAGGTGATGACGCCAACCACCACTTTGTCAATTTCAGCGGACAGATCCATCCGCTCTTCCACCTCGAAGCCGCAGGAGAACAGTTTCTCCTCCAGCTCCTCGGCGGTGATATCAATATCGACCAGTTCTTTCAACCAGCTGAAAGGTACTTTCATCTTAACCCATCCTCCCTCTTATTCGTGGAACTGACCCAGGAACCGCAGGTCATTTTCAAACATCAGACCGATGTTGTTGATGCCATATTTCAGCATGGCGATACGCTCGATGCCGATGCCGAATGCGATGCCCGAGTAGACTTCGGGGTCGATGTTGCAGTTGCGGAGCACCTTCTGGTTGACCACGCCGCCGCCCAGGATCTCGATCCAGCCGGTGTGCTTGCAGAGGCTGCAGCCCTTGCCGTGGCACTCAAAGCAGCTGACATCCACCTCGACGCTGGGCTCGGTGAAGGGGAAGTAAGAGGGACGCAGGCGGGTGCGGACATCGCTGCCGAACAGGCGCTGGACAAAGACGTCCAGCATGCCCTGCAGGTCGCACAGGGTGATGCCCTTGTCCACAACCAGGCCCTCCATCTGATGGAACATGGGGCTGTGGGTTGCATCCGAGTCAGACCGGAACACGCGGCCGGGAACCAGCACCTTGATGGGAGGCCGCTCGGCATCCATGGTGCGGATCTGGCCGGTAGAGGTCTGGGTCCGCAGCAACAGCTCGTCGGTCAGGTAGAAGGTATCCTGCATATCCCGGGCGGGGTGGTCCTTGGGGACGTTCAGACGGGTGAAGCAGTGGTCGTCGTCCTCAATTTCGGGGCCCTCGTAAATCTCAAAGCCCATTCCTGCAAAGGCATCGATGATCTGGTTGCGCACCAGGGTCAGGGGGTGCAGACCGCCGGTGGGGCGGGTCTTGGCCGGCAGAGTGATATCCACCGTCTCGGCGGCGTTGCGGGCTGCCAGCTCGGCCTGGTTCACCCGGACAGCGGCAGCGTCATAGTCCGCCTGGACCTTCTGCTTCAGCTCGTTGATAGCCTTGCCCATGGCGGGGCGCTCGGCCGGGTCCACCGTCCGCAAATTCTTCATCAGAGCGGGAACCTGCCCGTTTTTGCTCAGGTATTTCTGCCAGAACGAGGCCAGCGTCTCTTTGGAGGCGACCTGTGCAAGGTCCGCTTCGGCCTGTTTTGCCAGCTCTTCAATGATTGCCTGCATACAATTTACTCTCCTTTTTCAACAGTCTCTTGCTGCTTCGGGACGGAACAGAAAAGAGGCCCCGTCCCCTGGCGGCCATCAGGCCAGCCAAGGGACGGAGCCTCTGTCAAACACTCCGTGGTACCACCCAAATTCCGCACAGGCGCGACGCTGTGCGGCACTCAAACGCCGTAACGGGGCTCACCGTCCCGCACTACCGGACAGCCAGAGGCCATCTTTCCCGCGGGCCGCTCAGGAGCGAACTTCGGTGCCGCTGCCTCCGGGGGCCCTTGCAGCCGGTGGAGCCTCTCTCTGCGCCAGGCGCACAGCATCTACTTTCTCCGTCATCGCGTTTTTTCGTGATTCGCTTTGCTTATAGTAGCACAAAACGCTGGGTTTTGCAAGCCTTTCGCCGCCGGCGCCGGTTACGGGGTCAGCCGGTTGGGCCCGCGGAACAGGAACATACACTCCTTGATGCTCAGGCCCACCAGCAGCATGGTCAGACGGTCCACGCCCAGGCCGAAGCCGCCGTGGGGCGGGCAGCCATAGCGGAAGAACTCCAGGTAGAATTCCACATCCTTGCCCAGACCCTTCTCCTCTGCCTGCTTCTTCAGGATCTCATAGCGATGCTCACGCTGGGCACCGGTGGTGATCTCCACACCGCGCCAGATCAGGTCATAGCCCTGGGGCACGCCGTTCTCATCCCGCATGTGATAGAAGGCACGCTTCTCAGCGTCATAGTCGGTGACGAACAGGAACTCGTGGTTGTAGTGCTTTTTGACCCAGTCATAGCTCAGGCGCTCGGCCTCGGTGGTCAGGTCGCCCTTCTCGGAGTCGTCCACCGTGTAGCCGAAGTCCTCTTCCAGGCCCTTGTACAGGTCGGCCAGCTTGACCACCGGGAACGGAGTCTCGGGCACGATCACAGGCAGGCCGAAGGTCTCCTCGATCTCCTTGCCGTAAGCATCCTTCACAGCCTGGAGGGCATACTTCAGCAGCTCCTCCTCCATGTGCATCACATCGCGGTAGGAGTTGATATAGCTGAACTCCAGGTCGAAGCCGGTGAACTCGGTGGTATGCTTGTTGGTGTAAGACTTCTCGGCGCGGAACACGGGGCCAACCTCGAAGATCCGCTCAAAGCCGCTGGCCATGGCCATCTGCTTGTAGAACTGAGGGCTCTGGGCCAGGTAGGCGTCCCGGTCAAAGTAATCCACCTTGAACACCTCCGAGCCGCTCTCGCTGGCAGTAGCGATCAGCTTGGGGGTGTGGATCTCGATGAAGTTCTTGTTCAGCAGGAACTGACGCATGGCATTGACCAGAACGGTCTGGGCCTTGAACATCAGCTGGTTCTCGTCGGTGCGCAGGTCGATCCAGCGGTAATCAATCCGCTGGTCGATGCTGGAGCGCTCCACAGCCTTCTTTTTCTTGGTGGCTGCAATCTCCTTGCGGACGATGGGCAGGGTGTCAGCGATGCTCTCAATCTGGATGGACTCGGGAATCATCTCGATGCCGCCCATCTTGACGTAGTCGTTGGCCATTGCCTTGCCAACCACCGTGATGACCGAGTCAGCGGTCAGCTGGTCGATGGTATCCACCAGGTCGGGGTGATCTGCCTTCTCGATGGTGATCTGGAGTTTGCCGGTGATATCCTTCAGCACGATGAAGGCCATGGCCTTGCTGCTGCGAAGGTTTTCGATGAAGCCCTGTACCTTGACGGTTTCGCCAATATGGTTCTGGACTTCGGAAATATAGGTGCGATCCATTCCAATCCTCCCAACGCACGGTCCCCAAAGGGCCATGCTGTTATTCTATGGTATAACAGCTCTATTATACTGTATTTCGAGGCAAAATCAAGCAAAAATCTTGTTTCCGAGGCACCGACGCCTTTTTTGCATCAAAAAAGCACGGCCTGCTTCCCCCCGGAGGGACGCGGCGCCGTGCCTTTTGGATCACTCTTCCCGGCTGTCCTGCTCTGCAGCAGGTTCCTGGGGCTTTTTTTCCACCACGGCCAGCTCCACCCGGTGGCCGGTGACATTTTTTACGTCGATGGACAGGCCGTAACCCTCACAGGTGAACTGATCCCCTTCATCGGGCACCCGGCCCACAATCCCGCAGACCATGCCGTTGAAGGTCTCATGTTCATCGGTGGGCAGCTGGACATCCAGCTCTTCGGCCACTTCTTCCAGGGAGGCAGAGCCCCTGATTTCCCAGCAGTTCTCCCCGATTTTCTGGATTTCCACCTGGCGGACGGTGTCCTCATCGTCCATAGTGCCCACCAGCTCTTCCATCAAATCATGGACGGTGACAATGCCGCTCATGCCGCCGTACTCGTCGATGACGATGGCGAAGTAGTTGTGCTCCTGCTTCATCCGGGTGAACAGGGCGTCGGCCCGGATTCCCTCCGGCACAAAGAAGGGCTTATCCACAGCGTTCTTCATCACCGACCGGCGGGAGGTATCCTCCAGCCGGAAATAATCCTTGGTGTTCAGGACGCCTACCACGTCGTCCTGGCTCTGTCCGCAGACCGGGAAATAAGTAAAGCGGCTGTTCCGGATGGTCTGGGCCCAGACGTCCATCCCATCCCCCAGATAGAGGCAGATCACATCCCGGCGGCGGGTGCTGACCTCTTCGGCGGTGGTGTCGTTGAGCTCAAACACATTCTGGATGATCTCGTTTTCGTCGTTTTCGATGGTGCCCTGCTGGCTGCCCTCCATCAGCATCATCTTGATCTCGTCCTCGGTGACCAGCTCCTGGTTCTGGTTGGGGTCCACCCCCAGCCCCCGCAGCAGGCCGTTGGTGGAGGCGGTCAGCAGCCAGACCAGCGGTGCGCACAGGCAGGACATGAAATACAGGATCCCCGACAGGCCCAGGGCCAGGCTCTCGGATTCTTTCATGGCCAGGCGCTTGGGCACCAGCTCACCGAACACAATGCTGAAATAGGTCAGCACCAGGGTGATCAGCACCACCACCGCCGATCGGACCGCGCTGCGGGGCACCGCACTCTGCAGCCCCATCAGCAAATCTGCAATGGGGTCTGCAAAGTTTCCCGCCGCAAAGGCGCCGCCCAGCAGGCCGGCCAGGGTGATGGCCACCTGGATGGTAGCCAGAAATTTTGCAGGCTGACGGGTCAGGGCCATCAGCCGCTCGGCCCGCTTGTCCCCGTCCTCTGCCAGGACTTTCAATCGGGTCTCACTCATTGAAATGACCGCGATCTCCGAGCTGGCAAACAGCGCGTTGACCGCAATCAGGATGATTTGTAAAAGAAATGCGCCAATCATTCAGGTCTCTCCATTCTTTGTTTGGTCGGTTTGAAACACAAAAAGCACAGTCCGCAGCTCTCAAGAGAGCGCAGACTATGCCTTACAAATTCATCCGATTCATCACACGCCGTGGAGAAACAAAGGCTGCCGTATGGGGATCCCCATCCGAACCGTCTTCCATGGAACTTCCACACCTCTCTTTCTGTACAATTGAGTGAATTATACCACGGCAAAAGAGAGATGTCAACGCGGCGCCTTACACAGGGAGCTGTGCCCCCAGCCGGTCCGCAATGGCCTGGGGCGCCAGGCCTTCGCCGATCACAATCAGCACTTCCTGGCCCCGGGGGATGGGGCAAAAGGTGAATTGATCCTGGGTGGCGTTCAGTTCCAGCCAGCCCTCGCCGGCGGGCAAAAACCCCTTGACCCGGAAGATCTTCCCACAGGACGGGTCCTGCCAGAGGGATTCCACCCGGCGGCGCAGTTCTTCAGGTTCCAGATCCAGATGGAGAAAATACACCGACTCAAAGCCGCCGGCTTTTGCCCCCGGCAGGCTCTGTTTACGGTAGCTGGTCTGCTTCCAGCCGCAGGACGCCAGCCGGGCAAAGTCGGCATCGGTGAGCTGAGCCCAGTCTTTGGTCAGGACCTCTTCCCCGCCGCCAAACCGCCGGGCACACCCGGCGTCTTCCAGGGCCCGGTCCAGATGGGCCAGGGACGCAGCGGCCCGCTCCGGGCCGGCTTTCCCATACTTGCTGAGGACAATGCAGCCGGCCTCGGCGGCCTCGCTGGCCAGCAGATACTCTGCCTCCGGGGAAAGGTTTTCTTTCAGGCCGGCATCCAGCACCGTGATGACGCTGCCCGGCTCATACCAGCGGTCCAGCGGGGATTCACAGAGGGCATCAAAGAATTCATCCACATCATAGATGCCGGAGGGTTCCACCAAAACCCGGTCATAGCCCAGCATCCCCATGGCGATCAGCTTGGTGCGGAACCGCCGCTTGTGGCAGTCGGCGTCACAGCCGCCTGAGATCATTTCCAGGTCGCACTGGGGGCCTTCCAGATCCTGCAGCAGCATCCGGTCCACATTGACGGCACCATAGTCGTTTTCCAGGATGCCGATTTTCTGCCCCTGATCCATCAGCCAGCGGGCATAGCGCCGGATCAGCGTCGTCTTGCCTGCACCCAAAAAGCCAGTGATCAGATCAATCTTTATCATACTTTTCCCTCCGGAACCGATGGTTTTCGGACTTATTATAGCAAAAACCCGGCAAAAGGCAACCGTGCCCCCATACAAAAAGCCCCCGGCGGGTGTGAACTGAACCAGTAAAAACGGACAATAGACAAAACGCCCCCTGTGTAGGAAAATAAACCTATACAGGGGGTGTTCGTATGTCCAGACAAAAATACAC
>CAJFNF010000065.1 GCA_904394215.1 uncultured Faecalibacterium sp.
TGGCTCCGCTCTCGCTTCGCCAGGCCAGTCTTTGATTCGCTTGTTCTACCCCTTGCAGGCCTCTTTTTTGTACTGTCCGCACAATATGGGGCGGTTCAGAGCGTGTTCTGGCCAGGGGTTTTTATTGTCAGTGCAGTGATCTTATTCGCACAGTTCACAGCACATGACCCATTTGGTCAGGCCAGCACCGGAAAAGGTAATGACCCGAAACGTATTGCTTCTATCTGTTATCAAATGTATACTGTATCTGGAATAGAATCAGATTGAGGAGGATCACACCATGGCTGACCCAAAGAAACTTGACCTTTTGTGGGATGACAATCCTGTAGATATTACGCCTGAAGCCAATTTTATCTGGAGCATCGCCAACAAGCTTCGGGGTTCCTATATGCCGGACAAATACGGCGATGTGATTATTCCCATGACCATCATCCGGCGGTTTGAGTGCGCACTGGAAGCCACAAAAGCCAAGGTTGTAGAGACCTACAAGAAGAATCCCAATTACCCCGCCAAAGCCATGCAGCGGATTTCAGGGCATCAGTTTTACAACACCAGCGAATACTCCCTGGCAGAGCTGTGCAACGACCCCGACCATATCGCAGAAAACTTTCTGGAGTATCTGAATGGATTCTCCGCAAATGTCCAGGATATCTTCCATGAACTGAATATGAGCGATCATATCAAGAAGATGGACAAGGACGGCTGCCTGTATACCGTTGTCAAGGCTTTTTCGGAACTGGACTTATCCATCGAGACCTTTGACAGCATCAAGATGGGCTATATTTTCGAGAATCTGATAGGCCGGTTCTATCAGAATGTGGATGCCGGTCAGTATTACACCGGCCGTGACATCATCAAACTGCTGGTTTCTCTGCTCACAGCAGAAGGCTGCGATGATCTGTTCGATCAGGGCAAGGTCATCACTGTGTGCGACCAGGCTTGCGGCACCGGCGGTATGCTGTCCACCGCCTACAGTTATATCCGTCATCTCAATCCTTCTGCGGATGTTCGGCTGTTCGGGCAGGAGTTTATGGGCCAGTCTTACGCTGTCGGCCTTGCAGAAATGCTGATCAAGGGCCAGAACGCCGACAATTTCAAGCACGCTGATACCCTGAAGGAAGATTGCTTCCCCGGCATGAAGATGCGCTTCCTGATTGAAAATCCCCCCTTCGGCACACCGTGGAGCGGTGCAGACGCCAAAGACGGACAGGAAGCAGCCGTCAAGAAAGAGTACGAGAAAGGCTTTGACGGCCGCTGGGGAGCCGGTCTGCCGGGCGGCGGTGATTCCCAGCTGCTGTTCCTGCAATCGGCTGTTGCCAAACTGGATGACCACCTGGGCCGGGCGGCGATCATTGAGAACGGCTCGCCTCTGTTCACTGGCAGCACCGCTTCGGGCGAATCCCAGATTCGCCGCTGGCTGCTGGAACAAGACCTGATCGAGGCCATCATTGCGATGCCCACCGACCTGTTCTACAACACCGGCATTGCCACCTATGTGTGGCTGCTCTCCAAAAACAAGCGGCCCGAGCGCAAAGGCAAAGTTCAGCTGATCGACGCCTCCCAGATCTTCCACAAGCTGCGCAAACCCCTGGGCAACAAGAAAAACGAGTTCAGCCCCGATGACCGCGCCGCCATCACGCGGGTGTATGCGGATTTTGCAGAGAGCGAGATCAGCAAAATCTATGACAACACCGAATTTATCTACCGGGAATACACCGTGATGCAGCCGCTGCAGCGCAGCTACGGCTTCACCGGGGAGCGGATCGAGAATATGCTCCAGGCCGGGGCACTGAAATCCCTGTGGGATGACGCCAAGGTGGCCGATCTGGAAGAAAAGGGCACCACCGCCACTGCCAAAGAGCAGAAGGCCCTGGCGGACTATTACAAGCAAAAGCCGGTCTACGAGGATATCCTGGCCAAACTGAAAGCTGCAGTGACCGACCGGAAATGGCTGTCTCCGACCGCCTTTGCGCCGGTTCTGGAACAGGTTCTGGCGGGAGCTGTCACCGACAAGAAATTGCTGGACAAGATCATGGACGGCCTGTCGGTGATGGACAAGGAGGCTGAAATCCAGCGGGAGACCAAGGGCAAAAACAAGGGGGCTGTCATCTACGACAAGGCCTCTAAGGATACCGAGATTGTCAAGTGGGACGAGGACATCGACGACTATATGCAGCGGGAAGTGCTGCCCCATGTGCCGGACGCCAAGTGGTTCTGGGAGGAGAATCTCAGCGCCAAGAAGCCGGTCATCAAGACCGGCGCTGAAATTCCCTTCACCCGGTATTTCTATAAGTACCAGCAGCCCGAGGCGAGCGAGGTGCTGGCAGCGCGTTTCATGGCGCTGGAGAGCAGCGCCAACGAACGGATTCAGCACCTGTTTGGCCAGACCGAAGGCGGTGAACGTCATGCGTGAGATGAAGGACAGCGGGATTGCGTGGATTGGAGAGATTCCAAGTACTTGGAACACTATGGCAAATAAATATGTAATGCACAAGGAAAAAAACATTTGTCCTGTCTATCATGGCGAAGATATTCTGTCCCTAACCATGCGCGGTGTTATTGTTCGTGATTTAGATGCCGGCGGTAAAATGCCAACCTCTTTCGATGGATATCAAAAAATCATGCCCGGTAATCTATTGATGTGCCTTTTCGATATTGATGTAACCCCCCGTTGCGTTGGACTAATTAAACAGTCCGGTCTTACAAGTCCAGCTTACAGCCAGTTTGTTTTAAATTCTGGTTTTGATGCAGCCTACTATTGCTACTACTATACAATGCTGGACAACGATAAAACCCTTTTACATCTTGCTAAAAATTTGCGCCATTCTTTAACCGAGGAACAGCTAGGTGCAGTTTCCTTGATTGTGCCGCCATATAAAGAACAACTCGCTATTTCCGCATTCCTTGATGCCAAGTGTGCCGAGATTGATGCACTGTCTGGCAGCATTCAGTCTGAAATAGACACCCTGGAACAATACAAGCGCTCTGTAATTTCTGAAGCAGTCACCAGAGGTCTTGACCCAAATGTGCCAATGAAAGACAGTGGGATTACATGGGTGAAGCAGATTCCAAAGCACTGGGCTGTGATTCCTTCAAAATACCTTTTCCATAATTCCGACACCCGGAAATATCCCGGTGATGAACAACTCACCGCTAGTCAGCGGCATGGCATTATTACACAACGGGAATACATGGAGCGGGAAAACGCCAAAGTCGTTTTTGCAACACAGGGACTGGACAACTGGAAGCACGTTAAACCCAATGATTTTGTTATTAGTTTACGCAGCTTCCAGGGTGGCCTGGAAATGAGCGAAACCACAGGCTGTATCACATGGCACTATGTCGTTCTGGAGGCAAGCAAGCCCATCTATCCGCCATTCTATAAATGGCTTTTCAAGTCGGTGCAATACATCAATGCACTCCAAGGCACTTGCAATTTTATTCGAGATGGCCAGGATCTTCGATTTTCCAATTTCTCCAAGGTTCCGCTCTATGAGCCGCCTATGGACGAACAAAAGGCCATTGCCGACTATCTGGATGCCAAGTGCGCCGAGATTGACCAGACCATCGCTCAAAAGCAGGAGCAGCTGGACACCCTGGCCGATTACAAGAAATCTCTGATTTACGAATACGTCACCGGGAAAAAGGAGGTGCCTGGTTCGTGAATGACATTCTGACCGAAAAGCAATACCAGCATGAAATCATGGACTATCTGCAGGACCATGACGGATACCGCATCCGCAAGGCCACTGACTACGACCGGGCCTTTGCCATGGACCGGGGGATGCTGTTCGAGTTTCTGAACCAGTCCCAACCGGATGTGATGGACGAGCTGCGCAAAATCTTCAAAGAGGACACCGAGGAGACCATCGTCAACGTCATCAATCAGTCGGCTACCAGTGAGAAAAGTTCCCTGGTGGAAGTGCTGAAAAGCGGCATCGAGATCAGCAACCGGCACCTGGACCTGATGTACACCAAACCCGCCACCACCTTCAACAAAACCCTGAACAGACTGTATGACACCAACATTCTGTCGGTGATGGAGGAAGTCTGGGCATCGGACGAGGAGCGGATTGACCTGGTTATTTTCCTCAATGGCCTGGCCATCATCTCCTTTGAGCTGAAGTGCAATGCTGCCGGGCAGTCCTATCGGGACGCCATTCTTCAGTACCGCACCGCCCGCAGCCCCAAGACCAGGCTGTTTCGGTTCAAGGCCGGGTGTGTGGTGAACTTCGCCATGGACCTGAACGAAGTCTACATGACCACCCGGCTGAACGGTGATGCCACCTTTTTCATGCCCTTCAATATGGGCAATGGCACAGGTGTGGACGCTGGTGCCGGCAACCCTATTTTCAAGGACCGGTACAGTGTCTCGTATATGTGGGAGGACATCCTGACCAAAGATACCATCCTGGATTTGCTTTCAAAGTTCATCTTTGTCGAGCGCAAAGAGACGGTGGACGAGGCAACAGGCAAAAAGAAGCGCTCCGAGACCCTGATCTTCCCCCGGTACCATCAGCTGGACCTAATCCGCAAGCTGCTGGCTTCGGTCTATGAGCATGGGTCCTCTCTCAATTACCTGATCGAGCACTCAGCCGGTTCCGGCAAAACCAACAGCATCGCATGGCTGACCTATCGGCTGGCTTCCCTCCACGATGCCGACAACCGGGTGATCTTTGACAACATCATTATTGTGACCGACCGTGTGGTGGTGGACCGTCAGCTCCAGAAAGCCATTCTGGGGATGGACCACAAGGCCGGCCTGATCCGGGTTATGGATGACCGGTGTACATCGGCAGATTTGGCCTATGAGCTGTCCCACAATACCAAGATCATCGCCACTACCATCCAGAAGTTCCCCTATATTGTGGATACGGTGGCCAACCTGAAGGATAAGAAGTTCGCTGTCATCATTGACGAGGCACATTCTTCCACCGCCGGCAAAGATATGCAGGCTGTCACTCAGGCCCTTGGTTCCGGCGACCAGACCTACACCGACGCCGATGACATGATCAACGACCAGATTGAAAAATCGGGCAAGCAGGCAAATGTTTCGATGTTCGCCTTCACGGCGACCCCGAAGGACAAGACGCTGCGCCTGTTCGGACGGTTGAATCCCCAGGGCCAGTACGAGGCATTCCACCTGTATTCCATGAAGCAGGCCATCGAGGAAGGCTACATTCTGGATGTGCTCCAGAACTTCACCGAATACCAGACCATGTTCCTTCTGAACAAGGAGATCGAGGAAGACCCCACCCTGAAAACCGATGATGCCAAAAAGCAGATTGCCCGCTTCATCGAGCTGCACGAAACCAACATCGCCCAGCGGGTGGAAGTCATCGTGGAGCATTTCCGCAGCGTGGTCATGGGAGAACTGGGCGGCATGGCAAAGGCCATGGTTATCACTGCATCCCGTCAGGGAGCAGTCAAATACCGTCAAGCCTTTGATGATTACATCAAGCGCAAAGGCTACACCGGCATTTCTGCTCTGGTAGCCTTTTCCGGCAAGGTAAAACTGGATGGCGATGATAGAGACTATACCGAAGTCGTGATGAACGGGTTCCGGGAAGACCAGCTGCCCGGCAAGTTTGACAGCGACGACTACAACGTCCTGATTGTGGCCAACAAGTATCAGACCGGTTTTGACCAGCGTAAGCTGTGCGCCATATATGTGCTGAAAAAGCTGCGGGGCGTCAATGCCGTGCAGACCTACAGCCGCCTGAACCGTATCTGCCCGCCCTACGACAAGAAAACATTCATTTTGGACTTCGTCAACAAGTATGCAGATGTCCAGGCAGCTTTCGCGCCCTTCTACACCACAACCCTGCTCTCAGGCAATCTGAATCCCAAACACATCTATGACCTGGAAGCCAACCTGGATGCCTTCATGGTTTTGGACCCGCTGGACATCCAGAGCTTCAACGATCTGCTTTTTAAGAAGCGCACCAAGAGCATCACCGCCGCTGAAAAGCGGGCTTTGACCTTCTATCTGCAGAAAGCTGAGAAGGCCGTCAAGCAATATAGCCCCGAACAGCAGAAGGAGATTCGCCTCAGAATGCGCGGCTTTGTCCGCTTTTACGAGTTTCTGCTGCAGGCCAGCTGCTTCAAGGATGTAGACATTCACAAGAAGTATGTGTTTATCACATACCTGCTGTCTTATCTGGATATTTCCAGCGGGGGCAGCGGCTTTGACCTGACAGGCAAAATCAAAGCCAGCCAGTTTGTGCAGAAGAAAGGCGAAACCCACGGGACCGAACGACAGGTGTCCCGTCCGGTGGTGAAACTCCCGGAATCGGACGGCTTCAACCTGAGCGAAGCCAAAACAGAGCGTCTGAGCCAGATCATTGCTGACATCAATTCTCGAACGGGCAAGTCTTACGACAGCGATGTTGCCGTCAAAGCCATGCTGCAGATCCGGGATATTCTGATGAAGTCGGACAAACTGAAAACATCGGCCAAAAACAACAGCGAGAAAGACTTTGAGTTTTCCTTCTACGACGATATTGACGATGCATTGATCGAAGGGCTGGAACAGAACCAGGATTTCTTCACCTTGCTGCTCAACAACGACGAGATCAAGAAGTCTGTGCTGGGCATTTTCAGTGGCGAGATTTACAATAGCCTGCGTCACGCAGCACAGTAACGCATAAACCAGACTACATTTCTAAATTCCATATCATAAAAACAAGAAAGCTGGCATAGCAGCCGCCGTTTGGCGAACTGCTGTGCCAGCTTCATTTTATATCCAAATACTGCCAGGATGGGAACTGCCTTCACGATTCACTTTCGTCCTGATCTGCTTTTTCCGGTTTCATCGCCTGCCTGTCGGCGTCTTTTCTTGCCGCTATATAGGAGACCAGATCATAAACCAGGCGCTTTTCCTGCTCGTTCATATCCCGCAGGACAATCTGCTCCTGCGGCTCCAGACCCAAAATATCATCCGTCGTCGTATGAAAAATCTGAGCAAGGGCAATCAGATACTGTGCTGTTGGTGCAGACAGCTCCATCTCCCATGCGTTGACACTGGCACGAGTGACACCTAGCTTTCGAGCAAGAGCAGCTTGTGAGAGACCAGCGTTCTCCCGCAAACGCTTGATGTTTTCAGAAATCATGTCATTTTGCCTCCATACATATACTTTACTATACGACGATGGATAATAAATTATCTACAGGTGTATACTTTTATTGACACATGCAGCAGTGAACTATATACTAGAGAAGTAAACAGACCTCTCAGCAAACAAAAAAGCCGGCACAGCAGCCGCCGTTTGGCGAACTGCTATGCCAGCCAGATCATTAACCGTGTTCCGGTGTTTTTCTTTCTTCCTGCCGCTTGATCTCGGTTTCCTTCTGTTCTTTTTCATCCAGCATCACAGACACAATCTTCTGTGCCATCAGCCAGTCCTGCATTTGTGCTTTCTGCTGACGGTATTCGGTGTAGTTCTTTTTCTTCCGCTCCAGAAGCTGCGCATACTCGGCATTCAGGTCCCGGATGCGGGGCAGCTTCTTCAAGTCCCGCTGATTGAAGGCTTCCTTGGCTGCCTTGTGGAGAGTTAGGGCCTGCCGGTGGGTTTCAAAATACCCCTTGCTGAAACCGCTGGCCTTGTATGCCTGGTAGATATCCCGTGTTTTGACATAGTTCAGAATGTGGCCCCGCAGCACCGCAATCTCGGCAAGGCGGGATTCATCGGCCCGGATGGAATCTCTCAATCCCTCTGTTTGCTGTACAATGGCAGCGGTTTTCCCATTCAGCTGGTCCAGGCTCTCGATGCCGTTCTCCTGCAGAAAAAGCAGTGCTTTGGACATCTGTTTCAGGTTGAACACTTTCGCCCACCGGACGTAGCCTGTGCTTTTTCCTGCCGCCATCTTTTGCTGAATGTCAATCAGCAGGTTCATCTTTCGGGCAGGCTGCTCTGTTCGCTTGTCCAGCTTGCGGGGCTGGTGTTCTCGTTCACCGGCAAAAACGCGGCCCAAATCCTCGGGCGTGTAGCCATCTCCCAAGGATTTGAACCGGACAAACTTCTTTTGATTTTTGCCGCGAATCGCCGGGTTCAAGGAGGCCCACCAATTCCTGAAAGCTCTGCGGTTTATGCCGCATGGCCGCATCAATGTCAGCGCGGATCTGGTCCCGGATGGACAGACGTTCGGGATACTTGTACTTCGTGCGTTCCCGGTAGGGCTTCGGGGTGATGACGGACAACTTATGTTCCAGGCAGATCATGTCACTGAGCTTTGACAGAACCAGCCAGGACAGATGAAAGTCCCGGAATTTCCGGGTACAATCCAGGGAAGTTGAGTTGAAAACGATGTGATTGTGGATGTGCGACCTGTCTGTATGGGTGGCCACAATGAAAGCGTGTTTGCCCTTGGTAAATCGTTTGGCCAGTTCCTGGCCAATGGCATTTGCTTCTTCCGGCGTTACTTCTCCCGGTTTGAAGGACTGCCGAATCTGATAAGCGATCACATCATGCTTCTGCCGCCGCCCAGTGATGTGCTCATACTGACGTTTTGACAACAGAAATTCCTGATCTGCTGTCATAGGGTCGCACTCGTAGGCAGTGACAAGTTCTCCATTGTCCGTTTTCTCGGGATTCTGTACATAATCTGTCCGGGCCCGGAGACACTGGGCAACACTCTTGCCCTTATTGACGTGCAGTGCAATCAACCGTGTGGCTGCCATATCATCTCCCTCCTTTCATGCAGAAAAAGGGAGCCTGACCAAGCGGTCAAGCTCCCTTTGATTCTCTTTATTTCTTTTCTTCCGGCGGAATGAACTCCAGCAGGTCACCGATCTCACAGTGAAGGACGGTGCAAATTCTTGCAAGCACGTCAATATCCAATCGGGTGATCTCATTGTTGCAATAGTTGTTGATCTGCGAACGCTGCATTTCCGCCTTATGGCTCAACTTGTTCTTGCTGATGCCAGCTTTTTGAATCAGTTCATCCAGCTTGATGCGAATGGTTCCGTACTCCTCCACGTTCTCACCTCAGCTTATTGTTTTGGATACTTGTCCTATCGTTGACAAGTTAAGTGTATCCAACGTACAATAGCTTTAGAAGATGTAAAAAGTCTTGTTAGACTTCTTACACATAGCAAAGGGTCAAACCAAGAGGAACGACTTATGGCAGTGCTGACTTCCTGCGCTTTTACTGGCCACCGTCCATCCCATTTCAGTTTCCAGTATGACGAGTCAGCTCCCGGCTGTATTCGACTAAAAGCCGTGCTGGAAAAACAGATTCTGCGGCTTCATCATCGCGGGGTTACAGATTTCTATTCCGGCTGCGCCCTCGGGGTAGATCTTTGGGCCGGAGAAGCCGTTCTTTCTCTGAAACAGCAAAATCCCGACCTGCAGCTCCATTGCATCATCCCCTTTGAAGGTCAGGAACGACGCTGGAAGGCTGCCGATCGGGATCGCTATTCCAATCTCTTAAAGAGAAGCTGTGAAGTCCTTGTTCTAAGTCCCCGATATTTTTCCGGGTGCTACCATGCCAGAAATCGGTATCTGGTAGATCATACCGACGTTTTGCTCGGCGTCTACGATTACAAAAACCAGGAATCCAGTGGAACAGGCTACACGGTTCATTATGCTTTGTCTCACAATAAACCTGTACTTCTTATCCATCCCGAGACCCTGGTAGTCTATGCCAGGGCCCCGGTTTCCCCATCAGGAGCTTAAAAGGCTGCGCATCCAATCTCGCAAATTTTCTGCATGGATCACCAGTCCAATCATGACAAACAGTGCTAAAAGGATGCCCAGCTCGATCACGGCAAAGATTGCCAGGTCCATCCAGCGGGCTTGTACCAAGCAGTAAATGCAGCATCCAAGGCCCAGCAGAAGGAAGGGAGAGATCACATAGGCAGCCACTTTGTATGCGATGGTGCCCAGGAAGCACAGCATCCCCAGCAGCAAAATCACCGGCCAGACAAAAATCCTCAAAATAATCCGCATCGAACTTGCCTCCTTTCTGATTTCAGTATACAGGACAGTCCATTATCCTGCAAGGCTCTCGACTCTATGTAGCACGGTATAGCTTTACTCGCTATACCGTGTTTATTATTCAATGCCGGCCAGTTCCGTCAAAAGCTCCTTCTGCTGCTGCCAGATGGCATCCAGCCGCCTCTGCAAATCCTCAATGTCTGCTTTGTAGATGGAGCCGGTTTCATTGGCACGTTTTGCGTATTGATTCAGATTGTTGCTGCAAATGCGCAGCAGTCGGTTCAGTTCTTTCACTTCGTCCAGATCAAGCCGTACACAGTAGCCATCCAGGGCCATCTTGCGCAGGTAGGCGCTCTGGTTGAGGACACCCACGTCCAGCATCTTTCTCCGAATCCGGTTCAATTCCTCGGGAGAAACCCTCAGAATAATGATCTCAGACTTTTCCATTACCGCTCCGGCTCCCGCTTCTTGGGAGGGGCTGCCTTGGCCTTACCGACGGTCGGCTCCTGCCGCAGCTGCTGGATCACCGACGGCTTTTCCTTCTCCCGTTCACGGGCCAGGTCTCTGACCTGGTCCACAAACAGATTGACAAGTCCGGGATGGCTGTCCACCAGCCACCGGGACCGCCGGTTCGCGCCATCTACTGCCAGCGGCATGGGCACCGTCCGCGCCCATGCTTTATTCTCGCGGGCTCAGGTCCAAACCGGTCCAGAACTTCCTGCGCCGCTGCTTTGGCGTCCAGGCTGTTCCCACGATAGTTGCCGTCGATGGCTTCCTCAATGGCTTCCTTGCAGGAAATGTTGAGCCGTTCCTCCTGCACGGCCTGCTCCGCTTTGCGGTACTCCGCCAAGCTCTCGAGGCAGCTCCAGACTTCCTCCATGTGGTGCGTTTCGGTTGCTTCATACGTGTGAAAGAGGTCATCCAGCGGTGTGGGAGTGGCCAGCAGGGCTGCGATTTGGCCTCTGGTCAGATCGTCCTGCTCCAGAGCAAGAAGAAAATCCTCTCGCACAGTGTACTCATAGCTGCGTTCCAGGATTTTCTCAGGCGGCTGTGTCAGCAGCCAGTCCTTGAACTGCTCCTGTTCTGCAAACATTTTCTCATAAAGGGCCGTGTTCAGTTCTGCATCGGTCATCGGGCATCCGCCTCCTTTTCATGGGTTTTGGGCCGGGGTGTCCGGTCAGGCACCGCGGCTTTCAGCTCAGCCAGCACGGACGGCTTGCGGCCTTCCTCTTTTGCCTCCGCCTTTTCTTCCCCGGGCGCTTCCTGGCTGTGGCTGTCCTCCATGTTCAGAAGGGCGTCCAGCTCTGCCAGGCGGGCAGATTTCGCGGCCAGTTCCTCCTCTTGCGGGAAGGGTTTGCTCAGCTCGGCCTGAGCGGCATCCCGCTGCTGAATTAAGGTTCCAAGGCGGTTCTCAGCCTTCTCAATCCGTTCCGGGAAGTTGTCCAGGGCATTGTCCAGCCGGGTGATGTTGCCCCGGGCGTCGGTGCCCAGGAACACATGGTTGGTGGACTGGCCCTTGAAGGCAATCTCGAACTGGTTGTGAAGGGTGCTAAAGGAAAGCTCCATCGGGAAGCCGCGGTAACTGCCGATCTCCACTGCCCCAGCCGAGGGCAGCTCCTGACAGGCAGCCAGCAGCCGTTCGCCGGCGGTGAGCTTGTCCTCATAGTGCATCCCTTTGATGGTCATACCGCAGAAGCCATCCTTCACCTGGGGATGTGCTTCTGCGGTTTCTGCGTCCTGCTTCATGCAGGCAATAACCTCTTTTTGGTGCTGGATGGAGGCAGGGAAGGTCTTGAGCAGCTTATCTTCCAGCCGGTACTGCTGACTCTGGTGGTCTGCTTTGAGAACCTTGAGCCGGGACACCTCGATATCCAGGTCCATCTTCTCCTTGATGAGCGGATTTCCAGCACACAATGCCTTGATCTCGGCATAGCTGAGAGCCTGTTCGTCTACATCATCACAGGAGCGGACGGGAGATTTCGAGGTCATGATCTGGGAGATGAACCGCTGTTTGTTCTCAAGGGTCTGATCGGGTAAGAGATCAGCATTACTGCCAATCCCTCCCCTAAGAACCGTGCATGAGAGTTTCCCCTCACACGGCTCAAGCCTT
>CAJFNF010000066.1 GCA_904394215.1 uncultured Faecalibacterium sp.
AAGGGCTTGCCGCCTGCAATTCACAGACAACAAGCCCTTTCGGCTGTTTGAACTATTTTTATTTCAAATTATTGTCTAACTTTTTGGGGTCACTTCAAGCACAGACGGCAGGCTCTCTTATTTTATGCGCTTATGCATCCAGAAGCCAGCGGTGAATGGCCTGGGCCGCACCGCCCTCGGTATTCCGGCCGGTGACGGCTTTGGCCACAGCCTTCACTCCATCAGGGGCATTTCCCATGGCGACACCTAGACCCGCTGCGGCCAGCAGGGCAGCGTCATTGCCGCTGTCCCCCAGGGCCATCACATCATCCAGGGTCAGGCCCAGGTGATTCGCCAGAAAGGCCACCGCCGGCCATTTGCCTGCCCCCGGGGCGGTGAGTTCCAGGCCGCCCGGGCCGCAGTCCATCACCAGGGCTGCGTCCCCCACCTGATCCCGGAAGGATACCCGCAGCTCCTGGGGCGCCAGCGGCATGTTGATTTTCAGGATCTCCCTTCCCGCCAGCGCCGCAGCTGAGCCGTTCAGCTTGCATCCATGGAGGGCAAGGATATTTTTATGGAAGTCGGTGATGCCCGACCGGCCCAGCGCCTGGCTGTCTGCTTCAGACAGATGATACCAGCTGTCCCGGTCGATGTACTCTGCCGGGATCTGCAGGACGCCGGCAGCGCGGCTGATCCGTTCCAGGGAAGCCGCAGAAAAAGGCTTCCGCCAGATGCAGGCGCCGGTTTTGGCCTCCCGGATTTCGGCCCCGTCGTACAGCACCAGCCAGCTGACCCAGGCGGGGCAGGGCGTCAGGTCGGCAGGCAGGCATCCGCTGGGGCGGCCGGTGGCCACAGCCACAGTGCAGCCTGCCGCGGCGGCCTGGGCCGCAGCTTCTGCCAGCCCGGGCGCAAAAGTATTGGGATCGGAAAGGGCCGTGCCGTCCAGATCCAGGGCCAAAAGTTTATAGTGCATGGGCGTCTCCTTTCGGGGGCGGCACCATCCGGAAGCGGCCTCCCCGCTGTATGCAGTCCATCAGCAGCTGATACCGGGGGTCTACCCTGCCGATGACATTGACCCGCTCATCGGCGGGCAGCTCCTGACGGATCAGCTGGATCTCCCCGGCATACCGGCCATAACGGACGTTATCCATGGTGATGGAGCCCCGGGTGCGGGCGGTGCAGCAGGCAGGTTCCACCGGCCTGCCCTGGCGGGCGTAGGCCCGGGATTCCTGGTAGCGCACCAGCCAGGCGGGAGAATCGGGCCGGCAGGTAAAGACTTTGCCATAAAGGCCCTCCTGCTCTGCCGCCAGCTGAACCGGCACCGGCAGCACGCCGGTGGTGCAGAAGCTGCTGATCTGTTCCTGCTCGCAGCTGCTGACTCCCGGGTCCCCTACAAAAATCCCGTCCAGCCTGTAGTTGACGGCCAGGTCCGCAAAGGCAGCCAGCGGAGGCACTTTCCGGTGAGCCTCCAGGGTGGGCAGGCCCTCATAAACGGGCCCCCGCAGCTGCTGGTCTCCCGGGATGAAGGCCCAGACCTTCATCCCCGCTGCCTGCAGCATCCGGGTGCTCTCCCGCAGGAAATCCGGGTCCAGGCCCGTCTCGGGCCGGGGGTAGAAATTGTGCATGGCAATGACTTCGGGGCCCGCTGCGGCCAGGGCCGCAGCCTGGGCCGGCGCAGTGGTAGAGGCATTCACTGCAACAGGGATCTGTGCCGCCAGGCGGCAGGCCTCCTCCAGGGAGAAGCCGTCATCCAGCCGCAAGCCCCAGAGATTCAGCCCCCGGGCCAGCTGCAGGATATCCCCGCAGCCGAACTGGGGAGCAGTCTGGTCGGATACATCCGCCAGAATCCGCCAGCCGCAGCTGTGCAGCCAGCTGCACATGGCGCGAATCCGTTCGGCATAGTCGGGGCCAAACTCCTCCCCGATGTGAAGAGAGACAAAAACAGGCGCACCGCCTGCCGGGCAAGCGGCAAGCGGTGCTTTCTGTTTCTCAAACTCTGTCAGGTAGACCGAACGTCCGAGAAAATCAGGCATCGGCAACCTCCTCAGGCTTCACCATCGCATTGGTGATCAGGAAGCCCATGATGTAGCTGATGACCAGGCCAACCACATAGCACAGCACGCTGGTGGTGGCACCGGCAGGCCCGGCGGTCATCACAAAGACGGCCAGCAGACCCGAGGGGCCCCAGGTGGTGGCTGCAACCTGCATGGCCATGACGAAGGCGCCGCCGAAACCGGCACCCAGGCCAGCAGTGATGAAAGGACGGCCCATGGGAAGGGTGACACCGTAGATCAGAGGCTCACCAACACCCAGAACGCCTGCAGGCAGGGCGCCGGTGATGACTTCCTTCATGCGGGTGTTGCCCACCTTCTTGGCCTTCCGGTAGATGGCGATGGCTGCACCAACCTGGCCGGCACCTGCCATAGCCAGAGCCGGATACAGGGTGACGTAGCCCAGGGTCTCAAGCTGGACCGAGTACAGGGCCACCAGGCCATGGTGCATACCCATGGCCACCATGGGCAGGAACAGGGCCGAGGAGATGTAGCCGGCGACAATCCGGATGATGGGGTTGCCGCTCATGCAGACCTGCTGGACGATCCAGCACAGGGCAGTGGAGATGTAGCCGGTGATGGGCATGATGATGAAGATATAGGGGATCAGGCAGATAATCAGGGTCAGCAGCGGGGTGAACATGATGTCCAGGGACTCAGGCATCCGCTTGCGGATGAACCGCTCCACATAGCTCAGGCACCACACGCCGATGACAGCGGCCAGAACGCCGCCGCGGCCGGAGCGCAGGATGGAATCCAGCGGCTGTGCCTCATCGTACAGGCCCAGGATCTGGGAGATGGCATCGATGTTGCCCAGACCGGTGATCATGCCCAGCATGCCGCCCAGGATGGGGGTGGCGCCGAACTTCTCAGCAGCGCGATAGCCTGCCCAGGCGGTCAGGTAACTCAGGAAAGCCGCATTGATGAGGGCCAGAAGGTTGTAGACGATGCTCCAGAAAGAGCTCTCTGCATAGTTGGGCATCACCTGGGCCAGCAGGGTGGCCAGGCCGGAGCACAGGCCTGCAGCGATGACGCCGGGCAGCAGCGGGACAAAGATATCGCCGAATGTCTTGAGCATCGACTTGATCCGGCTTTGCTTCTGCCCTGCCTTGACTGCGGCCTTGTTGGCCTGCCAGTCGTTCTTGGTATCGGTGCCGTCTGCGGCGGGGATACCCATCTGGCGGCAGATGTCTGCACACTTGCGGGACTTGCCGGGGCCCACCACGATCTCGATGTAGCCGGGGCGGTCATGGACCACACCCAGAACACCCTCGATCTTCTTGATGGCATCCTCGTCAATCTTGGCGTCATCCTTGACTTCGATCCGCAGTCGCGTCATGCAGTTGGTGGCAGAGGTAACATTTCCCTTGCCGCCCAGCTTTTCCAGCGACAGGCGTACCAGTTCCTCATTGGTCATTGCATTTTCCTCCTTGTCCGAATGAAATATATGACCAGCGGCTTGCGCCGCCCAGTCCCCTTTTACAGCCCGATGGCTGTCCGGACGTGGCCCCCTGCTGCCTCCAGGCGGCTTTTTGCCTCCTGGGCGCTGCAGTTTGCCAGCAGCATGGTGATGGCGCACTTGACGCTGCCGCCTGCGGCATCAATGGCGCTGCGGGCTTCGGCCCGCTCTGCGCCGGTGGCGTCCATCACGATGTTCTCAGCGCGGGTGTGGAGTTTTTCGTTGGTCTGCATCACGTCCACCATCAGGTTCTGGTAGGCTTTGCCCATCCGAACCATCGAGGCGGTGGAGATCATGTTCAGGATCAGCTTTTGGGCTGTGCCCGATTTGAGACGTGTGGAACCGGTCAGCACCTCGGGCCCTACCTCCACTTCAATGGCAAGGTCGGCCGCTTTGCCGATGGCGCTGCCCGGGTTGCAGGCGATGGCTGCCGTCCGGCAGCCCAGCTCCTTTGCATAGGCCAGCCCGCCCAGCACATAAGGGGTCCGCCCCGACGCCGCAATGCCGATGACGAAATCCTTTTGTGTCAGCTGGTGGCTTTCCAGGTCCTGGCGCCCCAGTTCCCGGCTGTCCTCGGCGCCTTCCACCGCTTTGATGAAGGCCTTCTCGCCGCCGGCGATCAGGCCCACCACCATGCCCGGGTCCACACCAAAGGTGGGCGGGCATTCGGCGGCGTCCAGGACACCCAGCCGTCCGCTGGTGCCGGCTCCCATGTAAAAGAGCCGTCCTCCCTGTTCAAAGGCCTCCACGGCCCACCGCGCTGCCTGGGCAATCTCAGGCAGTTTTTTGGCAATGGCCAGCGGCACCCGGGCATCCTCGTCGTTCATTGCTGTGACGATTTCCAGCTCCGACATGGTGTCCAGCTGCATGGTGCGGGGATTCCGGCGCTCGGTGGTCATGCCCTTTAGGTTCAATTCCATAGCTCACTTCCCAGCCTTTCTCTTTGCTTCTTTTCTTTCCGCTGCAGAAAAAGCTGCTCGCACCTGTATTATAGTTTTTTGTAAACAAAATGTCTACATTTTCGCCAAGTTATGGTATAATGTTTCGCAAATGGAGGTTTTTTGAATCTTCCGTCCGGATTTCAGGTATTTTTTATGCAAATATACCAATGTTGATTGAAAGTCACAGGGAGGCTGTTATGAAAAACGCTTTGCTTCGCCTGCGGGAGGCCTGTGCCTCCCTCAGTGCGGCCGAGCAGCAGATTGCCCGGTACATCACAGAATACCCTGAGGAAGCCACCCTGCTCACCGTCCGGGAGCTGGCGGCGCGGACCTTCACCTCTCCATCCAGCGTGGTGCGGGTCTGCCGGTCGGTGGGCTTTGACGGGTACAAGGAATTGCGGCGAGCCCTGGTGGGCGAGCTGGCAGCCCTGGGCGACAAGGGCCGTCACGTCGAGCAGGAGCTCACCCCTGAGGACAATGTGCGGGATATCGTCTCCAAGGTCACCCGGAAGAACATCCAGTCCCTGTCTGACTCCCAGAAGCTCCTCTCGGCCGAGACGGTGGAGGAATGTGCCCTGCTGCTGGACCGCTGCCGCTGCGTCATTCTGTTTGGGCTGGGGTCCTCCCTCTGCGTGGCCCACGACACCTACTTGAAGTTTCTCCGGCTGGACAAGCCCTGCATCATCAACGACGACTGGCATGCCCAGCTCCTGTCGGCCCGGAACTCCATTCCCCAGGATGTGGCGATCGTCTTTTCCTATTCAGGCCAAACAGTGGAGATGATCCAGTGCATGGAGACTCTCAAGCAAAACGGCACCCCCATCATCGCCATTACCCGCTATTCCCCCTCCCAGGTGGCCGAGCTGGCCGACTACAAGCTGTACATTGCCGCCAACGAGTCCCTGTTCCGCAACGGTGCCATGTCCTCACGGATTGCCCAGCTGAACGTCATTGACATCCTCTACACAGCCTACGCCCGGCTCCACTACGATGACACCCTGCGGGCCTTGACCCGCACCCACATCTACAAGCCTGGCGAACAGGAGGACTCTGCTCCCTGACCGCCCGACAAAAAACCGCCCCGCAGGGCTCACGGCCTCTGCAGGGCGGTTTGACTTTGTCCAGATTCAGCGCCGCTTCCACCAGCTGCGCTTTTGTCCCACCGGAATCACATCACGGAAGACACAGCGAACCTTTGGGGAAAGGGCCGTATCCTTGTGATAGCGGCCAAACAGCCACTGGTCATAGGTCAGCTCCCCCACCAGCTTGTCAAAGAAATCGTGGAGGCGGTTGCTCTCCCCCGGCGCCAGGGCGGTAAAATCCAGAAATTTGGTTGGTGCGTCGTGGGTCAGCACATACTCTACTTTGTAGTTGTGGGCCGCCACATTGGCCTCGCAATAGGCGTATTCCTCATCCGAGGGCATCTCCCAGGGCCACCAGTTAACCCCGGGCTCCCGGTCCTCCTGGTCCAGGCTCTCGCCGCCCCCAAAGCACAGGTAGCTCTGGCCCTCCAGCTCCAGGATGCTGCCCCGGCAGACGTGGTACACGTTGCCGCCGATGGGCTGCACCCGGCCGCCAAATTTCTCCTCCACCGGGCAGGGATCCAGCAGATCAAAATTCTCGTGGGTGCCGTCCAGAAACAGGATGGTATAAGGGCGCTTGCACAGCCATTTCAGGCGGGATTTTTCTTCCTTGCTGCCATCCCACAGAAACCCGAAGTCCCCCAGGATCAACAGAATATCATCTTTGCCCAGCCGGCGCAGCTCCCTGCTCTTGAAGCGGTCCAGCTCCCCATGGGTATCCCCTGTAATATAAATCATCCATGTCTCCCTCTGGTTTGTGAAAGTGATGCGGCTTGCTCTTGTCACCCACTCCCAAACCTGCTATTATAGAAGTATGCCTTCGTGCACACTTTAAGGACAGGGACGCCGCGGGGCGTCCTTACAGGCCGGTCCCGACAGCATTCGACGGCCTTTGATCCATACGCTATTTATTTTATCGCGTTCTGAGGGAATTGTCCACATGAAACGACTTTTTACACTTTTTTTCGCTGTGGTTCTGACAGTCAGCTGCTTTGTTATGCCCGCCAGCGCTATGTTTGATCCCAGCCCGGTCTATGAAGTCCAGGCTCCCAGCGCCTATATCGTCAGCACCGACACCAATATCATCCTCTACGAGAAAAACAGCACCCAGCAGGTATCGGCCGGAGGCCTCACCAAGCTGATGTGCGCGGCCCTGGTTCTTACCAACTACGGCGACGAGCTGGACACCCGCACCTTCCAGATGCCCTTTGCCATCTCGGACTACGTCTACGGCACCGACAACGCCGATATGCGGTCGGGCGAAACCTACACCCTGCGGGAGGCCCTCTATGCCATGCTGCTGCGGAACGCCAACGACGCCGCCATGGGCATGGCCTACCAGCTGTCCGGCAACGACCTGGCGGGCTGGGTCAGCCAGATGAACAGCCTGTCCCAGCAGATCGGCACCACCAACAGCACCTGGACCGACGCCTGCGGCCTGGACGACGGCAACGTCACCACCGCCGTGGATATGTATCTGATCCTACGTTACCTGATGGGCTTTGACGCCTTCGTGGAGATTGCCGGCTCCCCCACCTTTGAGATGCCGGCCAAGGAAAAACACACCAAATCCTTCATCCTCACCAATCAGAATGTGGCTCTGAACAAGGCCAGCGGCGGCAAATTTTACCGTTCGGCCATGAAGGGCGGCATGTGTGATGTGATGGCCTACAAGAACGACTCGGGTACCCAGAGCTATGTCTCCTGGGCTTCCAGCGAGGGCGAGACCTATATTTTCTGTGTGATGGGCTCCCCCGACACGGTGGACACCTACGGCTATTCCAACCGGCGCCCTGCCCTCTATGAGACCACCCAGCTCATCGACTGGGTATACAGCAGCTTCTCGGTCCAGGCAGCTCTGGACCCCGACCAGGCCCTGGCAGAAATCCCGGTGAAGTATTCCTCTGAAACCGACACCCTGCTGCTCTACCCCGACGACCAGATGATGACCATCCTGCCCTCCACATCGGACAGTTCGGTGACCCAGAAGTTCTTCCACCTGCCCGACTCGGTGGCCGCCCCCATCAAGCAGGGGGACCTGATCGGCACAGTGGAAATCAAGCTGGCCGGTGAGACCATCGGCGTGGTCAACCTGGTGGCCGGACAGGATGTTAACCTGAACCCGGTCCTCTTCACCATCTCGGAATTACAGGCCTTCTTCCACAGCCTATACCTGAAGGTAGTCCTGGTGCTCTCGGCCATTGCGCTGGCCCTGTACGGCATCTGGTGGCTCCAGAACGCCATCCGGGAACAGCGCAGCTGGGGCGGCAGCCACATCCGCCGCCACTGATCCCCCATAGAACCAAAAAGACCGGCGTGCCCTGGATGAAGTGACCCCAAAAAGTTAGACAATAATTTGAAATAAAAATAGTTCAAACAGCCGAAAGGGCTTGTTGTCTGTGAATTGCAGGCGGCAGGCCCTTTAGCTTTGCCTTAATACGCCGGTTATTGTAGTAATCCAGATAGTCAATGAGTTCTTGT
>CAJFNF010000067.1 GCA_904394215.1 uncultured Faecalibacterium sp.
TAGTGACGTAAGCAAGAGCTTTTCTGCTTTGTCCCAAAACGGATCGCCACCTTTGCCTTCGCCTCGGGTATTGGTCATGAGGGTTGTCACCAGCTTCAAGATGTCCTTTTCCGAGTGGATATACGCAAATGGATTATAATGCATCGACTTCTTGAAGTTGATACAATTAAAAATCTTGATGCGGTAGCCTTTCTTCACAAACGCATTGCCAACTGAGAGGATCGTAGTTCCTTTCGGGTCGGTGAGAACATACGAAGAATGCAGCTGTAGCAGATTAGGGAGAATGAAGTACCGTGTTTTGCCGCTTCCGGAGCCACCCACAATCAGCACGTTCTTGTTCCGGGCAGTTTTGGGGTCCTTCGGGCGACTGTTCATGGTCAGACATTCGGTTTTTGTGAGAATTACGTTGTTCTGGAATACCGGGTCTGTGTAAGGCTCGATATCTGCATGGGTTCCCCATCGTGCAGAGCCGTACTCGCTGCCATGGCGGTACTTCTTGGCGTTTTTTCCTTTCAGGTAGACCGCCAACCGCAGCCCCGCACCGAAACACAGACCCACTAGCAAATCCAGCGGGTGAACGCTGGGGATAATACGGCCCAGGGCATCCGGGAGAACGGTCATCAGAGACTGCATCTTTTCGGTCATGTCAGCACCCGCCGCCATTCGCCAGGCATAACCCAGATTGGTGGCGTACAGGCCCATCAGGATATAGGGCAGGTTCAGGATTACCAATCGTTTTGTGTTCTGGTTCATCGGTCGGCACGCTCCTGTCTCTTTTCCCTCATTTTGCCAGGCACCAACTCAGCAGCAAGGGCCTTGAACTGCTCCAAACGCTCCAGAACGCTGGGGCGTTTTTCTTTGTTGACCAGCTTGGCGGAGTAGTCCTTGAAAGCTGCGGTCAGGGTATCGGCGTCCCGCGCCTTGAAGAAAACCACATACCGCGGCGGGGTGTCGTGGTTCTTGGTGATAGCGTAGTCCACGCCGTACTTGTCCAAAATCCGCTTGAAGTCCCGGATGCCGGTTTTCTCGATCTCGATGTTGGTGGCTCCCTGATCCTGCCGCAGCAGCTGCTTGACGCTCTGTTTGCCCACCGGCTTGCTGTGCGCCTTGCCCGCTCTCCACTGCAAGAATTTACGCGCTGCCGCCAGAAGTGTCCTCCCCGTCAGTTTGGTGGTGCTGATGGCAAAGTTGATCGTTCTGTTCTCTATATCTTCCTGCATGGGCTTCACCATCCTTTCTGGCCTGCAGCAGAACTGCGGTCAGGAACCCGAACCAGGTCCCCGCCGCAAAATGCGCCATTCCCGCCCACATGGTCAGTCCAGCCGGATGCCCACAAAGCTGTCCGGGCCGGTCATCAGGATGACGGTGTGATCTTTGAGGAATTCTGCCACCCGGTAAAGATCATCCACCGTGAGGGATACCGTATATCCCTTTTCATCAATCCTGAAAAAGATCATGGGGCCGGTCAGATAATATTCCTCACCGATCCGCAAGACCTGCTCCGGGCAGTAGCTCATCATAACGGGGATGTCCTTGAACCCGTAGAGCATATCGGTCTCATCGAAGCAGGGTAGGATGTTAGGTGCATCGGCCAGACGGATGACAGACAGGGGCAGATCGGGAGCTGCGGCGGCCAGATAGGGCTGGGGTTCTGCCTTTGCCAAGGGCGGACCTTCCAGGCATTCCTTCAGCATTTTCTCCATGGCACAGACCTTCTCGTAAATCTGCCGGGTAGTGATGGTAGTTGCGGTTTTCTTGTTTGCCATAGGCATTACCTCCAAATTTTTGTGTTGTGTTCTGTTTGGTCTGCCAGCCGGTCAGCGTTCCTGACCGCGCTGGCGCTTCTTTTGCCACTGTTCCAGGAGCTTCAGGATGGTTTCCTCCATCTGACGCGGGGTGTAGGACTTGGGGAAATACTTGCGCAGCACGTCGTTCTTGATGGTCACGCGGTCCATTTCCGCCTTTTTCTCCTCGCCCATGATGTCAAAGATGGCCTCATAGCTGCACTTTCCAGCCTGGCTCAGTTTTTTGATCCGCTGAGCCTGGGACAGGGAAGGAGCATTCTGGGTGTCCTGCATGGCCTCAAGAAAATCCCGCTGTTCGGAGACTGTCAGGTACGACAGCTCCACAGCGGGATTGAAGGAAATTTTCTTTTGGTCTACCAGTTCCAGAAGTTCAGGAATCAGGTTGGTGAGACGGATGAAGCGCTGAACCTGTTTTCTACTTTCTCCTGCATCTTGCGCTACTTTTTCATCTGACCGCAACTTCGGGCCAAGTTGGCCCGAAGTTAAATCCGACCTAGCACCTTGATTTTTTATGGCATCCAACTTCATTTTGTACGCAAAAGCCCGCTCACTGGGCAGGATGCTCTCGCGCTGCAAATTGCTGTCCACCATCTGAATCACCGCCTGGTCATCATCCATGTTGCGGACAATCACCGGCAGGGTTTTCAGCCCTGCCAGCTCGGCAGCGTGCTGCCGTCTGTGGCCCGAAATAATCTCATAGCCTCCTTCCTCCCGCGGTCGGACAACCAGCGGGGCCAGCACGCCAAACTGAGCAACACTTTCCACCGTCCGCTGCATGGCCTCATCGTCCAGCACTTTGAAGGGATGGTTTTTGAAGGGATGCAGGTCTGCGATGGGGATTTGCTGAATCTGCTCGGTCTGGCGGCTTTCTTCGGTGGAAAAAATGTCATCGTAGCTGGTCAAGCTGATGTTTGCGCCGTTTTTCGGCACTTTGCAGCACCTCCTTCGTCAGTGCCCGGTAGGCTTCCGCCACTTTCCCCTTGGGGTCATGGGCATAGATACTCCTGCCTTCGGCACTGGTTTCCGCTGCCCGTACAGACCGAGGTATTCCCTGGGCAAATACTTTGATTTTGCCTCCATAGGCCTGCCGGACCAAGGCGTCGATCTCCTTTCCAAAGCTGGTTCGGCTGTCGGTCATGGTCATCAGGATGCCTTCAATCCTCAGCTTCGGGTTGATCTGCCTTCGCACCTTGCTGATGGTCTGTAACAGCTGCTCCAGGCCCTTGGCGGGCAGATATTGTGCCTGTACCGGGATCAGGGCACTATCTGCTGCGGCCAAAGCGTTAATGGTGAGCATACCAAGGCTGGGGGTACAGTCCAGCAAAATGAAGTCATAGGATCGCTTGTTGACTTCCAGCACCTGCTTCAAGACCTTTTCCCGGCTCATGGCATTCACAAGGCCCACTTCCATCCCGGCCAGCTCGATGCTGGACGGGATTAGGTCCACACCTTCTGCATGGTGCAATACGCCCTCTCCCGGCTGAATGGGCTTATCCTCCAGCACTTTGCCCATGAGGGTAGCAAGAGTTGTGTCCAGTTCATCCGGTTTGGGCCATCCCATGCTGATGGTAAGCGAACTTTGAGGGTCGTTGTCCATCAGCAAAACCTTTTTGCCCTCCATGGCAAGGCCCACCCCCAGATTTTCGCAGGTCGTGGTCTTGCCAGTGCCGCCTTTCTGGTTAGTTATGGCGATTACGGTTGCTTTTTGGGCCAAATCATCACCCCCTTTCACACCCGGCAGGTGCCGGTTACTTTGCGTTCAGGTCGTGCTGCACCCGGGCCGCGTAGCTGCTGTGCATGGTCATGGGTGCATTGTAGAGCGAAGCCAGCAGATACTGCCGCATATTCCGCACCTGGGTGGTGTTTTCTTTCAGACACATCAGGACAAAACGGATATGGTCGCTGTTCAGCTTCATCAGC
The DNA here is from genome assembly GCA_904394215.1 of uncultured Faecalibacterium sp. Classification (GTDB taxonomy): domain Bacteria; phylum Bacillota; class Clostridia; order Oscillospirales; family Ruminococcaceae; genus Faecalibacterium. The sequence goes on from CAJFNF010000067.1 coordinate 3,726, forward strand.
TGGCCTTTCACCACCTCAAAGGGCTTGTCATCCCCGGCAATACGGATCATCTTCCGATGGCTGCACACGGTATCAACCAGCAGCTCCTGCATCTCCCGCAGCATATCCTCATCTTCGGGGTTGGCCTCCATCAGAGCATCGAGGCCCAGCTTCTGAGCAAAATAATTCTGATACAGAGCGCGGTCGTCCTTCCCTTCGGATTCCATTCCGGCGTCCTCGCCGGTTTCGCCTGAAAAGAAGGGATCAGTCTTGCTCATTTCAGTCTTATTCTGATTCGTCTTATTACCGTGTCCTTTTGACACCTCTTGCCGTGTGGAAATGACACCTCTGGGAGTGTCGTTTTGACACTTCTGGACGTTTCCTTCCGACACTTCTGCAAAGTTTTTCACATAAATCAGATTGGGCCTCCCCAGGCCCTGCCTCCTGCGCTCGATCAAACCGGCCTTTTCTTCCAGCTCCCGCAGCAGGCCCACCGCCTTCTTATTGCCGCAGGCCAGGCTCTCCATGATCTCCTCCACCGTAAAGATGATGTACACCCGGCCGGCATTGTCCAGCCAGCCGTTTTTCGCCGAGAGGCTCATCCTGTCCAGCAGCAGGCCATACAGAATTTTGGCTTCTGCCGAAATTGCACGGAACCGCGGGTCGATAAAGAGAATCTTGGGCAGCCGATAGAAAGAAAACAGGTCAGCCTGTCCGCCAGTGAAGTAGTTCGTCATGATGGTTCTCCTTTCTTATTTCATGTGTGGCCTGTAAACAGGTGGAGGAGGTGCTCTTACCTCTGCCACTCCTTGATCTCGGGCAGACGCCGGCGCAGCTCTTCTTTCCCGGCCGGGGTGAACAGGGTGTAGCAGCCGAAGAAACCGGTATCCCGGTTGTAGAAGTCCCTGACAATGAAAAAGCCCCGATGGAAGGGTCCCGCGTAGGGCATTAGGTTTCCGGCAGGGGCACGGTAGAGATACTTCTTATGCTGGAGGTACTTGCAGAACAGCCGCTCGGGCACATTCAGTTCCTTGGCCGTGGCCCGGATGTTGGTGCAGTCACCCGGATTCACAAAGGCGTCGTAGAACTCTGCCTTGGGCTTCAGGTTCAGCAGCTCCTTCCGCAGCGCTTTGTTTTCCCTCCGCTCCTTGACCAGGGCGTCGGCAAAGCGGAAAAGGATTTCCGGATCTCTCTCGATCTGCTCCATCAGCGATTCACCCAGGTAGCCGCCGTGCTTGCGGATGGTGGGGAGGACCTCATCGAACACCCAGCGCTCAAACCGCACCGCAGCGGGCAGCTTGCTGTGAACGATCAGCCGGTAAACATCACCTTCAGGGATAAAAACCATCTCCATCATCTTGTTCGGAGACTGGGGATGAGGTGTACCCCGTTTCAGGGTACACCGGCAATGACGCCCGATCGCGTTCTCCGGCTTAGCATAGCCGAGTGCTTTTGCTACATCGCTGGCACAGAACAGGTACTTGCCGTTCTCCTGGATCACGCGAATCTGTCCGAACTCTTTGCTGCTGAAGCTGGCCATCATGTTTTCCATAACTGAGTCTCCTTTACTCTGTTGCTGGTCCATCAAAGAGGCCCCTTCGTTCCTTACCGAAGGGGCCGTCCGTTCTTCCGTTATGCCGAGAACTTATCTTTGCGCAGCGGCTTGTCCCGCAGCGTCCTCCGGGTCTTGTCCATCGGACACCGGACAAACAGGCAGGTTCTATACTTGAAGTTGGGCTGGTTGTATTCACAGCTGCCGCAGCAGGCCGGCCGCTTGGCCTTTTTGGTCTGCCGCTCTTTTTTCTGGATCAGTTTCTCCGCTCGGCGGATGTCTCCCGTTTTCTTACCCATGACCGTTCTTCCTCCTTGCAGCTTTTGCTTCACGCTGCTTCCACAGGTCCCGTTCCAGGTCCTTATAGCAGCAGGCGCTGACGCAGGGGGTACCCACCGCGTATCGGCAGCCCTCACACTTCCGTTCTTCCTCGGTAATGACGACCTGGGCCAGGTAGTAGCAGTTTTCTCTGCCCAGGATGCAGCCCCGCCTCCTGTTTTTCCAGAACTGGCAGAAGCGGCAGTCGGCCGGGCGGTCTGCGTGGTAACGGACACCGTCGATCATGATGTAGTTCCGATCTTCCATCGTACTGACTCCTTTCATTGTCTCGGGAAAACAAAAAGCGGCCCTGATCTGCCATATCCTGGCAAGTCAGAGCCGCTATGTATATTCCGCATAGACCGATCAAAAAAGGCATCAGTCTCCTGGATGTTTCTGATTTCTATAGGATGGGAGCTAATGTTCCGATGCGGGTTTTTTCGCATTTCTGGAATCATCTTCCATTTTTTCCTGTTTGGGCTTCCAATTTTTGGTGGATGATCGTTAAATGACATCGTTGGGAATTGGAGCTTTGTTCTTTTTTAGTCCGGCCTGAAAAGGGACCTCGAAAATTCCTTCTAGGTCCAGGCCCTTTTTCATTGGTTTTCGGCTAAGAACTTTTTTAAAATTTAGCCTCGTTCCCGTTTTGGGCTGGAAAAACCTGGTTTTCCCAACAAAAAAGGCGGAAAACTGGAGGCAGACTTTCGCGTCTGACCAATTTTCCGCCTGTTCTGGTGTCCCCGCCCGGGCTTGAACCGGGGGCCTCGGGCTTAGGAGGCTCGCGCTCTATCCAACTGAGCTACGGAGACTTATAGTTTTTTGATGATTTTTTGTTTGAATCTTAACTGATTTTCAGCTTTTGCTTTATTTTGTGTTTTTTGCCTTCGGAGGCTTTTCAGCCGTCCCAACCGGTGCCGAATTTCCAGTTTTTGGGCTTTTTCGCACTCCTTTCAGCCGTCAGAAGCCGGTTTTTCGGGGGTGCGCTTGATAGATTTTGAACTGCCATCTGCATTTTTCCCAGCGGAAAGAGGTCCTTGACCGTCTTCCGCTTAGGAGGCGACCGCTCTATCCAACTGAGCTACGGGGGCTTATACAGAAAATATTCAATTTTGCAGGGCTCCAGGATTCGAACGATTCGATTTTTAGGCCTATGCAATCCCCTCTCCTGAGGGAAAGGGTTCAGGTACAAGAAAACGAGTGTCCTCGCAGCGTCTCCGCTTCAAGGGCACCCGTTCTGGTGCGAGGGAAGGGATTTGAACCCTCAAGGTTTCCCACACGCACCTCAAACGTGCGCGTATGCCAGTTCCGCCACCCTCGCATATCTGTTCCGGCGGCCAGGGGCCGCGGGCTGAACTGCCTGATTATAATACCACATTCAGGGGCCAAAGTCAAGGCGTCATTTTGTGTTTCGAGGGCTCATAGAAAAATTTTCCTCTCATATTCTGGTAGTGGAATCTTTTGCGAGGAGGCGCTCTATGCAGTTTACACGTTCCTGCGCCCGCGCCCTGGCCCTGGCGGCAGCCAGCGCGGCGGTGGGGTTTGGTCTGGGGTGGTTTTTTGCGGCGGGGCCGTCCCTGTGCCGGGCCGGGGATCTGACCCCGGCCCCCGACACCAGCTTTCCCCTGGCGGCAGCAGCCGGGACCGACACCGACGTCTCGGGCGAGGACACTGCCGCCCGCCGGGTCTGCCTCACCTTTGACGACGGCCCCAGCCGCACCACCCCCGCTGTCCTGGAGGTGCTGGAGCAGGAGGAGGTGCCCGCCACCTTCTTCGTGGTGGCCAACGACTCCAACGAACACTGGCTGCCCCTGATCCGCCAGGCCCAGGCCGCCGGCCATGAAATCGCCCTTCACTCGGCCTCCCACAAGTACAGCGACATCTACCGCAGCCCCGACGCCTTCTGGGCCGACATCGACCTGCTGCGCCAGCGGCTGGCCGATTACGCCGACCTGGCCCAGGTGCAGTGCCTGCGGTTCCCCGGGGGCAGCACCAACACCGTCAGCCACAAGTACGGGGGCGACAGCATTATGAAAGAATTGAAAGCCGAGGCCGACCAGCGGGGCTGGCGCTGGGTGGACTGGAACGTCTGCGCCGAGGACGCCGCCGGGGAAAAGCTGTCGGCCCATGAGGTCTACCGCAACGTCACCCGGGGCAGCGAGGGCCTGGACCGGTGCATCGTGCTGATGCACGACTCCCCTTCCACCGCTACCACCGCCGAGGCCCTGCCCGACATCATCCGCTGGTACAAGGACAACGGCTACGCCTTCTGCACCGTCTCCCAGCTGTACGACGAGCTGGCGTAAAACAAAAGCCGCCGATCAAGTGCGGCTTTTGAAGGAAGCCAATCAAAAAAGTCCCGGCTGGACGACATGCGCGTACAGCCGGGACACATACAGGAAAATGAGGCGCAGGGAGTGTGCGGGCCGCAAAGCGGCACGTGCGCGGTTCTGTGCCTCATTTTGTCTAAAAGGGGGATGATATTAGGGGAGAAGGATTTCTGCTGCGCGAATGCGCACAGAAATGGGTCCCCCTAAACGCTTACAGCGACAGGATGGCCCACAGCCCCAGCAGCACCGCCAGGAACACCACGTTGGAGGCGGTGAAGAGGGCGAAGTATTTGCCCTTCCGGTCCGGCTCCTCCCGGGCGATCTGCCGGTAGGAGATCAGGCTGGCCATCGAGGCGATCAGGGTGCCCAGGCCTCCCAGGTTGGTGCCGATGATGAGGGCCCGGGTGTTGTCGGTGAAGCCGGACAGCAGCAGTGCCGCCGGCACGTTGCTGGTGACCTGGCTTGCCAGCACCGACACCAGCACCTCACGGCCGGCGATGATCCCCACCAGCCACTCCGAGAAGGCGGGGATCCGCCCCAGGTTGCCGATAAACACAAAGAAGGCCACGAAGGTCAGCAGCAGGGAGTAATCGACCCCTTTCAGGGTGATGCGGTCGGCGGCCAGGGCGGCCACCAGCACCGCCGCGAAGGACACCCCATAGGGCAGCACCCGCACCACCGACAGCAGGCAGACCACAAACAGCACCCCGTACATTACCACGATCTTCTGGTCGGCGTGGGCGCTGTGCTTGGAGGCCAGGAAGGGCCCGGCGCTGGAACGCAGATTCCGGCAGGTGTACACCGCCCACACCACCAGCATCACCAGGGAGGCCAGGCTGTAAGGCAGCATCAGCAGCACAAACTCCCCCATCCCCAGGCCGCCCCGGCCATAGAGGTAGAGGTTCTGGGGGTTGCCGATGGGGGTCAGCATGCTGCCCAGGTTGGCCGCCACCGTCTGCATGCAGACCACCGGCAGGGCCAGTTTTTCCCGCAGGTTGTCCCCCAGGCTGTCCAGCACCACAAAGGTGAAGGGCACAAAGGTCAGCAGGGAGACGTCGTTGGTGATGAACATGCTGCCGAAAAAGCACAGCCCCACCAGCACCAGCACCAGCTGCAAGGTGCCCCCGCTGAGGGCCAGCAGGGCCCGGCCCATCCGGTCAAACACCCCCTGGCGCCGCAGGCCCGCCATCACCGTCATCAGGGAAAACAGGATGGCCAGGGTGCGGAAGTCGATGTACCCGATGTATTCGGCGTCCGGCCAGACAAAGAAGGCAGACAGGATGGCCAGGGCAGCCGCTACTGCCAGCACCGTCTCCTGCTGAAAAAAGCGTTTCAGTTTGGTCATAATTCCTTCCCCTTATCCGCAAGCTCTTAAAAAGTCCCAGCCGGACGACATGTGCGTACGGCTGGGACACATATAGGGCAAACACAGCGACCGCGTCCTGCGGACGAATCAGGGAGCTGTGTTTGGCGCCGCGCTCCAATTTTCACAAGGGCGCTCCTGCGGCCCGCCGGGAAAATTGGCTAAGCGCAAGAGGCAAACACAGCGACCGCGTCCGGTGGACGAAACAGGGAGCTGTGTTTGGCGCCGCGCTCCAATTTTTACAAGGGCGCTCCTGCGGCCCGCCGGGAAAATTGGCTAAGCGCAAGAGGCAAGCACCCTGAACCACGTCCAGCGGACGATACAGCGAAGCGCGCTGCCGCGCCGCTCCTGAGGGGTTCACACGATTGTGATGTTAGTCCTGTGCGGCCACAAAGGCGCTGAAGGCGCGGTAAGCCATGTACAGGTCGTTCTTGCTGATGACCTCGAAGGGAGAGTGCATGGACAGCACGGGCACGCCGATGTCCACCACGGCGATGCCGCGGCGGGCCACCTCGGTGGCCACGGTGCCGCCGCCGCCCAGGTCGATGCGGCCCAGCTCGCCGATCTGCCATGCCACGCCGTTGGCGTCCATCATCCGGGTCAGGTAGCCCAGCTGCTCGGCGGTGGCGTCGTTGGCAGCGCTCTTGCCGCGGCTGCCGGTGTACTTGAAGAAGGCCACGCCCCGGCCGGCATAGGTGCCGTTCTGGGGCTCAAAGGCGCTGGACCAGCTGGGATCGTAGGCTGCGGTCACGTCGGCCGACAGGCACAGGCTGGCACGGAAGGCACGGATGGGGTCGGCGTTCTGGCCGGCGCACAGCTGGCGCAGCCAGTCGTAGGTGTAGGCGCTGCCCATGCCGGTGATGCCGTAGCTGCCGATCTCCTCCTTGTCTGCCAGGACGCAGACGGTGGTGAAGGCGGGGTTCTTGACCTCGATCTCGGCCATCAGGGCGGGGTATGCGTCCACCCGGTCGTCGTGGCCGTAGGCGCCGATCATGGACCGGTCAAAGCCGATGTCGCGGGCGGGGGTGGCGGGGACGATCTCCAGCTCGGCGCGGGTGAAGTCCTTCTCGGTGATGCCGTACTTCTCGTTCAGCAGCATCATGGTGGCCAGCTTGACCCGCTCCTTGACCTCCTCGTCCTCCACGGCGTCGGAGCCGATCAGGATGTTCAGCTCCTCGCCCCGGATGCCGTCGGACAGCTCGCGCTTGTTCTGCTCGGCGCTCAGGTGGGGCAGCAGGTCGGTGATGCAGAAGGCGGGGTCGTTCACGTCCTCGCCCACCTGGACGGTGACCGAAGTGCCGTCGGCACGGGTCAGCACGCCATGCAGGGACAGGGGCATGGTGGCCCACTGGTACTTGCGGATGCCGCCGTAGTAGTGGGTCTTGAAGTAGCTGAAGTGGGCAGCCTCATACAGGGGGTTGGGACGGATGTCCAGACGGGGGCTGTCGATGTGGGCGATCACCAGGTGGAAGCCGTCCTCCATGGAACGGGTGCCGATGGTGGCGCACAGCACAGCCTTCTTGTGCTGGATCCAGTACACCTTGTCGCCGGGGGCGTACTGCTTGCGGTCGTCGTACAGCTGGTAGCCGGCAGCCTTCAGGGTCTGCTCGGACCAGTCGGCCACCTCCCGCTCGGTCTTGCAGCGGGTGATGAAGTCCTTGTAGCCCTCGGCGAACTTGCTGGCGGCCTCACGGACGCCGGCGTCCTTGTCGCACTTGTACTCGGGCTCGTACAGCAGCTCTTTGGCCTTCTTCTGGGCTTCGGTCATTTCTTTCATACTTTCAACCTCTTCCTTGTTTACTTCGAAAGAGTCCCCGGGGCAGGCGCCGCCGGGGCCCTCTTGCTTTTATATACTGGAGCCGTACAGCTCCGTATAGCGTTCGTATCCCTGGAGAATCTTCTCCACGTAGTGGTTCATCCGGCTGTAAGGGAAGCTGGGCAATGTCTTGCCGTCCCCCACGTAGTCCTCGTGGTTCAGCAGGCTGTCCACCGTCCCCCATCCGCTGTGGTAGGCCGCGGCCGCCGTGGCCACGTCCCCGCCGTACCGGTCCAGGCACAGCCGCAGATAGTAGGCCCCGAACCGCACCGCGCAGTCGGGGTCGTACAAATCCTCAAAGGTGAGGTTTTCCTCGGGGGCCAGCTTGGTTTTGATCCACTCAAAGGTCTCCTCGGTCATCTGCATCAGGCCCCGGGCCCCCACTTCCGACTCGGCCATGGGGTCAAAGCCGCTCTCGGTGCGGATGAAGGTGTAGATCAGCAGCGGGTCCAGGTCATAGGCCGCCGCGTAGGTCTCCACCACCTGGGGGTACTTGCAGGGGTAGAGGTACTCCTCCACCCGCCGCACCGCGGTGGGCAATGTCAGCAGCACCACCACTGCCAGCACCAGGGCAATCAGTTTCGTTCGCAGTTTCAAGCCCGCTGCCCTGCACCCCTTTCTGCCTCGGCCAGCAGCCGGTCCACCAGGGCTTCGGCCTGCCGGCGCAGCTGGTCCCGGGTACCGTCGTTGCACAGCACCACGTCCGCCCGGGCGGTGAGCTGCGATTCCGGCATCTGGGCGTCCAGCCGGCGGCGGGCCATTTCGGCCCGGATGCCGTCCCGCTGGACAATCCGCTCCACACTGGTGTCGTAGGGTGCGGTCACCACCACCAGCCGGTCCCACATGCCGTCCACCACGCTGCCCACCAGCACCGCCCCGTCGATCAAAAACAGGGGGCTGCCCGCGTTCCGGGCCGCCTGCTGGGCCGCCCGGATGGCCGCCGCGATGGCGGGGTGGGTGATGGCGTCCAGGTCCTGTTTGCCCTGGGCTGTGGCGAAGGCCCGGTCGGCCAGCAGCCGCCGGTTCAGCACCCCATCTTCCAGCAGATCCTGGCCGAACCGCGCCGCCAGCTGGGCCAGCACCGGCGAGCCGGGCTGCAAAATCTCCCGCGACAGTCGGTCGGCGTCGGCTGCGGGGATCCCTCTGGAGGTAAAACATTCTGTCACCGTGGATTTGCCGCATCCGCTGCGGCCGGTGATTCCCACCGTCATCATACGTCAATCACCCGGAAAGCCGCCGCCCGGATCAGCCGGTTGTACACCGCCATGGACACCCCGTCTTTTTCGGGGCACCGGGCGTACACCACCTGGTCCCCCTGCTCATCCAGGGCCCGCAGGCAGCGGAAAATGTGTTTGGACTGGTCGGCGCCGTCCCCTTCCCGGCCGTACTCCACGCAGGGGAAGGGCAGTTTGGCCGCCTCCCCGGTGAAGCACAGGCAGGCCGGGTGCTGGCCGGCGTGGGCCTCCACATAGGCCTTGTACCGGTCAAAGCTCCCCCGCAGGATGGTGACGTCCGCCTTGGGGGCGTAGTGTTTGTATTTCATGCCGGGGCTGCGGGCCACTTCGCCCTCCGCCAGCTTTTCCAGAATGGCGTGGGACACCGCCACTTCCTCCCCCAGGGCCCGTTCCAGGTCCTCCAGGGTGATGTAGCCGGGCCGCAGCAGGGTGGGTTTTTCACCCACCACCGAGATGACGGTGGATTCCACCCCCACCGCACAGGGCCCGCCGTCCAGGATCAGGGGCAGCCGCCCCTGCATGTCGGTCCAGACGTCCTGGGCGGTGGTGGGGCTGGGCTTGCCCGACAGGTTGGCCGACGGCGCCGCAAAGGCGCAGCCGCTGGCCTCGATCACCTGGCGCACCACCGGGTGGCTGGGCATCCGGATGCCCACCGTGTCCAGGCCGGCGCAGCACTCGTCCGCCACCTCGGGGCCCCGGGGCATAATAATGGTCATGGGCCCCGGCCAGAAGGCCGCAGCCAGCAGCTGGGCCCGCTCGGGGAATTCGCTCACCAGGCCCGGCAGCATCTTCACATCGTCGATGTGGACGATCAGGGGGTTATCCTGGGGGCGGCCCTTGGCCGCGAAGATTTTTGCCACAGCCTTGCCGTTCCGGGCGTCGGCTGCAATGCCGTACACCGTCTCGGTGGGCAGGGCCACGATTTCTCCCTGCCGCAGCAGGGCCGCCGCCCGGGCGATTCCCGCTTCGTCCGCCGGGCAGAGAAGGGTTTCGATGCTCATAGTTTGTCGCTTTCCGGCGCGGGATGCCGCGCCTTGTTTCTCTTTCCTACCTGTATACTACCTATCTGCTACCTATATTTATTGGGAAAGCCGGGAGAGTTTCTCGGCCTGTTCGTGCAAAATCAAAGCATCCAGCACCTCGTCCAGCCCCCCGTCCATGATCTTGGACAGGTTGTGGACCGTCAGCCCGATCCGGTGGTCGGTGCAGCGGTCCTGGGGGAAGTTGTAGGTGCGGATCTTCTCGCTCCGGTCCCCGGTGCCCACCTGGGCCTGGCGGCCGGCGTTGATGGTGTCCTGCTGTTCCTTCTTCTTCTGGGCCAGCAGGCGGCTGCGGAGGATTTCCAGGGCTTTGTCCTTGTTCTGGAACTGGCTGCGCTCGTTCTGGCACTCCACCACCATGCCGGTGGGCAGGTGGGTGATGCGGATGGCGCTGGATGTCTTATTGATATGCCAGGTCCTTCATGTCCAGGTCCACTTCCACTTCTTCCGCCTGGGGCAGCACCGCCACCGTGGCGGTGGAGGTGTGGATCCGGCCCTGGGTCTCGGTGTCGGGCACCCGCTGGACCCGGTGGACCCCGCTCTCAAATTTCAGGCGGCTGTACACCCCCTGGCCGTTCACCGCAAAGACAGCTTCCCGCACGCCCCCCAGCTCGGTCTCGCTGAGGTTCAGCAGCTCCAGCTGCCAGCGGCGGCCCTGGGCGTACATGGTGTACATCCGCAGCAGGCTGTGGGCAAACAGGGCGGCTTCCTCGCCGCCCACCCCGCTGCGGATCTCCACAATCACGCTGCGGCCGTCGTATTCGTCTTTGGGCAATAAAAGCAATTTGAGAGAATGTTCCAGCTTCGCCGCAGACTGCGCTTTTTCGCAGATTTCCTGCTGTACCATGGCTTTGAAGTCCGGCTCCTGGGCGTCCTCGCCTGCGAGCAGGGCTTTTGCCTGTGCCAGGTGGTCCAGCTCGGTCTGCCAGGCCCGATAGGCCTGCACCACCGGCTCCGCCTCGTGATACTCCTGCATCAGCTGGCGGAACCGGGCCGGGTCGGCGGCAGCGTCGGGCTGGTTGAGCCGCTGGGTCAGTTCCTCAAACCGGCGGTTCACCGTCTCCAACTGTTGTTCCAGTGTCAATGTAGGTTGGCTCCTTTCTGCATGTCAGTGTCCTGTGCAGAGAGGGCGGCTAGGGGCGGCTGTCCGGGCCGGGTTTGATGACCTTTTTGATGTTTTTTTCGATCTTCACCCGGGGCAGCATGACCTCGCGGCCGCAGCCTGTGCACCGGATGCGGAAATCCATCCCCACCCGCAGCACCTCAAAGCTGGAAGCGCCGCAGGGGTGTTTTTTCCGGGTCTGAATGATGTCTCCCACTGCGATATCCATGGACAGGCTCCTTTCCTGACTGGCTGTGGGGCGGTGCCCCAAAGGGGGCAGCGCCGCATTCCATAGTATAAACCAAACGCATATAAAAAGCAAATACCACACAAAAAATTCGCATAAGCTGTAAGGGGGCGCCCGGCCCCCGCAACGCCTGTGCCACAGAACTGAAGAAAGAGGAATCAAAGATGATGCAAAGCTTTAGAACCGAAGGCAATTACCGGGACGCGTCCCGTCTGAGCAGCGCCGAGCTGCGGGCCGCCATCACCAGCGGGGAGATCCTCCAGAGCACCGCCCTGGCCTTTGACACCCAGCGCCAGCTGCGGTTTGAGCTGGGGGGCGTGCGGGGGATCATGCCCTTTGCCCAGTGCGCCGAAGGGGCCGGCACCGGCGCGGTGCGGGACATCGCGGTGCTGACCCGGGTGGGCCGGGCCACCTGTTTTGTGATCGAAGGGCTGGAAGAGGACGCCCAGGGCCGGCCCTTTTACCGGCTGTCCCGGGCAAAGGCCCAGCAGATGTGCCGGGAGGAATACCTGGACCACCTGGTGCCGGGGGACATCCTCCCCTGCACCGTCACCCACATCGAGTCCTTCGGGGCCTTCTGCGACGTGGGCTGCGGCATCAGCGCCCTGCTGCCCATCGACTGCATGTCGGTGAGCCGCATCTCCTCCCCTGCCGACCGGGTGTCGGTGGGACAGCAGATCCTCTGCGCCATCCGCAGCCGGGACCCCCAGAACCGGTTTGTGCTGACCATCCGGGAGCTGCTGGGCACCTGGGCCGAGAACGCCGCCGCCTTTTCGGCCGGCGAGACGGTGGTAGGGATTGTGCGCAGCATCGAGGAATACGGCACCTTTGTGGAGATTGCCCCCAACCTGGCGGGGCTGGCCGAGAGCTGCCCCGACCTGCGCCCCGGCCAGGCCGTCAGCGTCTACATCAAGAGCATCCTGCCCGAGAAGATGAAGATCAAGCTGGTGATCGTCAACCGCAACCTGGGCCAGAGCCACTGGTTTGACCTGCAGTATTTCGTCACATCGGGGCACATCGACCGGTGGGTCTACTCCACCCCCGAGAGCAAAAAGCAGATCGTCACCGAATTTGCCTGCCCGGCCCTGAATCCGGCTTGAAAAACGGGGCGAAACCTTTTATACTGGTACAAGACAGGAAACACGACCCGGCGGGCCCCGCCCGCCCTTATCATAAAAGGAAGTGACAAAGATGGCTGAACGCGAAGCCTTTACCGCGGGGGTCCGGCCCGGCGGGCTGACCACCAGCACCGAGATCCGGCTGTTGCTGTGTTATCTGGTGCAGAACACCGGCGCGGTCTCCCAGCACCAGCTGGAGGCGGCCCTGATGGACACCCAGCTGGTGAACTATTTCGAGATCGGCTCCGGGCTGGACGACATCCGGCGCCAGGGCCTGGTGGACCAGGACGCCGAGGGCCTGTACACCATCACCGACAAGGGCCGCCGTGTGGCCGGGGAGCTGGCCTACGACCTGCCCCGCAGCGTCCGTGAAAAGGCGGTGGCGGCGGTGCTGAAAGCCCAGCTGTGGTCCCGCAAGCAGGCGGAGTACAGCGCCGCCATCACCGAGGGGGAGGACGGCCACTGCACCGTCCGCTGCACCATCAACCGGCTGGACGAGAAGCTGTTCTGCCTGGACCTGGGGATGCCCGACCGCCTCACCGCCGAGCTGGTGAAAAAGCAGTTTATCTTAAAGGGCAACGAGATCTACCAGCTGCTGATCAACAAGCTCACGGAAGAAGAGAAAAGCTGAATCCTACTTTTCTGAAGAAAAGTAGGCAAAAGACTTTTCAACTTGTACCGGGCAGCGGCGGCGACCGCGTCCAGTGGACGAAACAGGGAGCCGCCGCTGGCGCCGCGCTCCAATTTTCACAAGGGCGCTCCTGCGGCCCGCAGGGAAAATTGGCTAAGCGCAAGAGGACACTGCTGCACACTCACGTTTCGTCCTGCCGGCGGTTTTGCCCCGTGCATCTTCACCGGGGACTGATTTCCCCCCTGCGGCCTGTGGCCGCCGTCCCCCAGGGGACTCAACGTCTATCACTGCTCCCTCTGCCCTAAGGCTGGAGGGAGCTTTCTTTTGCCACAAACTGCTCTGTCTTTGTTTTGATCGAATCCCGCCCCCCACCCGTTAGAGGTCCCCCGGCCCTGCGGGCCCGCCCCGGTGGGGCTCTGGCCACAGACTGCTCCTCCTGGGTGCAGGCTGCGCAGCAGCCGCAAAGCGCTGGCCTGAAAGTTCCGGCAAAGCTAAAAGAAGAAGGAGCAGTCTTTGGTTTAGAGCCCCTGTCAAGGGGCGCGGCCGCAGGCCGGGGGTTACATATAAAGGGTGGAGGGCGGGTTTAGATCATAAATAAAAAAACAACCAACCCCAAAGCGGCAGGGGGACACATCTAAAAGGGCGGCGGGCTGCGCAGCCGAGCCGCTGCCTGCGGCAGAAACAGGCGAGGCGGAGCAGGGACAGCGGTCTGCTTTTTGCAAGGGCGCTCCGTCGCCCGCCGCAAAAACAGGGCACCGCAGCCCGGAGGGTTTAGATGATAAATAAAAATCACCAAAGCCTTGAACTGCCCCAGTAAAAACAGACAATGAAAAAAGGAGACCTCCTGTGGTAGAATAGAACTACAATAGGAGGTCTTTGCTATGCCCAGAAAATACAGTC
>CAJFNF010000068.1 GCA_904394215.1 uncultured Faecalibacterium sp.
CCCACCTGTTCCCATTCCGAACACAGAAGTTAAGCTCACTTGTGCCGAAGATAGTTGGCTGGACACGGCCTGTGAAAATAGGTAGATGCCGGCTTCTCTAAAACCCCCTGAGGATGATTCCTCAGGGGGTTTCTCGTTGCCGGAGTTTTTATCATTTCCCGAAAGACGATCAAAGCAGAAAAGAAAAAGCGGCAGGAAATGCCGCGACAAATTCCCCAAAAGAAAATCCCTGTTTTCCAAACCCGGAAAGCAGGGATTTTGTGTTATTCGCCGGTGAAACTGTCCCCGTCGGGAGGCACTTCGGCGGCGGTTTCCTGGGCGGGCTCCGGTACAGCAGCCCGGGGGACGCCTCTATAAACCAGGGCCTGTTCCAGCACCTCGGCGCAGACCGGCGCCGCAATGGTGCCGCCGGCGGTGGTCCAGCTGTGGGGCTCGTCGATGCACACCAGGCACAGCAGCTGGGGGTCATCGATGGGGGCCACCGCTACAAAGGAAGCAATCCGGGCCTTGGGATCGTCGCTGTCCAGTTTCTGGCTGGTACCGCTTTTGCCGCCCACCCGGTAACCCTGGATCTGGGCATTCTGGCCGCCGCCGCTGACCACCACCGCTTCCATCATCTGCCGCATGATGGCGGAGGTCTCGGGCTTGATGACCTGCCGGGTGCAGGCGGGCTCGGTCTGGCGGATCACCGAGCCGTCGGCGTCCCGGATTTCTGCCACCACATAGGGCCGCATCAGACGGCCGCCATTGACGATGGCTGCCACGGCCGCCGCCATCCCGATGTAACTGACCTTGCTGCTCTGGCCGAAGGAGCAGGAGGCCAGTTCCACGGGGCCCATCTTGTCGGCAGTGTAATAGAGGCTTTTGGAAGGTTCTGCCGGTAAATCAATGCCGGTGGCGCCCCGGAGGCCGAAGGCTGCAAAGTAGTCGCAGAAGGCGTCTTTTCCCAGCCGGGCGCCGATCTGAATGAAACTCTGGTTGCAGGAATTCATCAGGGCCTCGGTGACGGTTTGCACCCCATGGCGCCGCCGGTTGGCGCAGTGGAATCGGGTGCCCGACACCGAGATGCATTCCCCGCAGACAAAGGTATCGGTGGGGGAGATGGCTCCTGCATCCAGGGCCGAGGCGCAGGTGATCAGCTTGAAGACGCTTCCCGGCTCGTAGAGGTCGCTGACGGCCTTATTCCGCCATTGGGTCTGCTGGGCCAGCTGCAGGGCGGCGGCCCGCTGCTCCCCGGTGAGGGCGTCCACCGCCGCCCTGGCGGCATCGTCGTAAATCACCCGGGGCTGGTTGGGATCGTAGGCGGGGGTGGTGGCCATGGCCACCACGGCGCCGGTGTTGACGTCCAGCACAATGCCCACCCCGCGGGCCGAGGCGCTGTGCTCCTGCACCGCATATCCCAGGGCGTTTTCCAGATAGCGCTGGATGTTGGCGTCAATGGTCAGCACCAGGGAGTCCCCTTCAGACGGGGGCTGCTCCACTGCATAGCTCTGTTCCAGGGTGTAGCCCCAGGCGTTGACCGCCGTCAGTACCAGGCCGTTTTCCCCGGTGAGGGTGTCGTTGTATTCCAGCTCCAGCCCCGATACCCCGGCATTGTCCACATTGGTAAAACCAAGCACTGAAGCCAGAAAAGTCCCTTCGGGATACCACCGCTTGGTATCCTGGTTGATGCGGATGCCGGTGACTCCGTTGGCTTCGCAGAAGCCCCGGACGGCGTCGGCGGTGTCCCGGTCCACCCGGTACTTCAACAGGCAGTCATTGGAGGCCCGGTCGCTGAATTTTTCCAGCAGGTCGGCGGGGTCCAGGTCCAGGATTTGGGCCAGAGACTGGGCGGCCAGCTCCAGCTTCTCCTCCGGCATCTCCCGGGGGGAGGCCCGCAGGGTCCAGCAGCTGGCGTTGGAGGCCAGCAGCATCCCGTCGGAACTGTAGATTTTGCCCCGGTCGGCGGGGACCACCGTGTCCTGCAATTGCTGGCCCAGGGCCCGCTGGGCGTACCAGTCTTCGCTGACCAGCTGAAGCCAGGCCAGCCGGGCAACCAGGCCGGTAAAGCAGACGGCGCAGAACACCGCGGCCACCACCCGGGCCCGCAGGCGAAAGCTGTGGTCGGGCAGGCTGCGCTCCTGGGGCTGCGGCATAAAAATCCCCCCTTTTCCCTCTACTGTATGCGGCGCCGGGCCGCCGGCATGACTAAGCCGGGGAAAGCCTGCGTACAATATCCAGGAAGGGAGGCGGTGCGCTTTGGCAGAGGAAAAAACGGCACGCTGGAACCCCCTTGCCCGCCGCCAGCGGGCGGTTTTCCCGATGGATCTGCCCTTTCTGGTGCTGGTGCTCACCCTGGTGGCTTTTGGCCTGGTGATGCTGTTCAGCGCCAGCTATGCGGTGGCACTGTACCGGCGGGGGGATGCCTATGCCTACATCCGGCCCCAGCTGCTGTATGCGGCCCTGGGGCTGATAGCCATGTGGATGGCCAGCCGGGTGGACTATCACATCTATCATAAGCTGGCCTGGCCCCTGCTGGGCATTTCCCTGATTCTGCTGGTGATCGTTTTATTCATGCCGGAATACAACGGCTGCAAGCGGTGGCTGGTGATCCCGGGGGTGGGAACGCTGCAGCCCAGCGAGATTGCAAAGTTCGCGGTGGTGCTGGCCTTTTCCCATATCATTTCATTGAATGCCAGCCGGATGAAGAGCTTTTCGGTGGGGGTGCTGCCCTTTGGGCTGGTGCTGGGAACGGTGGCGGTCCTGATGCTGCTGGAACCCCACCTGTCCGGCACGTTGCTGATTCTGGGGATCGGCGCGGTGCTGATGTTTGTGGGAGGTACCGGCCTGAAATGGTTTGTGCTGGCGGGCGCTGGCGCGGTAGGGGCCGTGGGGGCGGCGGTGGCGGTAATGCCCGACCTGGTGCCCTATGCGGCCAGCCGGCTGGCCTCCTGGCTGGACCCCTTTGCCGACCCCCTGGGAGATGGCCACCAGACTATCCAGAGCCTCTACGCCATCGGTTCCGGGGGTGCCACCGGCCTGGGCCTGGGCAACAGCCGCCAGAAACACATGTTTGTGCCGGAGCCCCAGAACGATTTTATCTTCTCCATTGTCTGCGAGGAGCTGGGATTCATCGGGGCCCTGGCGGTGGTGGCCCTCTTTGTATTGCTGCTGCTGCGGGGCATCACCCTGGCTGTCCACGCCCCCGACCGGTTCGGGGGACTGCTGGTGGTGGGGTTTGTGGTGCAGGTGGCCATGCAGGCCGCTTTGAACATTGCGGTGGTCACCAACACCATCCCCAACACCGGCATCAGCCTCCCCTTTTTCTCCTCCGGCGGCACCAGCCTGATGATGCTGCTGGGGGAAATGGGGATTGTGCTGTCGGTATCCCGGCAGGAGAGCTGAAGGCCGACTTTTTCCGACAAATTACGGGAGTAATTCCTTTGGCTCAAAAACGCCCTTTGCGGGCTTTCATTTCTCACACAGACCCCCCGTTTTGCATACCGTAGGGTATCTTTTGCGAAACGGGGGTATTTTCATGGGCGGGACTATGACAGTTGAGGGCGGGCGCCCTCTGTACGGGACGGTGGAAGTCCCGGCGGCCAAGAACAGCGTGCTGCCTCTGCTGGCGGCCAGCATCCTGTGCAGCGGGCCGGTGCGGCTGGAACAGGTGCCCCGGCTGTCCGACGTGGAGGACTGCCTGGCCATCCTGCGGGCGGTGGGATGCACCGCGGCCTGGGAGGGCCAGGATGTGGCGGTCAGCGGCCCGGCGGTGTGGTGCCGGATGCCCCTGGCCGAGACCGAGCGGATGCGGGCATCGGTGCTGTTTGCAGCGCCCCTGCTGGCCCGGCTGGGCCGGGTGGAGACAGCGCTGCCGGGGGGCTGCAAGATTGGGGCCCGGCCGGTGGATTGGCACCTGTCGGCCCTGGAACAGATGGGGGCCAGGGTGTCCCGGGCAGGGGACCGGCTGGTGATCACTGCCCCGGCGGGGCTGCGGGGCGCCGAGCTGTGCCTGCCCGGGCCCAGCGTGGGGGCCACCGAGACGGTGCTGATGGCAGGGTGTGCGGCCCGGGGGCAGACCATCCTTCACGGCGCCGCCAAAGAGCCGGAAATCGTAGATCTGGCGGCCTTTTTGAACCGGTGCGGCGGCAGGATCGACGGCGCCGGCACCGATGAAATCCGAATCGAAGGGCCCTGCGCCCTCCATGGCGCCAGCTGGCGGCCGGTGCCCGACCGGATCTGTGCCTCCACCCTGGCCTGCGCGGTGGCCTCGGCCCGGGGCTGGGTCACCATCGCGGGGTGCAGCCCGGCCCTCTATGCCCCGGTGCTGGACGTTCTGGAAGGGGCCGGCTGTACTGTGGTGCGGGGCACTTCCAGCGCCACGGTGGGCCGGATGGGAACCCTCCGGGGGGCGGGCCATCTGGTGACCGGCGGCTACCCCGGCCTGGCCACCGATGCCGCGCCGCTGGTGGCGGCGGCGCTGCTGTCGGCGGAGGGGGAGACCTGGATCCAGGACCGGGTGTTTGAGGCACGCTTCGCCTGTGCCGAGGGGTTCCGGGCCATGGGGGCCGGCGCGGCGGTCCAGGGCCGGACCCTGTGGCTGGCAGGGGGCAAACCCCTCCACGGCGCGGCAGTGTCTGCCCCCGATCTGCGGGGCGGGGCGGCCCTGGTGGTGGCGGCCCTGGGGGCCGGAGGGAAAACCAGGATTGAGGGATGCGAATATATCGCCCGGGGTTATGCGGATCTGGGGGAAATGCTGGCCGGGCTGGGGGCACGAATTGCGTGAGAAATGTGGATGCCGGCCCACAAATTATAAAAAAAGCGGTTTGAAAGGAAAAAATAACTTGCAATCAAAGCCAAAAGATGATAGGATAAACTTGTGTAACTCGATTAGAGTATTATCTGTGCAGCTGCAGCAGGAGGAGGGCTTGGCCGCACAGTGACCATATTGCCTGACGGAGGAACAAGACTATGGCTTTGATGCTTGACGAAGAATTGGACGAAAACGTTACCACGATCAAAGTGGTAGGCGTGGGCGGCGGCGGCGGCAACGCCGTCAACCGGATGGTGGCCGATGGGCTGCAGGGTGTGGAGTTCATCGCGCTGAACACCGACCAGCAGGCCCTCACCAAGAACCATGCCACGGTGAAGGTGCAGCTGGGCTCCAAACTGACCAAGGGCCGGGGCGCCGGCGCAGACCCCGAAGTGGGCCAGCGGGCTGCTGAAGAGAGCAAGGACGAGATCGCCAATGTGCTCAAGGGGGCACAGATGGTCTTTATCACTGCCGGCATGGGCGGCGGCACCGGCACCGGTGCAGCCCCTGTGGTGGCAGAGGTGGCCCACGACCTGGGCATCTTGACCGTCGGCATCGTCACCAAGCCCTTTGCCTTTGAGGGCAAGCGGAAGATGGGCCTGGCCGAACAGGGTATTGCCAACCTGCTGATGCACGTTGACAGCCTGATTGTCATCCCCAACGAGCGGCTGAAGATGATCAGCCAGGAGAAGATCACCCTGATGAACGCCTTCCAGGCCGCCGACAACGTGCTGCGTCAGGGCGTTGAGTCCATCTCTGCCCTGATCAACGTGCCTGCCTTCATCAACCTGGACTTCGCCGACGTCCGCTCCATCATGAAGGACGCAGGCTATGCCCACATGGGCACCGGCAGCGCCAAGGGTGCCGGGAAGGCAGAAAATGCAGCCAAGGCCGCTGTTTCCAGCCCCCTGCTGGAGACCAGCATTGCAGGCGCCCACGGTGTCATCATCAACATCACCTCCAGCCCCGACATCGGCCTGGAGGATATCGAGACTGCCGCGGGCCTCATCACCCAGAGCGCTCACCCCGATGCCAACATCATCTGGGGTACTGCCTTCGACGAGAACCTGTCGGATGAGATGCGGATCACGGTGGTGGCCACCGGCTTCGACAACCGCACCGGCGATGCCCTGCGCAGCGCCCTGGACAGCGCCAGCACCGGCGCTGCCGGCACCGCAGCCGCCGCAGGCCCCACTGTGACTTCCACCACCACCAGCGGCGCCGTGTTCAATGCAGACGGCACTGCGCCCGGCTCCACCAAGCCCGCTTCTGCTGTGGAGGAAGAGAACACCGACAACCGCTATTACGATGAGCTGCTGGCGATTCTGAATAAGCGCAAGTAAAACACACACCATAACAAAGGAATGCGGCTATGACGGAGGAGATGCTTCGGCTTTTAGCGGCCCAGCGCCGCGAAAAGGAAAATCTTCTGTTGTGCATTGACCGCGCCTGGAAAGATTGTGCCCGGCAGGCCAGGCAGGCCCGCCGCAGGCTGCGCCGTCTGGAGGGGGTGCTGGCTTTGACAACGCAAGAAATCAAACTGCAGCCGGATGCAGCCGCGCCGGCATCGGAAGACAAATCGGATGAGACGCAGCTGGAGAGCCTGAACCGTCGGCTGGCCGCCGCCCAGCAGGAACTCCGGCAGTATGAAACCAGGCTGTTTGCCTGCGACCGGACCATTCTGGCCTTGAAAAAAGAGAACGCGGAGCTGTCGGCCCTGTGCGACAAGGCCCGGGCCCAGGGGTTCATTCCTGAAGAGGAAGAGGAACCCCAGAGCCTGGTGTGGCCCGACGGGCTGGGACCGGCCCCCAGCGGCCAGCGCCCCCCGGAAGACCAGCCCGAAGAAGAGCCGGACGAGCCCGCCTGGCTGGATTCCCCCATGGAACTGCTGGAACCGCCGGAACCCCGGCAGGCCCTCCAGCCCCAGATCCAGGAGGAGCCGGCTGCCTGTGCTGCGCCTGCGGATGCCGGCGCCCCGGCCAGGGAGCCGAAGGAGCCCGCTGTCCGGGGCCCGCTGGACCTGATGACCTCGGAAGTCCTGGGCCAGCTGGACCAGCTGATGCAGAAAGAGCACATCCCGCTGAAAAAATCCGCCTATCTCCACGGGAATATGGAGTGACAACCCAAACACAAAGCCCTGCCGCACTGAACCGAACCAGTAAAAACGGACAATAGACAAAACGCCCCCTGTGTAGGAAAATAAACCTATACAGGGGGTGTTCGTATGTCCAGACAAAAATACACA
>CAJFNF010000069.1 GCA_904394215.1 uncultured Faecalibacterium sp.
TACGTCAAATTATGTGAAGAACGGCCAATAAAACGATATGTAATTTGTAGTTATTGCACAGGAAAAATAGCATTTCAGCACAATGTACTTTCTCATAACCGCTTGGTCCCGGGTTCAAGTCCTGGCTGGCCCACTACGTCGGAATGGACTCCGCTCCATTCAAAAAGCCCGCTTCGGCGGGCTTTTCTCATACCGCTCCGTCATTCCTCCTTCTCCCCAGAAAACCCTGCTCCGCAGGCTTTCCCGGGGGCCCCATTTATTTCACCCGGCGTACCCCGCCGGGTGTTTTGCTTTTTGTGCAGCGAAGCGGTGGCAAGCCGGACTTGAACAGGGCGGCAGGCCGCAGCCTGCAAAAACAGTCCAGTGGACTGTTTTTAGCCCGCGGGTAGTCCTGGCTGGCCCACTACGTCGGAATGGACTCCGCTCCATTCAAAAAGCCCGCTTCGGCGGGCTTTTCTCATACTGCTCCGTCATTCCTCCTTCTCCCCAGAAAACCCTGCTCCGCAGGCTTTCCCGGGGACCCCATTTATTTCGTCCGGCGTACCCCGCCGGGTGTTTTGCTTTTTGTGCAGCGAAGCGGTGGCAAGCCGGACTTGAACAGGGCGGCGGGCCGCCAAAAAAGCACGAGACATGGTCTCGTGCTTTTCTTTTCGCTCTGTCGGACGGCTCAGCCGGCGGCGGGCGGATGAAGACTGAACAGGCTGCCTTCCGGGCCCGTGTGCTCCAGCCTGACCTCCACCTCCAGCAGGGTGCACAGTTCCCGGGCGATGGCCAGGCCCAGCCCTTCTCCCGGGATGGAACCGGCCTGCTTGCTGCTCCGGAAAAAGGGGCGGAAAATCTGCTCCTGGTCCTCAGGGGGGATCCCATAGCCCTGGTCCCAGACCAGAACTTCCGGACCCCGGGCTGTCCATTCCAGCCGCAGCCCGGCACAGCCGCCGGGGCGGGTGTATTTGACGGCGTTCTCCCCAAGGATCATCACCAGCTGCCGCAGCCGGTCGCAGTTGGTCCAGACCTGGTCCTGGGGAGAGGCATCCCCGGGCAGTTCCAGGGAAAATTTCACCCCCTGCCGGGACCCCAGGCTGACAAGGGACCGACCCGCATCCCGCAGGATCTCCTGCAGGCTGCAGACTTTCCGCTCCACGCTGTACCCCGGGGCCCGGATCCGGGCCAGGGTCACCAGGTCCTGCACCACCGTCTGCAGCTGCTGCAGCTCAGCCAGCATCCCGTCGGCCTGGGCCGGCAGTTCCTCCGGCGCCATCATCCCGTCCCGCATCAGCTCCACCTGGGCCCGCAGCACCGCGATGGGGGTTTTCAGCTCGTGGCTCACGTCGGCATAAAAGAGCCGCAGGGCCTCGTCCTCTTCCTTCCGCCGGTCCCGGGCCTGTTCCAGCTGATGGGCCGTCTGCTTCATGGCGTCCCGCAGCTCCCCCAGTTCCCTGGTGGCCCCCAGGGCCAGGGGCGGGTCATACTGTTCCCCTTGCCAGTGGGCCAGGGCCTGGGACATCTCCCGGAGGGGCTGCACCAGCTGGCGGCTCAGCCGCCGGCCCATCTGCCGGGTGCCCCACAGGGTGGCCCCGGTGCTGAGGGCCAGCAGCCCCAGAATGGGCAGCAGGTCCCAGGCCAGGGTGTCCAGGGGCAGGGAAGCCATCACCAGGGCGCTGCCCCCCGCCGGGTCATCCACCCGGGCACAGGTCAGGGCCATCCAGCCGTGGTCCGGGTCCAGTGCAAACCGGAGCCCCAGCCGGGGCCTGGACTGGCCCGAAGTGCCGGTCATGGTCCCTTCCTTCATTTCATCGGCCGCTTCGTCATAATAGACCGTCCGGCCGTTCTCCATCACCACCACCAGGTCGGGGCCCCTCTGTTCCAGGGTCCGCAGAAACCGCAGCTCTTCCCCCAGCCCCTCCCGGGGCAGACAGTCCAGCTGCAGCTCGCCGTCCTCTATTTTCCGCTCCATGCGGTCCTCGGCCTGGTGGAGGGGGTCCAGCAGCTCCAGCTGGATCCCCCGGGAGATATACAGCCCGCTGAACAGCAGAAACAGCACCAGATTCAGCACCGCCATCCGCAGCCCCGCCAGCGCGCTGCGCATCCGCTTGATCTGGCTGTCCACCGCCCGGACATCTCCCAGGTAATCCGGCCCCCACAGCAGGTCCAGCAGCATTTCCCGGGTGAACACCTGCCGGGGCCGCCGGGCCAGGGTCCAGAGAATTTCCGCTGCCCGCCGGGTCAGGGCCACCGGCTGGCCCGCCACCCGCACCCCAAAGGTCTGCAGGTCAATTTCCAGCCCGCCGCACCGGAACACATCCGGCTGGGCCGGCGGCGACACCCGCCGCAGCACAGCCCGCACCCGGGCCATCACCTCGCCGGGGGAAAAAGGCTTGACCACATAGTCGTCCGCCCCGGTGTCCAGCCCCAGAATCCGGTCCTCGTCGTCGCTGCGGGCGGTAATCATAATCACCGGGGTCAGGCTCCGGGCCCGGATCTCCCGGCAGACCCCAAAGCCGTCCATCCCCGGCAGCATCACGTCCAGCAGCACCAGATCCGGCTGCCGGGCGTCAAAGGCCTCCAGCGGCTGGCCCGGCCAGGAAGCCTACAACGCCGACGAGAACCACGACGCCGTGGTGGACGGCACCATTACCCCCACCGACGAGACCTTCCTGGAAGAGGTTTCTTCCTGGCAGACCAAGCGGGAGCGGGGCGACGGCTACAAGCTGGGCAGCGGCACCTGGTCCGACGAGATGAACGCCTACGAGCAGTTCTTTGTGGGCATGACGCTGGACGAGGTGGAGGCATGGTTTGCCTCCAGCTGCTCCGACGCCAACGGCCGTCCTCTGAAAATCACCGACAAGAGCAGCGACGAGGACAAGGCCAAGTTTGACGCCCTGAGCCAGGACCAGCAGGACACCCTGGTGGATCTGACCTCCAGCGCCACCATCAGCCTGCAGGATTCCCACGGCGATATCCTGACCGCTCTGGCCAAGAGCTGTGAGAACGCCCGGGCCACTGCCTGAGTTCTGAATCCCTTTTCCGCCCCCGGAGGGCGGCAGCCAACATAGCAAAAAGCGCAGCTGGTTTCGGCCGGCTGCATTTTTTATCTGTTTTTGGGCAAAGGCTTTGTTTTTTGCAGGAAAAGGCCGGTTTTGAACCACTCTGCCGAAAAAAAGAAATTAAATTTTCCAAAAAGGCTTGCGCTTTTTGCTTTTGTGTGGTAAAGTTTCTTTAACTTGTACTCCGATGCCAAACAAAACAACCCCTTTTGCGGCTTATTTGTACGCTCATTGCGGACAGTTCAGAGGCGGGCACCGGGGTCTTTTTCTTTTTGACGTTTTTGGGAAGAGGGAGAGTGACATCATGATCGAAACCATCACCAGCCTGAACGGCACCGTCAACAGCTTTGTCTGGGGCCCCTTCGGCCTGGCGCTGCTGTTTGCCGCCGGCCTGTGCATGACCATCCGGAACCGGGGGTTCCAGTTTGCCCATTTCGCCCACTGGATGCGCAGCACCATCGGGGCCATCTTCACCGACAGGCACATCACCGCCCACACCAGCCGGGAGGACAAGGCCATCAGCCAGTTCCAGAGCCTTTGCACCGCCCTGGCCGCCACCATCGGCACCGGCAACATTGTGGGCATCGCCACCGCCATCATCAGCGGCGGCCCCGGCTCCATCTTCTGGATGTGGGTGATGGCCATCCTGGGCATGATGACCAACTACTCCGAGAACGTGCTGGGCATCTTCTACCGCCGCAAGAACGCCAAAGGGGAGTGGGCCGGCGGCGCCATGTACTACCTGTCCGACGGCCTGGGCTCCAAGCCCCACTGCAAGCGGCTGGGCCGGGTGCTGGCCGTGCTGTTCTCCTGCTTCTGCGTGCTGGCCTCCTTCGGCATCGGCAACATGAGCCAGGTCAACTCCATCGCCGGCAACATGCAGTCCGCCTTCGGCATCCCCACTGTGGGCACCGGCGTGGCCCTGCTGGTCCTGTCGGCCCTGGTGATCCTGGGCGGCCTCAAGCGGGTGGCCGCTGTGTCCGAAAAAATCGTCCCCTTCATGGCCATCGCCTACATTGTGGGCGCCATCATCATCCTCCTGACCCACATCACGGTGGTGCCTGCCGCCTTTGCCGCCATCTTCAAAGGTGCCTTCGGCCTGAAGGCTGCCGGCGGCGGCGTCCTGGGCTACGGCATCAACATGGCCATCACCTGGGGCTTCAAGCGGGGCGCCTTCTCCAACGAGGCCGGCCTGGGCTCTTCGGTGATGGTCCACTCCTCCTCCAACGTCAAGGAGCCGGTGCAGCAGGGGATGTGGGGCATCTTTGAGGTCTTTGCCGACACCATCGTGGTCTGCACCCTCACCGCCCTGGTGCTGCTGTGCACCGGGTTTGTGGACCTGGAAACCGGCCTGATGCTCACCGACGTCCAGGGCAGCGCCCTGGCCGGCGAGGCCTTCGCCACCACCTTCGGCGCCCTGGGCCCCAAGTTCATCGCGGTGGCCATCCTCCTGTTTGCCTACTCCACCGTCCTGGGCTGGAGCCACTACGGTTCCACCGCCTTTGAGTACCTGTTCGGCACCAAGGCCACTGTGGTCTACAAAGTGGTCTTTGTGGGGATGGTGCTGGTGGGCTCCACCATGAACCTGGGCCTGGCCTGGGATCTGTCCGACACCTTCAACGGCCTGATGATGATCCCCAACCTGATCGGCGTGCTGGCGCTGTCCGGCACGGTGGCCCGGATCACCAAGAACTATGTGGACCGCACCTTCCACGGCGCCAAGATCCAGCCCATGTGGTCCGCCTTTGACGAATACCAGAACGCCGAAGAGGCCGACGAGGACCTCCAGAAGCACGCCTGAGCCATCCGGTTACAGCCAAACAAAAACGCACGGGAATCTTCCCGTGCGTTTTTTTGTTGCGGTTTGTTATACCCGGCGTTTTGGCCGGCCTTCGCCCTCGCCCCGGGCCATCTTCTGGAGCCGGGGCTTGTCCAGCACCGTCAGGCCCCCACGCCACAGCTTGACCAGGCCCTCCTGGGCAAAGTATTTCAGCATTCGGCTCACCACTTCCCGGGCGCTGCCCATATACCGGGCAATCTGGTCGTGGGTCATCCGAAGGTCGGTGCCGCCGGTCTTGGCCAGCTCGTCGGTGAGGAAGATGGCCAGCCGCCGGTCGGCGCTCATGAACAGGATCTGCTGCATGGCCCACATGGTCTCGGAGTAGCTCTCGGCGGTCATCTGGTAGGCATAGCAGCGGACGTAGATGTTCTCATCCATCACCCGCTTGAAGGCGCCGGCCCCGATGCAGTAGGCATCCACCGGCTCTTCGGCGTCGATGTGGACGTCAAAGGTCACCGCATCCAGCACGCAGGAGGCGGACAGGATGCAGACCTCCCCGGCATACAGCCGGTAGAGGGTGACGTCCCGGCCCTCCTCTGACAGCAGGTAGGCCCGCAGCTGGCCCGACCGCAGCAGCAGAATCCCCACGCAGTTTTCGGTGGGGCTGTGGACGTGGGCCCCCTTGTCGTAGTGGACGGGGCGGGCAAACCGGCACAGGTAGTCCTGCTGTTCATCGGTCAGTTTGTCCCAGAAGGGGAACACCCCCGCCAGGCAGCCTTTGTCGGCTGTTTTATGCTCCATAGAAACCGCCCTTTCGCAGGGCCTTGGCGGCTTCGTTGCCGGCCACAGCCCCCTCATACACCGCCTTGGCCACCTGCAGCAGGCCGCCGGTGCAGTCGCCGGCGGCGAACAGGCCGGGGATGGTGGTCATCATGTTGGCATCCACCACAATCTTGTTGCCGTCCACCTCGGCCCCCATCTTCCGGGCCAGGGCGGTGCTGCCTGCCACACCCAGGGCGATGAATACGCCGTCCATGGGCAGTTCCTCGCCGCCGGCCAGACGGACGCCGGTGACCTTTTCTTCGCCCAGGATGGCCTCCACCTTCTCGGTGCGGACGGCAATCTCGGCGGGGAATTCGGCGGTCAGCTGGGCGCCGCCGGTCAGCAGGGTAACGCTGGCGGCCAGGGGCAGCAGGGCCGAGGCCTCGTGAAGGGCATACTCGCCGCTGCCCATGACGGCCACATGCTTGCCGCGGTAGAAGAAGGCGTCACAGGTGGCGCAGTAGCTGACCCCGTGGCCTTCCAAAGCTGCCAGCCCCGGCACCGGGGGTGCGGTGCGGGAGGCGCCGGTGGCCAGGATCACCGCGTCGGCGGGGTAGTCCCCGTTGAGGGTTTCCACCGTCAGCTTGTCGGTGAAGGTGAGGCCCACCGCCTCGGTCTCCACAAACTTGACCCCTACCTCTCTGGCGCCCTCGATGCCGCGGCGCTCCAGCTCGGCGCCGGTGATGTTCCCCGGCACGCCGTAGTAGTTCTCAATGCCCTCCGACCGGGCCAGGGCACCGGGGCCCTTGGTCAGGACGGTGGTATCCACCCCCGCCCGTGCCGTGTACAGGGCTGCCGACACACCTGCCGGGCCCGAACCAATAATCACCACATTCGCCATCTTCGTTTTCCTCCCGCGTCAAAATTTCAAACTGATTCAGTATGACACATTTCTGTGCCGGGTTCTGTGACTGACTTACAAAGCCGCTCCTCGGTCCGGGCCAGCAGCTCCCGGACCGACGCGGCGTCGCCGGCGTAGGGCCAGGCCGCCAGCATTTTGTCTAGGGCTCTGCGCCGCCGGGCGGCTTCCTCCGTTTT
>CAJFNF010000070.1 GCA_904394215.1 uncultured Faecalibacterium sp.
CCGAACACAGAAGTTAAGCTCACTCGTGCCGAAGATAGTTGGCTGGACACGGCCTGTGAAAATAGGTAGATGCCGGCTTCTCTAAAACCCCCTGAGGATTTATTCCTCAGGGGGTTTCTCGTTGTTCAAGGCACAAATAAATCCCCTGCGCCGGGAAGGCACAGGGGGATTTTTGCTTTCAGGATTCTTCGAGAAAAAAGATTTCGTCCACATGCTGACCCAGAAGATGAGCCAGTTTCATGGCCAGGGCCAGGGTGGGGTCGTATTTATTGTTCTCAATGGCGATGATGGTTTGCCGACTTACGCCCAGCATCCGGGCCAGATCCTCCTGACGAAGCCCGGCCTGCTTGCGCAGCTCTTTCACTTTGTTCTGCATGGGGTTACCTTGCCATCAGCAGGAGGCCCACAAACAGGAGAAAAGCCCCCAGCGCAACAGCTGCTCCCAGCATCCGGGCGGGACGGTTGGGCTCCCTGTATTCCTCGTCGTCTTCCACCATCCTGTGTTTGTACAGCACTTGGGTGAACCCCTGGATGCAGACCGCCAGACAAAGAAGCAGGCCGGGCACCAGATCGGGGGCCTGTTTGGTCAGAAAAGCCTGGAGCCAGGTGGCGCAGGTGGAGCCCGCCAGGCCGCCCAATACCGCTTTATAGGCCAGTTCTTCGGCGCGGAGCTGAATGCTGCGCTCCATTTCGTCCATCGGTTTCATGATGTGGTTCCTCCTTTGAAATGTTAAATACTCTTTACATTTACAGTATAGCAGGCTGTCCTAAAATGTCAAGATGTTTTTACATTTTGGCACATAAAAATCCCCGCACAGTCAGGTGCGGGGTGCCTAGGGTTATTGTGGGGCGGCAGCCCGGCGCAGTTCTGCCTCCGAAGCGGGGGTGAGCCATTTGCCGAAGGCTTCCGACTGGATTTTGGGAATGAAACCCAGATCCTGATACCCCAGCTTGAGCAGCAGGCTCATGCTGGCCTGGTTCTCAGATTCGGTGAAGCAGATGAATTCCTGGTCCGGGAACCGGCTGTGGAGCAGTTCCAGCAGGGCCGACAGGGCTTCATAGGCATAACCCTTGCGGTGGTGCTTGTAGGAGAAAGTGTAGCCCAGGGAGATGGCGCCGTCCTGGGGCATCACTACGATTTCCCCGATCATTTCCCCGGTTTCCCGCAGGGCTACCGCCAGAAATGCCCGGCTGTCCAGGGACAAAACGTCCTGCTGGTGTTTGTGGATCAGGGTGGCGATGCCCTCCAGGTCCTTCACCTGGCCCCGCTGGTAGCGGGCACAGATGGGGTTGTTGCGGTAATCGTACATGATGCGGGCGTCCTCCGGCGCAGCGTTCCGAAGGATCAAACGTTCTGTGGTGAGAAAAATCATGTGCTCCATCCTCTCTTTGAACCAAGTGTATCACAAGTGGGGGGTCCTGTCCAATGTACCAAGAAAACTTTGCAAAACCTATTGACAAGTAAACTTGTCTGTGCTATCTTAGAAGTGCAAATAAAACTTGTCAAACTGGAAGGGAGGACTTCCTATGGATAAAGAAGAGATTTTGGCCAAAAGCCGGGAGGAAAACCGCAACGGCGACGAGCGGGACCGGGAGATTGCGAATCAGGCAGCCATGTACGGCTTTATCGGAATGTCGGCCGCCTATGTGGTGATGCTGCTGCTGGAGGTATTCTTGAAGGGCCGGGCGGGCTTTGGCTATATCTTCCTGTTCTCGGTTTTCCTGGCCAGCACCGGCTACAGCCGGTACAAGCTGGGGGGTTCCAGGGTGATGCTGCTGGGCTCCGTCTGCTGGACCGCCTGCGCGGTGGTCTGGCTGATCCTGTACCTGTGGAAAGGCTGAACCCCCGTATTAAATAGGAAAAGCGCTCCTGTGTCCTGCCGGATGGCCCCGGCAGGATTTTTTCTTGGCTGAACTTGCGGGCGGGTGAATATTCCGGCGCGGTCTGTCTCAAACTAAGGGCAACACCCGTACACAGGTTTCAACCGAAGGAGAATCAAACGATGGAGCATATCAGGAATTTTCTGCGGGGCAAGGGCTTTGCACTGGCCCTGCTGGCCTGCGTGGCGGCGGCCGCAGCCGTCGGCGTGTGGGCTGTGCGGACGGTTCGGGATCAGATGGCCGAGGATCTGGGGCAGAGCTCCAGCCAAAGCCTCACCGGCGAAGAGACGTACCCCGGCATTGATGCCGGCATCAACCAGGACACGGAGGATCAGATATGGGAACAGGAATCCACCAGCGCGGCCCAGTCGGTGGCCGATGTGCCCGAACCCAGCTCGTCTGGCGCATCCTCTGGTGCGCCGTCTGGCTCTGGTTCGGTATCCGAACCTTCCGAGCTGCAAACCGAATCGCCCACTGCCAGCGTCTCAGCCGGCTCGGCCTATACGCGGCCTGTTTCTGGACAGGTGCTGGCCGTCTGGAGCGGGGACGAGCTGGTCTACAATGAGACCCTGGGGGACTGGCGCACCCACAACGGCACAGACTATGCCTGCGAAGCAGGGGAGGATGTCCTTTCCCCGGTGAGCGGCACGGTGGAAAGCCTGGCCGCTGAGGGCAACTGGGGGGTAGTGGCCTCCATCCGGGACGCCGAGGGCCGCCTGTGGCGGGTCGCCGCCCTGGAAAACACGGTGGTCCAGCAGGGTGACGCGGTGGCCTCGGGCCAGAAGCTGGGCCAGGCCGGCACCGTCACCGGCGAAAGCGCCCTGGACCCCCACATCCATCTGGAAGTGATGGACCAGGACAAGTATCTGGACCCGGTGAAATTGATCGGAAACTAAAGGATCAAAAGGACACAGAGGAACGGCAGGCGCTACGGCGTCTGCCGTTCCTGTTTTTTCGCGATTGCTTTTGTGTCTGGATTCTGGTATTATTAAAAAGTACGGAATCTGACGAAAAAAGGAGCGTTCATCCATGGCGGAAATTCTGATCGTGGGGGCGGGGGTGGCTGGATTGATGGCCGCCGGCGCCGCTGCACGGCAGGGGCACAAGGTTACATTGCTGGAGCACACCGACAAACCAGGCCAGAAAATCCTGGTCACCGGCAAGGGCCGCTGCAACCTGACCAACGACTGCGACGAGGAGGAATTTCTCCGCCATGTGCGAACCAACCCCCGGTTTTTGTATTCCTCCCTCTACGCCTTCCCGCCGGCCAAAACCAAGGAGCTGTTTGAGAGCCTGGGTGTGGCCCTGAAGGTGGAGCGGGGGCGCCGGGTGTTCCCGGTGTCGGACAAGGCGGCAGAAATCCGCCAGGCCCTGCTGGACTATGCCGCCGGCGCCCACCTGATCCACGACGGGGCGGCGTCTTTGCTGCTGGAGCCGATGGAGCAGGAGGCCCCGGCCGAGGGCAAAAAGGCCAAGAAGGGCCCTGCCTTCCGCTGCCTGGGGGTAAAGGGAACGTCGGGCAAAAGCTACCGGGCCGACTGCGTCCTGGTGGCCACCGGCGGCCTCAGCTATCCGGTGACCGGTTCCACCGGCGACGGCTACAAGCTGGCCCGGCAGGCCGGCCACACCATCGTTGAGCCGGTGCCCAGCCTGGTGAGCCTGGTGTCCAAAGACCCCGACTGCAAAAAGATGATGGGCCTGTCCCTGAAAAACGTCAAGCTCACCCTCTTTGAGGACAACAAGGCCATCTTTGACGAGCAGGGGGAGATGCTGTTCACCCATTTCGGCATCAGCGGCCCTTTGACCCTCAGCGCCTCCAGCCATCTGGGGGACATGAAAAAGCACCGCTACCATGTGGAAATTGACCTGAAGCCTGCTCTCAGCGAGGAACAGCTGTACGACCGGGTCACCCGGGACTTTGGGCTGCTGTCCAACCATTCCGCCCAGGGGGCCCTGGTCAAGCTGCTGCCTTCCAGCATGCAGCCGGTGATGGTGGAGCGGTGGGGGATTGACCCCGCCACCCGGGCCAACCAGATCACCCGGGAGCAAAAGCGGGAACTGGTGCGTCTGTGCAAGCACTGGGCCGTGTCGGTGGACCAGCGGGGGGATTTGGCCCACGCGGTCATCACCTCGGGGGGCGTGTCGGTGCGGGAGGTGGACCCCCGGACCATGGAGAGCAAGAAAGCAGCACACCTCTATTTCGCCGGGGAAGTGCTGGACGTGGACGCCTATACCGGCGGCTATAATCTGCAGATCGCCTTCTGCACAGCCCAGGCCTTTGCGGCCCACCTGTGAAGAGGAGCTTTAAATAGAAAAAGGAGGCAAAAACCATGATTGTCACCACAACCCCTTCCGTGGAGGGAAAACGGATTACATCCTATAGAGGCATTGTCTGCGGCGAGGTCATTTCGGGTGTGAATTTCATCCGGGACCTGGCGGCATCCTTCACCAACTTCCTGGGCGGCCGCTCGGGCAGCTACGAAGACGAGCTGATCCAGGCCCGCCAGAACGCCCTGGAGGAGATGGAACAGCGGGCCGCCGACCTGGGCGCCAACGCTGTGGTGGGTGTGGATATCGACTATGAAGTCCTGGGCACCGACAACGGCATGCTGATGGTGACTGCCAGCGGCACCGCTGTGGTGGTGGAGTAACCAAAGAAAAAAGTTTCAGACAGGGGGAATGTTCCCCCTGCCGGAAGGAGAATATAGAAGTATGATATCGGTTGCGATCGACGGTCCTGCCGGGGCTGGCAAATCCACCCTGGCCCGGCAGCTGGCCCGGGACCTGGGCTATATTTACGTCGACACCGGCGCCATGTACCGGTCGGTGGGGCTGTATGCCCTGCGGGCCGGCAAAGACCCGGCTGACCAGGCAGCAGTGAACCAGCTGCTGCCCCAAATCCGTCTACGCCTGGCGGTGCTGGACGGCGAACAGCATATTTATCTGAATGATGAGGACGTCAGCGGCCTGATCCGCACCGAACAGGTGGGGATGGCGGCCTCGGCGGTGGGGGCCAATCCCACGGTCCGGGCTTTCCTGCTGGACCTGCAACGGAACATGGCCAAGACCGGCAACATCCTGATGGATGGCCGGGACATCGGCACTGTGATCCTGCCCAACGCCACCGTCAAGATCTTCCTGACCGCCAGCCCCGAAGCCCGGGCCCGGCGCCGCTGGCTGGAATACCAGCAGGCGGGCCGCAGCGAGAGCTACGAGGAAGTGCTGGCCGATGTGAAGCAGCGGGATGAACAGGACGCAGGCCGGGCGGCAGCCCCCCTGCGCCAGGCGGAGGACGCCGTCCTGCTGGACACCTCCGACCTGGACCTGGCCCAGAGCCTGGCCGCCATGAAGCAAATCATCCAAGAGCGTGTGGGGGAAATGTGATGCTGTATCCGATCATTTTGGCAGGGGCCTGGGTCATTTTCAACCTGTTTTTCCGGGTCCAGGTCATCGGCCGGGAAAATCTGAAGAAGATCCAGTCCCCCGGCTTTATCCTGGCTCCCACCCATATTTCGGCCATCGACCCGGTGTTTGTGGCCATCGCCCGGTTCTGGGGCAAAAAGATGGTGGTGTTCGGCAAAAAGGAGCTGTTTGAAATCAACCCCTTCATCACCTGGTTTTTGAAGCAGTGCGGCTGTATGATGGTCCGGGGCACCAAGGACGAGATGGAGACCCTAGAGTACACCATCGGCGAGTGCAAAAAGGGCCGTGGCCTGCTGTTGTTCCCCGAGGGAACCCGGGAAAAGGACGGCAAGCTGCTCCAGCCCAAGAGCGGGCTGTTTGTGGTGGCGGCCGAGGCCGGCACCGACGTGATCCCCTGCCGGGTGCTGTACAACACCCCCGACGGCCACATGAAGCTGTTCTGCAAGGTGCGGGTGATCTTTGGCGAGCCCATGCCGGCAGCCCAGTTTGCCATGAGCAGCCGCCGGGACATCAAGACCCTGCGGGCCAACAAGCAGGCCCTCACCAACGCCTGGATCGACCTGGGCCAGCGGTACGGGTTCCAGGATGCCGCCACTGCATAATCGGCACCCTGGTGTGCATACTGACATTATGGTCGAGAGGAAACGTCTATGGAAATTTGTCTGGCCAAAACCGCCGGTTTCTGCTTTGGGGTGGACCGGGCGGTCCAGATGACCTGCCGCCTGCTGGATGAAGGCAAAAAGGTGGCCACCCTGGGTCCCCTGATCCACAACCCCCAGGTGGTGGCCGACCTGGAACGCCGGGGGGCCAAAGTGGTGGACAGCCCCCGGGATGTCCCGGCGGGTTATCAGGTGGTGATCCGCAGCCACGGGGTGCCCCAGAACGTCTACGACGAGCTGGCCGCCCTGGGGGTGTCTTGGCAGGACGCCACCTGCCCCTTTGTGGCCAAGATCCACGCCATCGCCCGGCGGGCCGAACAGGAGGGGGTCTGCCTGGCTGTGGCCGGGGACAAAACCCATCCTGAGGTCCAGGGCATCGTGGGCCATACCCGGGGCGAGACCTTCGTCTTCGGGGATTTGGCCGAATTACAGGCCTGGAAAGGCCCTGAAAATCCCGAAAAACGTATGTTTGTGGTGGCTCAAACCACCTTCCAGGCAACAAAATGGCAAGAATGTTCGGAGTTTCTGAAAAAAGCCTATACAAACGCCGAAATTTTTGATACAATATGTAATGCGACGTGGGCGAGG
>CAJFNF010000071.1 GCA_904394215.1 uncultured Faecalibacterium sp.
GAAACGCGATGTTTCGTGCTTTTTGGTGGGCCAGGCAGGATTCGAACCCGCGATAACCCCGTTATGAGCGGGGAGTTCTGACCGCTGAACTACTGGCCCTTATGGAGATGAAGCTGGACCTGCGAGGGCGCATTCGGATGCCCTTCGTAGGTAAAAAGTAGGTGAAAACACTTTTTTGCCGTTATGACGGCGAGAAAACAACGAATATGCGGATGTTTTGGAAGCGCCGGACGATAAGACCAAGCGGTTATGAGCCGCCAGCTCTGACCAACTGAGCTACTGGCCCGCAAAGGCCCTGCATACACTGGAATAACCCATGGATGCAGGGCTGATACACCTTATTATACCAGAACAAAGCCCGGTTGAAAAGGGTTTTCCATCTTCTTTGCATCCCGCCCGGGGAAAAATATGCTATAATAAGAGAACATTTGCAGGAACACCAATGCAGGGAGGCGGTCAGATGCCCCGCACAAACCATACAGGCGCCCGGGCCAGAGCCGGGAAAAAGAAAAACAAGGGGCAAAGGTTCCCCCGCCGGGCCTTTTTGGCGGGGGCGGCGGCTGCAGCTCTGGGGGCTGGGGCCCTCTGGCTGCGGCAGCAGGGCCGGCCCGCAGGGGTGGAGCCGGGAGACCCGGGCCCCGCCGCCGGGGAATACCGGGCGGTATGGATCAGTTATCTGGAGCTCCAGGGGATGGACTACAGCTCGGCGGAGGCCTTCCGCTCCCGGGCGGCAGCCATGGCGGACCAGTGCGCCGCCCTGGGGCTGAATACCATCCTGCTCCAGGTGCGGCCCTTCGGGGATGCCCTCTATCCCAGCGCCCTCTACCCCTGGAGCCACATCTGCACCGGCACCCAGGGGGTGGACCCGGGGTTTGACCCCCTGGACCTCTTCCTCACCGAGGCCCACAGCCGGGGCCTGTCGGTGGAGGGGTGGATCAACCCCTACCGGCTCCGGGCCTCCGCCTCCTCCCCTGCCCAGCTGGCGGAAAACAATCTGGCCAACACCCACCCCGAGTGGGTGGTGGAGGTGAACGGGGGCCTGTACCTGAACCCGGCCATCCCCGAGGCGGCGGCTTATGTGGTGGAAGGGGTGGCTGAGCTGGTGCGGAACTACCCGGTGGACGGGGTCCACTTTGACGACTACTTCTACCCCACCACCGACCCGGCTGTGGATGCGGCCCAGTTTGCAGCCAGCGGAGCCGCCGACCTTGGGGCCTGGCGGCGGCAGAATGTCACCAACCTGGTGAAGGCCGCCCGCGATGCGGTGAAGGCCCAGGACCCCACCCTCCGGTTCGGGGTCAGCCCCCAGGGCAACCCCGACAACGACATGAACCAGCAGTACAGCGACGTATATGCCTGGCTGGCGGCGGAGGGAGACCAGGCGGTGGTGGACTACCTGTGCCCCCAGATCTACTGGGGCTACGGCTACCAGCTGTCCAGCGGGTCGGACCGGTTCGCCTATGAGAACATCCTGCCCGAATGGCTGGCCATCCCCCGGGGGTCTGCGGCCCTGTACATCGGGCTGGGGGCCTGGCGGATCGGGGACGGGGACGGCGGCGCCGACGGGAACAGCACCGCCCGCTGGTCCACCGGCCATGCCCTGGCCGACCAGGTGGCCGACCTGCGGGCCCAGGGGGCCGGGGGCTACGCCCTCTACCGGTACGGTTCCCTGTTTGAAAACACCGCCTGGCCCCAGCTGGCGGCGGCGGAATGTGCCGCCCTCACCGCTGCAAATGAGGCCCAATCCGGGTGAAAACAGTTGTCTCTAGGAATAAAATGCGGTATACTAAAAGGACCGATTGGAATCCAACCACCGGAGAGAACAAAAAGAAGGCGGAGGCACCTGTCCGCCCGGAGGTTATATGGAACGGAAAAGAAAGATGAAACGGCTTTTTGCCCTGGTGCTGGCGGCGGCCCTGACCCTGACCCTTGCGGGATGCGACAGCATCAAGACAGGCGTTCAGAATCTGCTGGGGGCGAATACTGCCCAGGAGGCCGAGACCGAGAACTGGGCGGCGGCCACCACCAATCCCATCATGCTGCCCGAGGGCACCGACTCCACCGCCCAGTGGGCCAACGTGGTGGCCAACGGCACCCTGTACGGGATTTACAATGGCATCTGGAAGCGGAACACCGGCTATTTCCAGGTGGCGGGGGACACCCTGACCATCACCGCCTGCGGCACCGCCGAGGGGCCCCAGGAATACAAGATTGCCCTGTGGAAAAAGGTGGACGGCGGGGCCCAGTATGTGGATGGCTCCACCGGCTATTTCCACACCGACGGCACCAACTACACCTATACCATCACCGGGCTGGACCCGTCGGTCCAGTACCGGATCACGGTGTCGTATGATTCAAGCAAGTATTATCTCTATGGGATGTTTGCAGCTGAGGGAATTGTGGGATGAAAGTACAGACAAGAAATACCATTCTGCTGGTGATCTGCGCCCTGATCTGGGGCCTGGCCTTTGTGGCCCAGAGCGCCGGCGCAACACTGGCGCCTTTTGCCTTCCTGGCCAGCCGCAGCTGGCTGGCGGTCATTGTCCTGTGGCCGGTGTGCCACGTCTTTGACGCGGTCCACCGCCGCCGGGGCGAGCCGGCCGGCGCCCCCAAAGGGGAGGCCCGGCGCACCCTGATCCAGGGCGGCGCCATCTGCGGCACCCTGCTGTTTGTGGCCTCGGCGGCCCAGCAGATCGGCATCACCCTGAACCCCTCCACCGCCAAGGCCAGCTTTATCACCGCCATGTATGTGGTGCTGGTGCCGGTGGTGGGGCTTCTGTTCGGCCGCAAGAGCCCCGTCCAGATCTGGGGCTGCGTGGTGCTGTCGGTGGCAGGGCTGTACCTGCTGTGCATGAAGGATGGCTTCGGCAACGTGGAGGCCAGCGACGGCGTCCTGCTGCTGTGCGCCTTCCTGTTCACCTTCCAGATCATGGGGGTGGACCACTTCTCTCCCCGTGTGGACGGGGTGCGGCTCAGCATGCTCCAGTTCTTTGTGGTGGCGGTGGAGAGCACCATCGCCTCCCTCCTCACCGAGACGGTGACCCTGTCTGACCTCACCGGGGCGGCGCTGCCGGTGATTTACTGCGGCGTGCTGTCCAGCGGCGTGGCCTACACCCTCCAGATTCTGGGCCAGCGGGATCTGAATCCCGCCATTGCCAGCCTGGCCATGTGCCTGGAGAGCGTCTTCGGCGCCCTGGGCGGCTGGCTGCTGCTGAGCCAGAGCCTGTCGGCCCGGGAAGTCATCGGCTGCGCCCTGATTTTTGCCGCCGTGGTGGGGGCCCAGCTGCCCCTGGCCCGGCTGGTCCGCCGCCCGGCCCGCACCGGCCATGGCGGTTAAAGAGGGACAGGCCCAGCTCCGTCAGTCGGGGGGCATCTGCTACCAGCTGACCAGGCGCCGGGTGAAAAATCTGAATCTGCGCGTCCGTCCGGATGGAACCGTGGCCGTCAGCATTCCGCTGAGGGCCAGTGTCCGCCAGGCGGACGCCTTTGTGCTGGCCCGCCGGGACTGGATTCTGGCGGCGGTCCAGCGCCAGCAGCGCCGGGCGGCCCGGCCCCTGCCCGACCGGGCCCTGGCCCTGGAACACTTCACCGCCCTGAGCCGGCAGGTGTTCCCCGCCTTTGCCCAGGTGCTGGGGGGCCGGATGCCTGTCATCAAGGTCCGGGCCATGACCAGCCGCTGGGGGGTCTGCAACCCCCGGCGGGGGCAGATTACCTTTGCCCTGGCCCTCTACAACGAGCCGGCGGCGGCCCAGGAATACGTGGTGGTCCATGAGTTCTGCCATTTCCTGGTGCCCAACCACAGCCCGGCTTTCTGGGCCCAGGTGGAGCGGCTGCTCCCCGACTGGAAGGCCCGCCGCGCCCTGCTGCGGGCGGAATAACATCAAACCGGGAGGTACATTCCTTTGGAAAACAACAGCGTCCCCCAGGAGGGACAGAATAAATACAGCAAGCTGGCCGGCAATACCATGATTTTTGCCATTTCCAGCTTTTCGTCCAAACTGCTGACCCTCATCGTCCAGCCTTTCCTGACCTATGCCATGCGGGATGTGGAGAGCATGGGCATTTCCAAGCTGCTGAGCCAGTGCGCCAACCTGCTGATTCCCCTGGTGTCCATGGGCATGAGCAACGCCATCATCCGCTTCGGCCTGGACAAGGGCAACAGCAAAAAACAGGTGTTCACCAACGGCCTGCTCACCATCCTGATCGGCTATGCGGTGCTTTTGCTCTGCTGGCCCCTGCTGTCCATGGTGCCGGGGGTGCAGGGGTACGGGGTTCTCCTGTGCATCTACGTCCTCACCAGCTGCCTGCGGACCCTCTGCACCCAGTTCATCCGCAGCCGGGAGCTGAACCGCCTGGTGGGCATCGACGGAGTGCTGTGCACCTTTGCCACCCTGATGTTCTATGTGCTGTACCTGGTGGTCTTCGACATGGGCGCCGAGGGCTACCTGCTGGCCATCATCTGCGGCGACGTCACCAGCAGCCTGTTCCTGTTCTTCACCGGCAAGCTGTGGAGGTATCTGGATTTCAGCATCATCAACCGGGCCCTCTGGAAAGAGATGCTGCGGTTTTCCCTGCCCATGATCCCGGCCCAGATCAGTTTCTGGATCATCAATGCCTCCGACATGTTCTTTGTCAATGCCATGTGCAACGACATCCAGGGCCGCAGCGGTGCCGAGTGGAGCGGCCTGCTGTCCACCGGCTATTTCCTGCCCACCATCCTCAACACCCTGGGCACCATCTTCTACGATGCCTGGCAGCTGTCGGCGGTCACCGAGGAACAGGACCGGGGCAGTTTCTTCTCCACCGTGTTCCGCAGCTATTCCAGCGTCATGTTCTGCTGTGCCGGCGGCATCCTCTGGCTCTGCCGGCCCGTGATGCTGATCATGAAGTCCAGCTATTTTGATGCCTGGCAGTTTGTGCCCTATCTGACCATGGCGGCGGTGTTCACCTGCTTCACCCAGTTCATGAACAGCATCTACGTGGTCTACAAGCGGTCCACCCACAGCCTCTACACCATGATGGCGGGCGCCATCGCCAACTGCATCATGAACTATCTGGGGATTCTCTGGTTC
Source organism: uncultured Faecalibacterium sp. (assembly GCA_904394215.1). Lineage (GTDB taxonomy): Bacteria > Bacillota > Clostridia > Oscillospirales > Ruminococcaceae > Faecalibacterium. Next base: position 5,073 of record CAJFNF010000071.1, read on the forward strand.
GGGCCGGTGGGCGTTACTTACGCCTCCTTCCTGGCCATGGTGCTGGTGTTTGTGCTCCGTGCCATCGACAGCCTTCATATGATGGATCTCCGGCTGGAGCCGGTCCATGTGGCGGTCAACGCCGTCCTCTTGGTGATTGAGGCGGGCATCACCCTGGCCGAAGTGCCCTGGTACGGCCTGTGGACCGGCCTGCTCTGCGCCGTGGTGATCCTCTACAATTTCCGTGGTGTCTGGGCCATGGGCCGCGTCATCCTGCCCCGGCTGCTGGGCCGCCGCGCTGCCCCCCTCGTCTCCTTCCTGGACCGTTACTTTTTCGAGAAAAAGTAACAAAAGGCAGCGGCGGCGACCGCGTCCAGCGGACGAAACAGGGAGCCGCCGCTGGCTGCACAGCTGAGGCGCTGCCTGCGGCAGAAACAGCCGAAGCGGAGCAGGGGCAGCCGTCCAAATATGCAAGCGGACTGCGGCTCGCGCCGCATATTTGGGCAACGGCAACCCGGAGCTGCGCTCCGATTTTTGCAAGCACCCGCCGTGGTGCGCCGCAAAAATCGGCTAAGCGCAAGAGGTTTCACTGGGTACCATCCACTCTGGCCGCACTTACCTGGGAGCTGGAGAGCTGCAAGGCCCTGCATCTTCATTTACGTTTGGGCCTGCGGCCCGGTGCGATGCAACGT
>CAJFNF010000072.1 GCA_904394215.1 uncultured Faecalibacterium sp.
GCCGGCGGCGGGGTTGACCGCCGTGCAGAAGGGGTTGACCCAGTAAAAGCCCTCCCCTTTCAGGGTGCCGATGTAGTTGCCGAACAAAGTCAGCACCAGAGCCTCCTGGGGCTTGAGGACCTTGAGCCCGCACAGCAGGATCCAGGCCAGGACCATGTACACAATGGCGATGCCCAGCACGACGTTGCCCACCATGCCCGGCACGCCTTCCAGCCCCGGTACTCCGGCCATCCCCGCTGCGGCCGCCGCTGCAATGGCCACAACGTAGCCCACCAGCACCAGCAGCAGCACGGCCATACCGTTCTTTTTGGTCTGCAAGATCTTTTCTGTCATATGGTATCATCCTCCTGACAATGCATCGAGAAACATCTTGTTGATATCAAAATCATATCACATTGCATCATGGTTGTCAAGAGGCAGACAAAAAAACAGGGGGCTCCCTGTCGGGACCCCCCTGTCCGAAGTTTTGTTTTGAGGCAGAAACTTACTTGATCTCGACCTTTGCGCCGACCTCTTCCAGCTTCTTCTTGATGTCCTCGGCGTCAGCCTTGGAAGCCTTCTCCTTGACAGCCTTGGGAGCGCCATCAACGATAGCCTTGGCCTCCTTCAGGCCCAGACCGGTGACTTCCTTGACAACCTTGATGACCTGCATCTTGGTAGCGCCGACATCGCTCAGGATGACGTCGAACTCGGTCTTCTCCTCCTCAGCGGGAGCAGCAGCAGCGGCAGCAGCGGGAGCAGCAGCAGCAACAGCAGAAACACCGAACTCCTCGCAGTAAGCGTCGATCAGTTCCTTCAGCTCCAGGACGGACAGGCCCTTGACGGACTCGATAATGGCAGTAATCTTCTCAGAAGCCATGGTAATAACCCTCCAATTTCAGTTAATTTTTTGTTGCGGTGATGTCGATCAATGTTTTGTTCAGGCGGCAGCCGGCGCTGTGTCAGGCAGCGGGCTCCTCCTGCTTGTCGGCATAAGCCTGCATGGCGACGGCCAGACCAGACAGAGTGCTGGTGAGGGCGCCTGCGAACATGGACAGCATGCCTTCGCGGCCGGGCAGCTTGGCGATGGCGTTGGTCTCTGCAGCAGACAGGACCTTGCCTTCCATGAAACCACCCTTGACGACGAACTTCTTGGTACGGTCGCCATCCTGGAACTTGCACAGGATACGGGCAGCTGCCATCGGATCTTCAGCGGTGGCAAATGCGACGGCAGTGTCGCCGGTAAAGTTCTCGGTCAGGCCCTCGATGGAGGTACCCTTGACAGCCAGGCGAAGCATAGTGTTCTTGACAACCATATACTCCACGCCAGCCTCACGCAGCTCCTTGCGCAGCTTGGTGTCATTCTCGACGTTGATACCGCCGTAAGCAACCACACAGCCGGAAACCGCATTCTCAAACTTTGCCTTCAGATCAGCGACATAAGCCTGCTTTTCAGAAAGAATCTTTGCACTGGGCATTTCGGTTTCACCTCGTTTCAAAACTACATCGGAACCGGAGCCATAGAAAAAGCCTCTCTCCCGCGCACACAGGCCGAGAGAGAGGCATAAAACAACGTTACGCGTTTCTCGGCAGGCGGATACACTTTACACTTTACCGCAAAAACGCGGACTTGTCAAGTGTTTTTCTGAACTTTTTCAGAAAAATCAGACACCGTACTTCAGAGTGTTCAGACGGATGCCAGGGCCCATGGTGGTGGCGATGGTAGCGCTCTTGAAGTAAGTGCCCTTTGCAGCGGCGGGCTTAGCCTTGGCGATGGCGTCCATGACGGTGTCCAGGTTGGTGAACAGCTTCTCTGCGCCGAAGGAAGTCTTGCCCACGGGCACATGGATGATGTTCTGCTTGTCCAGACGGTACTCGATCTTACCAGCCTTGGCCTCGGTGACAGCCTTGGTCAGGTCGGGGGTCACGGTGCCAGCCTTGGGGTTGGGCATCAGACCACGAGGTCCGAGGATCTTGCCCAGACGGCCAACCTTGCCCATCATATCGGGGGTGGTGACCACGACGTCGAAGTCCATGAAGCCACCCTGGATCTTTGCGATCAGGTCGTCATCACCGACGATGTCAGCGCCGGCAGCCTCAGCAGCGGAAGCTGCGGGGCCCTTGGCGATGGCGCAGACGCGGACGGTCTTGCCGGTGCCGTTGGGCAGAACGACGGCGCCGCGGACCTGCTGGTCAGCGTGACGGCCATCAACGCCCAGACGGACGTGCAGCTCAACGGTCTCATCGAACTTGGCGGAAGCAACCTTGCAGGCCAGCTCCAGCGCCTCGTTCATGTCATACAGTTTACTAGAATCGATCTGCTTAGCAGCGTCGACATAATGCTTGCCGTGTTTCATTGTTTATCCTCCTATGTGGTCTTGCGGGCGCTGTGCCCTCCCACTTTTAATGTCTCAGCCTTCGACTGTGACGCCCATGCTGCGGCAGGTGCCGCGGATCATGCTGCAGGCAGCTTCCAGAGAAGCAGCGTTCAGGTCGGGCATCTTGGTCTTTGCAATTTCCTCAACCTGAGCGGCGGTCAGAGAACCAACCTTCTCCTTGTTGGGCTTGCCGGAAGCGGTGGACAGGCCGGCGGCCTTCTTGATCAGGACAGCTGCCGGGGGAGTCTTGGTGATGAAGCTGAAGGAGCGGTCAGCATACACGGTGATGACGACGGGGATGATATAGCCCATCTGGTTCTTGGTACGCTCGTTGAACTCCTTGGTGAACGCCATGATGTTGACGCCCGTGCCATGATAAATGCACCTCCAAAAATCTGTGGTGAGTTGCGGCCCGCTGTCTGCGAGCCTCCCACGAGCGCGCCTCAGGGGCACGCTCTATAAGAACCGCACGCGGTCTTACCTTGATGACTTGTACTTTTGCAGCCTGTTACAGCTGCTCGACCTGGGCGATATCCACCTCTGCGGGGGTCTCCCGGCCGAACATGTTTACCTTGAGCTTCACTTTAAAGGTCTCGGTGTTGATTTCCTCTACAACGCCCATAAAGCCTTCCAGAGGACCGGACGTGATCTGCACGCTGTCGCCGACGGCGAAATCCACCGTCAGAGGAGCCTTGGCTTCCACGCCCATCTTTTCCACTTCCTCAGCGGTCAGGGGGACCGGCTTGGAAGCAGGACCGACGAATCCGGTGCAGCCGCGGGTATTCCGGACCACATACCAGGTATCGTCGTTCATGACCATCTTGACCAGCACATAGCCGGGGAACAGCTTGTGCTCGACCATCCGTTCCTTGCCGTCCTTGATCTCGGGCACCATTTCGGTGGGAACCCGGATCTCGCAGATCAGATCCTGCAGGCGGCGGTTTTCCACCATCTTAGCAAGATCGGTCGCGACTTTGTTCTCGTAGCCGGAATAGGTATGAACCACATACCACAAAGCTTCATTCGACTGGTCTTCCATTTATGGGTCAGCCTCCGTTTCCATACAAGATTGGTCAGCCTCCGATGACAAGGCCCAGAAGACCGCCGAACACGGCGTCCAGGATGAACAGGATCAGGGCGGCGAGGATCACCACAACCAGAACCACGATGGTGTTCTTCCTGGTATCTTCCCGGCTGGGCCAAACGACCTTCTTCAGCTCGCTTTTGGTATCGCGGAAGAACTTCGCCACACCGGTGGTGAAATTCTTCACGGCGTTCTTTGCTCTGGCCACAAAGCCCGGCTTCTTATCGGTTTTGTCTGCCATTGTGCTCCGCCTTTCTTACTTGGTCTCACGATGGACCGTGTGCTTCTTGCAGAAGCGGCAGTACTTCTTCATCTCCAGGCGGTCAGGATTGTTCTTCTTGTTCTTCGTGGTGTTGTAGTTGCGCTGCTTGCACTCGGTGCAGGCCAGAGTGATTTTCACTGTCATTTGTTGACACCTCCATATATAACGGTTATCGAACCTCCCTCGTTCGCCGGGCCGGCCCCCGAAAAAGGGGCGCACTGAATAATCCCGCAAAAGAGGTGATATCATTCTAGCACGCTTTCCCCGCTGCGTCAAGCACTTTTTGGCCGGATTTCCGGATTTTTTTCATGCTGTCCCCATGGAGCGCCCCCTTTCCCCTGCCTGGAACCGCCCGGGCTGGGCGTTCCGGGACAATTTTTTCGGGTTTTGACGGGGCATTTTGCCCCCAGTGTATGGAAACCGGCGCATTTTTATGGTATGATGGTTGTAATTATGATTGAACGCCCCTTTCAAGGGGCTTCTATTAAGATAGAGGAGTGAATGCAACCATGTATTCCGAGGAAAATTCCGACGCCCGCCCCCTGTGTGTGGCGCTGCTGTTCGGCGGCATGTCCAGCGAACACGAGGTCAGCCGGGTTTCGGCAGGCACCTTTGTGGACAATATGGACCCCGACAAGTATGAACTGATCAAGATTGGCATTACCAAAGACGGCCGCTGGCTGTACACCGAGGCCTCTTCGGCCCAGATGGCAGACGGCAGCTGGGAAGAGCTGCCCGGCAACATGCCCTGCTCCATCAGCCCCGACCGCGCCGACCACGGCGCCATCCTGTTTACCCCCGCCGGCCACGTGGAGAAGCTCCACATCGACGTGGTCATCCCCGTCCTCCACGGTCTGTGGGGCGAGGACGGCACCGTCCAGGGCCTGCTGGAGCTGGCCGGCATCCCCTATGTGGGCTGCGGCGTTCTGGCCAGTGCGGTGTGCATGGACAAAGCAGTGGCCAATGCCCTGTTCGCTGCCAACAACATTCCCCACTGCGCCTGGGCTGCCTACACCAGGGCACAGCTGGAAGCCGACCCCGAGGGCATCTACAGCGCCCTGGAAGCCAAGCTGGGCTGGCCCATCTTTGTAAAGCCGGCCAACGCCGGCTCCAGCGTGGGCATCAGCAAGGCCGCCAACCGGGCCCAGCTGGCCGACGCCATCAAGTTGGCCCTGCAGAACGACCGCAAGGTGGTCTTCGAGTCCTTTGTAGACGGCCAGGAAGTGGAATGCGCCGTGATCGGCTCGGAGCCCGCCGTGGCCACCCGCCCCGGCGAGATCCTGGCCGGCGCCGAGTTCTATACCTATGATGACAAGTACAAGAACGGCGTCAGCGAAACCCTGATCCCGGCTCGGCTGTCGGAAGAGAAACTGGACGAAGTGAAAGACTACGCAGCCAAGGCCTACACCGCTGTGGGCTGCGAGGGCCTGGCCCGGTGCGACTTTTTCGTGGAGCGGGGCACCGGCCGGGTGCTGATCAACGAGATCAACACCCTTCCCGGCTTTACCTCTATTAGTATGTATCCGAAACTGATGGAGCACGAAGGCACTCCCCTGCCCCAGCTCATCGACCGCCTTGTTGCTCTTGCAATGGAAAGGGCGGTGGCGCACCATGGATAATCGCCCCATCGGCGTATTCGACAGCGGCCTGGGCGGCCTGACCGGCGTCCGGGAACTGCGCAAGCAGCTGCCCGGCGAGGACATCGTCTATTTCGGGGATACCGGCCGGGTGCCCTACGGCAGCCGGAGCCATGAGACCATCCTGCAGTATGCCCGGCAGGACATCGCTTTCCTGCTGTCCCAGAATGTCAAGTGCATCATGGCCGCCTGCGGCACCGTGTCCAGCACCTTCCCCGCCTCCGAAGCCGAAAAGCTTCCGGTTCCCTATATGGGTGTGGTGGCTTCGGCAGCCCGCAAGGCGGCCTGGGCCACCCGCAACCGGAAGATCGGCGTCATCGGCACTGCCGCCACCATCCGTTCCCGCGGCTATGAACAGCTGCTGCGCCGGCTGGTGCCGGGGGTGGAGATCACCGCCCGGCCCTGTCCCCTCTTTGTGCCCCTGGTGGAGAACGGCTATGTGGACGGCTCGGACCCCGACAAACAGCAGATCACCAGGCTGGTGATCCGCCAGTACCTGGAAGAGATCCGGGACGCCGGCGTGGACACACTGGTGATGGGCTGCACCCACTATCCCCTGCTGGCCGGGATGATCGGCGAATACATGGGCCCTTCGGTCACCCTGATTGACCCCGGCCGCGCCGCCGCCGACGACCTGAGCAAGCTGCTCAGCAGCAAAGGGCTGCGGGCCCATCGGGACCACGGTTCCACCCACTTTTTTGTGAGCGATGTGCCTGACAGCTTCGTCCAGACAGCCGACCTGTTCCTGGGCGAATACCGCGGCGGAACCGCTGAACAGATCTGCATCGACAAATACTGAGGACAACATTACTGTGAGCAAATCCTTAAAGGAAAACTATATCATTCGGATCAAGAGCCAGATTGAACAGGACGGCGAAACCGAGCAGGTGGAACTGATGACCCGCGGCAGCTTCGCGCTGCGGGAAGGCAGCTACTACATCACCTACCGGGAGACCGAGACCACCGGCTACGAGGGCTGTGTCACCACCCTGAAAATTGCAGCCGATTCCAGCCGGGTGGCCCTGCTCCGCTTTGGACCCCAGGCCAGCCAGCTGATCATCGAAAAGGGCCGGCGAAACCTCTGCCACTACGAGACCGGCTACGGCTCGGTGACCCTAGGGGTGACAGCCGACGGCATCGAGTGCGGGCTGAGCCCCAAGGGGGGCAGCGCCCGGTTCAGCTATCTGCTGGACGGCGACGTCACCACCCTCATCAGCCGCAACTCCCTGGAAGTTTCGGTAACCCATATCAACTGAGCAGCTTCTGTCTGTTTTGATTTGTCCAAGAGAAAGGAATCATAGCCCCATGAACAACGCAACTTTCCCTGCATTTGAGAACTACAACCCCCGGCAGGCTGCCCTGGGCGAGGCCCGGGCCCTGCTGACCCAGGCCGCCCAGGCCGCCATGGAGGCCGGCGACCTGCCTGCCGCCGAACTGCCCGCCTTCATCGTGGAGGTGCCCGCCGATACCAAGAACGGTGACATTGCCTCCAACATCGCCATGGCCGGCGCCCGCACCTGGCACAAGGCCCCCAAGATGATCGCAGAGGCCATCCTGAAGCACCTGCCTGCCCTGGACAACAGCTGCTTTGAGAAGGCTGAGACCGCCGGCCCCGGCTTTATCAACCTGTTCCTGGCTCCCGCCTTCTGGGCCGGCGTGGTGCTGGCTGCCTGCAGCAACGATCAGTACGGCCAGACCGATTACGGCAAGGGCAAGCGCTATGACGTGGAATTCGTCTCGGCCAACCCCACCGGCCCCATGCACATGGGCAACGCCCGTGGCGGCGCCCTGGGCGACTGCCTGGCCGCTGTTCTGGAGTGGGCAGGCTATGACGTAACTCGGGAGTTCTATATCAATGACGCCGGCAACCAGATCCAGAAGTTCGGCAAGAGCCTGGCCATCCGCTACCTCCAGCACTACTACAGCGCCGAGGAATATCCCCTGCCCAAGGAGTGCTACCAGGGCGCCGACATCACCCAGCTGGCCTGTGAGTTTGCAGGCATCGAGGGCGACAAGTATGCGGCTCCCTGCCATGGCCTGCAGGACGAGGCTCTCTATGAGAGCGAAGCCTTCGGCGCCCTGAAAGACGCACTGGTGGGCTACGCCCTGCCCAAGAACATCGCCAACCTCAAGACCGACCTGGGCAAGTACCGCATCCAGTACGACGTCTGGTTCCCTGAGAGCACCCTGCACGCCTCCGGCGCTGTCAAGGGTGTGGTGGACCAGCTGCTGGAGAAGGGCGCCTGCTACAAGGCTGAGGACGGCGCCATCATGTACCGCAGCGCCCAGTACGCCGCCAAGTACGGCGCCGCCAACAAGAAGAAGAGCGACGACGGCGTGGAGGAGGACAAGGACGAGGTCCTGGTCCGTGCCAACGGCATCCCCACCTACTTTGCCGCCGACATTGCCTACCACTACAACAAGCTGGCTGAGCGGGGCTTTGACAAGGCCATCGACGTCTGGGGCGCTGACCACCACGGCCATGTGGCCCGCATGAAGGGCGCCATGGATGCCATCGGCCTGGACGGCAGCCGTCTGGACGTAGTGCTGATGCAGATGGTCAACCTGATGCAGAACGGACAGCCCGTCCGGATGTCCAAGCGCACCGGCAACGCCATTACCCTGACCGACCTGCTGGAGGAAGTGCCCATCGACAGCGCACGGTTCCTCTTTAATATGCACGAGGCCGGCAGCAGCATCGACTTCGACCTGGACCAGGCCGTCAAGACCGACAACGACAACCCCGTCTACTATGTCCAGTACGCCCA
>CAJFNF010000073.1 GCA_904394215.1 uncultured Faecalibacterium sp.
GATTTCAGGTGTGTATTGACCGGCCGCAAGCTCTTTTTTCTCAGGAGGAAATGACTATGGATTTCTTTAACTCTGCTGTCGAAGTGCTTCAGACCCTCGTTGCCGCTCTGGGTGCCGGTCTCGGTGTTTGGGGTGTCATCAACCTGCTGGAAGGCTATGGCAATGACAACCCCGGCGCAAAGAGCCAGGGGATGAAGCACTTGATGGCCAAGTAGTTGTAATAAAATGAGAAAGGAACGGCACAATCCAGACGGGGCGGCGAGTAAAATTTTCAGGGGAATTGATCTCCCGTCTGATTTTTGGAAGGGCTCGGGGGTTTACCTCCGGGTCCTCCTGGTCTGACTGTCGGGCTCAGCCCTATGCTGGGTTTGTGGGCAATTCCTGCATACATTTTTCAAAAAAGTCTGCTTTTCTGCGAACGTGCAGGACTGCTCCTTCTCACTCATACTTTCGGCTGATTTACAGCCCTTCGGGTTTGATGGTACAATGGTCTTGCTTTTAACAGGAACGCTTCTGCACCCAACTTGCAAAAATGGCCCTGCCGTTTGGCAGACCGATGAGGAATACAGGATGGAAACCTTTTTGACCGACGCCTTAAAAGAAAAATACAAGCAGCTGGCCGACCGCTGCCGGGCGGTGCTTTTCAGCGCGCCCTGCGGATTCGGCAAAAGCTGCGCCGCCCGGGCGCTGGCCGAGCCTGGCCGCACCGTGACCCTGTCGGCCCGGGAGCCGGGCTTCTCGCTGCCCAGCCTGAAAGAAAAGTGGAATACCCTGATCCTGGACGACCTGGAGGAGCTGGAGGACGAAGGCGCTCAGCAGGCGCTCTGCGGATTGCTGCGGAGCTGCCGCAGCCACCGGGTCCTGCTGCTGAGCCGGGGCCCGCTGCCCGGGTGGCTTTTGCCTTTTCAGACGACCGGTGTGCTGGGAGTTCTGACAGCGCAGGATCTTTTGCTGGATCGGGGCACCGCGGACAAGCTTTTGCAGGCCCATGGGGTTTATCTCTCCGCCAGTGAGCTGGCCGCCATTCATAAGGAGACCAATGGCTATCCGCTGGCGCTGGAACTGCTGGCCCAGCACCTTGAGCGGGGCGAGGCCTTTGCCGCAGCCACCTCCGACGCCGTCCGCCAGGAAATTTTCTATTATTATGAAGAAGCAGTCTTTCGCCGGATGGAAAAAGCCACGCGCCACCTTCTGATGGAGCTGTCCCTCTTTGAAACTGTCACCCCGGAGCTGGCCCGGATCGTCACGGGGGACCCCCACGCCAATGAGCGTCTGGTTGGCCTGCTTCGCCAGACCAGCATGATGCACCTGGAAAAGCTGGGCAATTACACCTTCTGGCCCATCTTCCGCCGGTTTCTGCAATGGGAGCTGGACCAGAAATACACCAACGACCAGCGCTGCACCCTTTGGGACCGGGGAGCCCTCTACTATGAGCTCAACGAGGACTACGGCTCTGCGCTGAAATTTTATACCCGTAGCGGGAACAAGGCCAAGGTAGCCGACCTGCTGGTCAAAAATGCCGGCCTCCACCCCGGGATGGGGCATTATCTCGAGATGGAACCCTATTACCGGGCCCTGCCCGAGGCCGAGGTGCGGAAGAACCCGGCCCTGATGCAGGCCATGAGCATGCTCTGTGCCCTGGAGATGGATTACGCCGGGTCGGAGCGGTGGTATGCCGCACTGAAGGAATACCGGGCCAGAGCCGCAGGGGCCGATGCCCGGGAAGCCCGCAGCCGTCTGGCCTGGCTGGACATTGGCCTGCCCCAGCGGGGGGTGGAGGGGCTGACGGAGCTTTTTCCAAGGGTATTCACTCTGATCAAAAACCGGGAAATTTCCCTGCCGGCTTTCTCTGTCACCAGCACCCTGCCCAGCCTGATGAACGGCGGCAAGGATTTTTCCCCCTGGAGCAAGCGGGACACCCTGCTGTACAGGACCCTCCGGCTGCCGGTGGAGGCCGCCCTGGGCAAAGACGGAGTAGGCCTGGCGGACTGCGCCCTGGCCGAGAGCTTGTTTGAAAAGGGCGAGGACGTCCGAAACCAGGCCATGAAGCTGCTGGCTATGCTGGAGCACATCCGGCGGGAGGGTACGCCCGACATGGAATTCGCGGTGGTGGGGCTGCTGGCCCGGGTGCAGATCGACGCCGGGCGGGCCCAGGACGCCCGGGAAAGCCTGCTGGATCTGCGGGAGCGGTTCATTCGACAGGAGCAGACCCGGTTCTTGCCCAACCTGGACGCTTTTGTCTGCCGCATTGACATGATGCAGGGCAATGACGCCGCCGTGGCCCTCTGGTATCGGGACAAAGCCCCCCGCAACCCCCAGTATCTGCAAACCCTCAAACGGTATCAGTATTTTACACAGGCCATGGCCCAGCTGGCCCTGGGGGACCCCCAGGGGGCCCAGGTCACCCTGGCCCCGCTGGAACCTTATTGTCAGCTCTGCCGGAGGCACATCGACGGCATCAGCCTGAACCTTCTGCGGGCGGTGGCGGAATACCGGCAGAACAGCCCCGACTGGAAACCCCGCCTGGCCGCCGCGCTGGACGCGGCCCGGGAGTTCGGCTTTGTGCGGACGGCCAGTCAGTATGGCGGGGCGGTGCTGCCCCTGCTGGAACATACCACCTGGGACGCCGACCCGTCTTTTCTGGCGCAGGTGGTGCGCAAAGCCCGGAGGCAGGGAGCTTATTACCCCCAGTTCCTCTCCCCGGCGCAGCAGATGGAGGCCCCTCTTTCCGAGACAGAGCGCCAGGTGCTGCAGCTGCTCTGCGCCGGGAAGAGCAACGCCGAGATCGGCCAGGCTCTGCACATCAAGCTGCCCACCGTCAAGACCCATGTCAGCCATGTTCTGAAAAAATTGCAGGTCTCCCGCCGAACCCAGGTCAGGGACGCAGCCCAGCGGCTGCATTTCATCGACCGCTGAACGCCCCGGGCGGCGCTGGATCGAAAACCTCAGAAAAAAGTCTCCCCTTGAAACAGCAAAAAACGGCGCAATACAGTTTCTTTTTTGCACAGCTTTCGCTTTCTAATACTTTGGTATAATTGTCCCGCCCGGGGCGTTCCGGTATACTTGGGCGGTTCAAACGATAGCCCCGTTCCGGCGGGATCCTGCTCGGGAAGGGGACTCAATGAGGAGGGATTTTCATGCGCTTGAAAAAAACTTTGGCCATGCTGCTCTTGGCAGCAATGGCCCTCACCTTGCTGACAGGCTGCGACCTGGATTGGCTGGAAGAGCTGTTGGAGTCTGGGAGTTCCAGCAGTACCAGCAGTTCCAGCAGCATGGATGCCGGGCCCGGCGGCTCGGGCAGCGACGACAGCGACAGGGATGACGATGACAGCAACGACGGTGAAGAGGAGGATTCAAAGGTTGACCCGGAGGCCCCCGAAACCTGGGTTACAGGAACTACCATGACCATCCCCGACGGCGCAACAATTACAAGAGAAAAGGTTCAAAAAGCTATGGAGGGTGGTCAGGGGGTTTCTTCCATCGCGCTTTCACTGGATGCCAACGTAGAAAGCGGCGCTTTCAGCGGCCTAAGCGATATCACCATCCGGGTGAGCCCGGGTACAAGCGGGGCTCTGAATGACGACTCCATTCTGGGCGGCGCAGCCGATGTGACGCTGGACCTGAGCCAATGCGTTGGCCTGACCATTGGGGGAACGGCCCTTGCAGGCAATGGAGACTTAAAAGAGGTGATTTTCCCTTCCGGTGTTGTCATTCAAGATATGCCCATCGATGCTTCAGACCCCACCGGCGCCTTTTTCAGATGTACCGGCCTGGAGAAGGTCACCTTCCGCGACTCTGCCAATGTGGGGTGGTTTGCATTTGCGGGCTGCACCAGCCTGTCGGATGTGGAGAGTATGGATAAAATAACCCAGCTGGGGGCAGGGGCATTTAACGGTACAGCCATCACAACCGCTGACCTCACCGGCCTGACCGGAACAACACTCAGCACTTCCATCACCCTTGGAGAGGATACGTATGATATTGGCGCGGCGTTTATGAATTGCACCCGGCTGACCACCGTTATCCTGCCGAAAACCATAGAAACCATCAATTTCTCGTCCTTTACCAAATGCACCAGCCTGAAAAACATCAATCTCGGGTCTGTGAAGACGGTGAGAGGCAATGCATTTGAGGACTGCGATGCCTTGCAGATTGCAGATCTGATAAGTGCCATGGACATTGGAGATAGTGCGTTTGAGGGTAGCGGCATTAAGTATCTGAGGCTGGGCGAATCGCTGAAGTCGCTTGGTTTAAGTTCTTTCAATAATACGAGAGGCCTCACGATCTATTATGACGCGGGCGAGGAGGCGTGGAAGAATAAATGGAGTGAGCAGGAGCAGGCGTTGGTGGACGCAGTTTTGAACGGGGAAGCTGTAAAACCAGACTCTGCGTGGGAGGGCGATATTGCTGCGGCGCAGAGCGCGGCAGGGCAGCTGCTGGGCCGGTTTGGATTTTAACCGCGGCCCTGCCCGCTGCGCCGGAAGAATCCAAAGAAACCGCGCCGGGGTTTCGTGGCACACGACTTTGGAACCAAAGTCTAGTGTGTGATACCTTTGTGCAGCAGACGGCAGCTGCGTGGGGCAGTTCCGCCCTGCTCTCCTGACAACAAGGTGCCCCTGCAGGGCAGCATAAGCGACAAAGAAAGGCTGACAGTTTGTGCCTAAAAGCACAGGCTGTCAGCCTTTTGCCGTCTGCGGAACAAAGGTATAGAAAGCCCCGCCGCAGCGGCACAGTCCAAAAAATTTTTGCAGGTGTTCCTGAATGGTTCCGATTTGCACCCTGATTTACTCCTATGAATGAAGGAACTTATAGCCTGGGACCGTACATAGGAGAACTTGCCCTTTTCGCTGTGTACGTATGTACCGCTTCTGTACATACGTACATAGCGAAAACCCAAAAACGCACTATATACGCAATTCTTTACGCCACTAAAGTGCTTATTTCACAGGCACACAGGTTCGACCAAGTTGCCATGGTGAGGTGATGTTCAAAGTGGGCATCACCACCTCGATCATCAAAGCCTATCCATCTACATGAACGAAAGGAGTTTTACTATGCCCGTCACCAATACGATTGAATACCTATCGCTATTTTTGCTGCGGGAAGAACAGACCGCAGCTTACAGCATTGAGATTTGGAAACAGTTCAGAAAATGGGGCGGTGCGCCTACCGGAATTACGCAGAATGTTAAAGACCTGCTGTCTTCCCGGGAAGTGGAGAACATCTTCGAGAACTCCGATTTCATCCTCATGCCTACAATGCCGAAAAGGAGGCGGCAATTCAGGCGGAGCTGGAAAAGCAGCAGGCCGAGGAAGAAGCCAAAAAGGCAGCCGAAGAAGCTGAAGCGGCTGGGCGTGATCACCCTGGTTGGCCTGGCTGCCGGCGGTGGGTTCTACTTCTTTATCCAGAAAAAGAAAAAGGAGCAGGCGGCCAAGGAAAGCGTAGACCCGGACGCTGACTACCGCGAGTGCGAGGAAGAGCTTGAACTCCCGCTGGAGGAAGAACCGGTGGATGAGCCGAGCGAGGAAAGCAAGCGCAAGGCATACCAGATCAGCGATGGGTACGAGGACGTATAATAGTAAACAAAGAGGGCGGCTTAGCCGCCCTCTACATATTTATGATTTGATTTCAAGTAGATAAATTTCAGGGGCAGGCCATCAGATGCTCTGCATCGCGTTCTTGCCTGCCACATAGCCGTAGTACATGGCCATGGAGTGGCTCACGCCCTTCAAGCCGATGGGATACTCGGTGGCAAAGCGGTTGCCCTGCACATTGCCTGCCACATAGAGGCCGGGGATAACATTACGGTCGGCGTCAAAGGTGTGGCAGTTCTCGTCGCTTTCCAGACCGCCGATGCACACCAGCAGCAGCGCGGTGGTGAACTTGTCTGCGTAGAAGGGGCCATTCTCCAGCGCCCACATACGGGACGCAGGTTTATGAAAGTCCTCATCGTAGCCGTCCTTGGCCAGCTGGTTGTAGCGCTGGATAGACTCCAGCGCGGTCTGCTGTGCAGCAGTATCATCAGGGTAAATCTTGGCAACCAGCTCCTCCAGCGTATCGGCCTTAATAACGCGGCCATCGGCTACAGCAGCCTCCAGCTGATAGGGACTCTTATAGTTGCGGTAGGTCTCGTTATTCTTGGGGCCATCTTCCTTGCTGGCGTAGTCCTCGTAGTAGCAGGCACCGCCGTGGGCAGCCGGCATATAGGGCAGCTGCTCGGGCCAGTTGGAGTCAAAGATCTGCCAGCTCTCGCGATTTTTCTGCAGCTCGATCTGGTTTTCAAGCTGCTGTCCGGGCAGATCCTCGTTCATAAAGCGCTTGCCATTCCAGTCCAGATTCAAAAAGCCCGCGTTGCCCATAACACCGACACCGTCAAGTGCGGCGCCGCCGCCCATGTGATGGATCATGGGTGCATGGCTCTGCTGTACCTGTGCGCCTGCCCACATACCCAACTGGATGCCGTCGCCCTGATTCGTGAAATTACCTTCCACATCCACATTGGTGAACATACAAGTGATGTTGTTCTCGATGACCTCCGGGCAGAAGTGCTTCAGCATTTTGGTGTTCTGCGAGTAATCGCCGGTGGACAGGATGACACCCTTGGCGGCGTTGCACTTGATGTACTCACCGGTGGCTGCATCGCGGGCATACAGACCTACGCAGCGGCCGTCCTCCATAATGAGCTTTTCCACAAAGCAGCCATAGAAGGTGTCCACGTTGCCGGTATCCACAGCCTTCTGCATATTGGCATTGACGGTGACCGACTGATTTGGCAAGAACTCCACAGAGGTGGGGTAGCAGGGAAAGCGCTCCTGCGTCCAGTCGTAGCGCTCGGGCAGAGGGTAGAAGATGGGGATCAGGAAGTTGTTTGCATTTTCATCGGGGATGGCGCTGCGGGTGGTTTCAGCGTAATACAGATCCGGGTTTGCTTCTACCCACCAGTCGAAGGTCTCTCCGATGTTGTGCGCCCACTTGCTCATAATAGCGCGCTTGCAGCGATAGGTGCTCTCCACCATGTGAGAATCAATGATCTCGTCGATCTGCTCTCGGGTCCATGTGTTGCGCCCCCACTTGGCTTGCACATTGCCGTTGATCACGGCATACTCGCCGCTGCGGCACTGGGGGCCATCGCCCTTTTCAAAGGCTGCCACCTTGCCGCCGTCCTCGGCGATGCTGCGCACGGCTGCCACGCCGGCAACGCCGCAGCCGACCACGGCCACATCCACGTCCACCGTCTGGGTGACCTTGCTCTCGTCAATCTCGGGTTCCTCGCCCAGCCAGTCGTTCTCTGAATCGGCGGCGGCAGTCTCCGCTTCTGTATCTGCCTGCACGCCCATGGCCTGCTCGATGCAGCTGGCGGCAGCCTTTTTGACAGCATTGGTAGTGATGGTGGTGCCGGAAATGTTGTCGATCTCGGCGTTCTGGACCTCCATCAGAGCCTCCTGGAGGGTGGGAACAGCGGCACCGCCAATGTCGGCGGTCTCGTTGGATGCGTCCACCACAACCTCGGTGATGGCGCTCTCGCTGAAGGTCATGGTCACCTTGACCTCACCGATGCCCTGGGCGGTGCCGGTGTAGGTGCCGGGGGTGTAGATGGCCCCGCCCGAGGCCGTCGAGCTGGCGGCGGTGGAGCTGGCCGATTTGCAGGCCGACAGGGCGCCTGCGGTGACGCCGCTCATGGCGGCTGCAGCAGCAACCTTCAGGAAGCCCTTACGAGAGATCTTTTCCATCATGTTTCTCCTTTTTCAGTTCCTTCTTTTTCATGTGTGTGTGGGTTTTGCTCCCGTTCTCAGTTAGTATAAAATATAACGAACCAAAAGAGAAACAAAAGATTTTTGCAAGCGTAATAAAAAATGTTTATAGCCATTTCACTTTGTGTTATACTAATAATACACACCAGAGAAAGGAGAAGCCTTATCTATGAACGATCACCAGCTGCTGTGCTTTTTGACCGTGCAGCGCACGCTGAACTTTACCGCCGCCGCAAAGGAACTGTACTGTACACAGCCCGCTCTCAGTTACCAGATTCGCACACTGGAAAAGGAGCTGAATCTGACGCTGTTTGAGCGCAGCACCACCCGGGTGGTGCTGACTGCGGCAGGCCGTGCCTTTGTGCCATACGCAGAGCAGCTGTGCCGGGGGATCCTGAACGCCCGCACTGCACTGAAGGAATTTTCCGTCGGGCATACCCTCACCCTGCGTCTGCCGCCGGTGCTGCTGCAGTGCGACCCCATCTACCCGGTGCTGATGGAGCGGCTGCACGCTGCGCTGCCCGGGTACGAGTTCCGAGTGGATACTGCACCCCCGCTGATGAACGCCCATCTGATGCTCTGTGCTGCGGCAGATGCCGCTGTGCTTCTGCCCTTCAGCCCGGTGCAGCCGGAAGTGGAGCGCACCCCCATCATGCACAACACCTTTTATCTGGCGCTTGCACCGGAGCACCCCCTCTACCGCTGTGAGAGCCTGCAGCTGGCAGACCTTGCGGGGCAGAGGGTGTATTACGAGCCGCTGTATCAGCAAATCGTGGACTACGCAAGCACCCAGCCCGGAATGCCGTTTTCCGCCATGGAATGGTGCAGCGTGGAAAACTATGCCCGTGTCTACACCGAGCTATTGGCCGGGCGGGGGATGTTTTTATTTCCCGCGAAATATCCCATCTACCCGGCAGCGTGGTACCGCCAGGTATGGCTGCCCCTGCCGGACACCGTTCTGCTGACCCTGCGGGACGACCCCCGCCCGGAGATTGCCACGCTGCGCCGGGTATTCACCGAGGTCTATGGGGAGAGAACAAAAGCGTCTTTTACGTAAAAAGAAAAGTGGGCGGCTGCAAAATCGCTTCCTGAAAAAGAGTGCACAAAACCCTGAACCTTTTCGGAGCTGAAGTGGCTCAAAAAGGGTTCAGGATTTCTGTTTTTCGCAATTTTTTGTGCAAGTTGCTATTGTCAAACAAAGGATATAATAGATCGAAGATGTCAATGTTTATCGGCTAGAATATATGCCATTCAAAGGTTTATTGAGTGATTTCGTTACCCAAGCGTCACTTTAATTTTGAATGGATATTCTAATATAAAAGATATTTTAAACTTTTTTAAGATGCAAAATATCCATTGTTAGGGAACTTTAAACTCATTGAATATAAACAATTATAAGTTTTTTGTGATACTACTAGCGTTCTCCATTGTGAATGAGATTTGCAAGACGATTAAGATCGAAATTTGCTTCTGATATATATTCTGATTATAAAATAGCTTTTATCAATTTACATTTACCAGCCTTGTATTGAACCGCCCCATATTGTGCGGACAGTACAAAAAAGAGGCCTGCAAGGGGTAGAAGTAAACGAATCAAAGACTGGCCTGGCGAAGCGAGAGCGGAGCC
>CAJFNF010000074.1 GCA_904394215.1 uncultured Faecalibacterium sp.
CCTGCTCTACCAACTGAGCTACAGAGGCGCACCGGACGTTGATTATTATACCGCAAAATCCGGATTTGTAAAGAGGAAAATGCAAATTTTTTCAAAGAAATTGCAAAAGGACGCAGCAGCGCTCCTTCTTGGAAGCTTTTGGGGGTGTATATTTGACTTTTGGCCGGTGAATATGGTTAAATGAACATTTGAAAAGAATCCATCAGCATATTTGCCGGAGGAACAACATGGCAAAAAAACAGGAATACGGCAATGAAAGCATTACTTCTTTAAAGGGAGCCGACCGGGTCCGCAAGCGGCCGGCGGTGATTTTTGGTTCCGACGGGGTGGAGGGCTGCGCCCACTCCATCTTTGAGATTATCTCCAACTCCATCGACGAAGCCCGGGACGGCTACGGCAAGGTGATCAACGTCACCCGCTGCAAGGACGGCAGCATCCGGGTGGAGGACTTCGCCCGGGGCATCCCGGTGGACTGGAACAGCGGCGAAAACCGGTACAACTGGGAGCTGCTGTTCTGTGAGATGTACGCCGGCGGCAAATACGGCGAAGGGGACGACAACTACGAGTTCAGCCTGGGCCTCAACGGCCTGGGCCTGTGCGCCACCCAGTATGCCTCGGCCTGGATGACCGCCGACATCTACCGGGACGGCTGCCACTACCATCTGGACTTCGCCAAGGGCGAGAATGTGGGGGGCCTGAAAAAGGAGCCCTACAAGGGCCGCCGCACCGGCAGCGTCATCCACTGGAAGCCGGACGATGAAGTTTTTACCGACATCGACGTGCCGGCCAGCTATTTTAAAGATGTGCTCCGCCGCCAGGCGGTGGTGAATGCGGGGCTGACCCTCACCTTCACCGATGAAAAGGAACTCGACCCCGCCACCGGCAAGCCCTGGCAGGAGAGCTACTGCTACCAGAACGGCATTGCCGACTACGTCCAGGAAGTGGCAGGGGAGGAGAGCCTGACCCCTGTCTACAGCTGCGAGTCGGAGGCCACCGGCCGGGACCGGGAGGACCAGCCGGATTATAAGGTGCGGATGAGCGCCGCCTTCTGCTTTTCCAACAAGGTCCAGATGCTGGAGTTCTATCACAACTCCTCCTGGCTGGAACACGGCGGCAGCCCCGAGCACGCGGTGCGCACCGCCTTTGTCTACCAGATCAACAAATATCTGAAGGACAAGGGGATGTACAAGAAGGGCGAGAGCAGCATCAGCTTCCAGGATATCCAGGACTGCCTGGTGTATGTATCCTCCAGCTTTTCCACCCGCACCAGCTACGAAAACCAGACCAAAAAGGCCATCACCAACAAGTTCATCTCCCAGGCCATGACCGACTTTTTGAAACACTATCTGGAAGTCTACTTCCTGGAAAAGCCGGAGGAGGCCCAGAAGATCTGCCAGCAGGTGCTGGTGAACAAGCAGAGCCGGGAGCACGCCGAAAAGACCCGCCAGAGCATCAAGAAAACCCTCTCCACCCAGATTGACCTGGCCAACCGGGTCCAGAAGTTTGTGGACTGCCGCACCAAGGACCCCGCCCGCCGGGAACTGTATATCGTGGAGGGCGATTCGGCCATGGGCGCCGTCAAGACCAGCCGGGACAGCGAGTTCCAGGCCATCATGCCCATCCGGGGCAAAATCCTCAACTGCCTCAAGGCCGACTACGCCCGGATTTTCAAGTCGGACGTCATCGTGGACCTGATCAAGGTGATGGGCTGCGGCATCGAGCTGGGGGGCAAGTACAACAAGGAACTGGCCACCTTCAGCCTGGACAACCTGCGGTTCAACAAGATCGTCATCTGTACCGATGCCGACGTGGACGGCTATCAGATCCGGACCCTGGTGCTGACCATGCTCTACCGGCTGACCCCCACCCTGATTGAAAAGGGGTATGTGTATATCGCCGAGTCGCCGCTGTATGAGATCAATACCAAGGACCAGACCTGCTTTGCCTACACCGAGGCCGAGAAGGCGGCTTTCCTGAAAAAGATCGGGGACAAAAAGTACACCATCCAGCGCTCCAAAGGTCTGGGCGAAAACGACCCCGAGATGATGTGGCTCACCACCATGAACCCCGAGAGCCGCCGCCTGATCAAAGTCATGCCCACCGATGCGGCCCAGACCGCCCAGGTGTTCGACATCCTGCTGGGGGACAACCTGGCCGGACGCAAGGACCACATTGCCGCCCACGGGGCGGAGTATCTGGACGAACTGGATCTGTCCTGACCCACCGCCACAACCGGGAGATGAAACGATAGAACTATGGCAAAAAAGACAACCAAAAAGCAAGCAAAACCGGTGCGGCCCCAGCTGGGGGAAGGGGTGGAGATCCTGAACGCAGGCAGCGTCCTGGAAGATCCCATCACCCGCACCCTGGAAACCAACTATATGCCCTACGCCATGAGCGTCATCGTCAGCCGGGCCCTGCCCGAGATTGACGGCTTCAAGCCGGCCCACCGGAAACTGCTGTACACCATGTACGGTATGGGCCTTTTGAAGGGGGCCCGCACCAAGTCGGCCAATATTGTGGGCGCCACCATGCACCTGAATCCCCACGGCGACGCCGCCATCTACGACACCATGGTCCGGATGGGCCGGGGCAATGAGAGCCTGCTGGTCCCCTTTGTGGACAGCAAGGGCAACTTCGGCAAGGCCTACAGCCGGGACATGTCCTGCGCCGCGGCCCGTTACACCGAGGCCCGTCTGGAGCCGGTGTGCGAGGAGCTGTTCCGGGACATCGACAAGGAGACGGTGGACTTTGTGCCCAACTACGACGGCACCACCACCGAGCCCACCCTGCTGCCGGTGACCTTCCCCACCATCCTGGCCAACAACACCCTGGGCATCGCGGTGGGCATGGCCTGCAACATCTGCTCCTTCAACCTGTCCGAGCTGTGCGCCACCACCATTGCCCTGATCAAGGACCCCCAGCATGACATCAGCACCACCATGCCCGCCCCCGACTTTGTGGGGGGCGGCCAGATCCTCTACGATGCCAACCAGATGCGGGAAATCTTTGAGTCGGGCCGGGGCAGCGTCCGGGTCCGGGCCCGGTGGCAGCCGGTCCCCGGGGAAAACATGATCGAGATCACCCAGATCCCTCCCACCACCACGGTGGAGGCCATCATGGACAAGATCACCGAACTGGTCAAGACCGGCAAGCTGAAAGAGCTCAGCGACATGCGGGACGAGACCGACCTGAACGGCCTCAAGCTGACTTTGGACCTGAAGCGGGGCGCTGACCCCAATAAGGTAATGGCCCGGCTGTTCAAGATGACGCCGCTGGAGGACAGCTTCAGCTGCAACTTCAACATCCTGGTGTCGGGCCAGCCCCGGGTGATGGGTGTGCGGGAGATTCTCGGGGAGTGGACGGCCTTCCGCACCGAGTGCGTCCGCCGCCGCACTTACTACGACCTGCACCTGAAGGAAAAGCGGCTCCACCTGCTGGAAGGCCTGGCGGCCATCCTGCTGGACATTGACAAGGCCATCCGGATCATCCGGGAAACCGAGGAAGAGGACGAGGTGGTCCCCAACCTGATGATCGGCTTCGGCATCGACGAGCCCCAGGCCGACTATGTGGCCGAGATCAAGCTCCGCCACCTGAACCGGGAATATATCCTCAAGCGCACCGGCGAGATCGACCAGCTGCGCAAGGAGATCGACGATTTGAACGACGTGCTGGCCAAGCCCAGCCGGATCCGGAAGATCATCATCCAGGAGCTGACGGCGGTGGCCAAGAAATACGGCCAGCCCCGCCGCAGCGAGATCCTCTATGAGCTGCCCGAGGAGGAAACTTCCGCCGCCGAGGAGGCAGTGCCCGACTACCCGGTCACCGTCTTCTTCACCCGGGACGGCTATCTGAAGAAGATCCCGCCCCAGAGCCTGCGGACGGCGGGCGCCCACAAGCTGAAGGAAGGGGACGAGATCATTGTCCAGGCCGAGGCCCGGAACAATCTGGAATCCCTCTTCTTCACCGACCGGCACCAGGTCTACAAGGCCAAACTGGCCGAGTTTGAGGACGGCAAGGTGGGCCAGATGGGAATCTACCTGCCAACCCGCCTGGGGATGGAGGACGGAGAGAACATTGTCTCGATGGTCCTCACCGGGGACTACAGCGGCTGGGTGCTGTTCTTCTTTGCCAGCGGCAAGTGCGCCAAGATCCCCCTGGCCTCCTATGCCACCAAGCAGAACCGCCGCAAGCTGCTGCGGGCCTACAGTGACAAGGACCCCCTGGCGGCGGTGCTGTTCCTGCCCCAGGAGGCGGAGATCGCCATCCGCACCAGCGCCGGCCGGCTGCTGCTGGTGAACTCGGCCCAGATCGCCGAGAAAGCCACCCGGGACAGCCAGGGCGTGGCGGTGGTGACCCTGAAGAAAAACCAGTCCATCACCTCAGTCCGCCCGGCGGAAGGGCTGGACCTGGCCGACCCCCACCGCTACCGGGTCCGGACCCTGCCGGCCCTGGGCGCCCTGCTGCGTGGGGAGGACATCGCCGAGCAGACCAGCCTGCTGTGAGGCCCGCCGGGCCGGAAAGGAGCTGCCATGCAGAACATTGACCTGATCTGTCTGGGCAAGCTGAATGCCAAATACTACGCCGAGGGGGTGGCCGAATACACCAAGCGGCTGTCCGCCTTTGCGAATTTCAAGATCATCGAGCTGCCGGAGGAAAAGATCGAGGAGAAAAATGCTTCTCCCGCCCTGGTGGCCCGGGCCCTGGAAAAGGAGGGCAAGGCCATCCTGTCCAGCGTCCGCAAAGGGGCCACCCTGGTGGCCCTGTGCGTGGAGGGCAAGCAGATTTCCAGCGAGGAGCTGGCGGCCCTGCTGGCCCAAAAGGCCGGCAGCGGCGCCGGGGACCTGGCCTTTGTAATCGGCTCCTCCCACGGGCTGTCGGAGGAAGTCAAGCGGGCCGCCGGCGCCCGGATCAGCCTGGGACGGATCACCCTGCCCCATCAGCTGGCCCGGCTGGTGCTGACCGAGCAGCTCTACCGGGCCTGCACCATCAACGCCGGCATGAAGTACCACAAATAAAAAGCACAAAAAGCGCCCCTGCCTCTCCCAAAATGAACCGCCCCATATTGTGCGGACAGTACAAAAAAGAGGCCTGCAAGGGGTAGAACAAGCGAATCAAAGACTGGCCTGGCGAAGCGAGAGCGGAGCC
>CAJFNF010000075.1 GCA_904394215.1 uncultured Faecalibacterium sp.
TTTTGCTTCCTTCATACCGGCGTCGTCCTTTGGTCATATAAAAACACCCCATTTCCTAAACAGTATACCATACTGTCTAACAAATGGGGTGCAGTTCAGTTCTGGGGCGGGGATTTTTCTTTTTCCTGCAGCCCCGGCGGCGCTCGCCCCCACATTTTCCCGGAACCGCAGCGCCCCACGGCGGAGCAGGTGGCGGCAGCTTTGCCGCTCAACCGGCAGGATTTATACTCCCACCCTCCCGCCCACAGCGGTTCCCCCGGCCCTGCGGGCCCGCCCCCATACGGGGGCTCTAAACCACAGGCTTCTCCTTCCAGTCCGACGCAGCGTAAATCTGGAAGGGAGCAGTCCGCGCCCCCAGGAGCCCTTTTCCTCTATTGGCATTGTCTCAGTGAAAGGTCTCCCGCAGCGTACACCCAGGAGGAGCAGATAACGGCTAATTCCCCCCGAAGGGGGGATGCCGCGCAGCGGCAGGGGGGACACCGATCAAAGGGAGGCGGGTGGGTTTAGATCCAAATCCCAATAAAATCCAACGCTAAAAGAAAGCCCGCACAAAAACCAACCCCCCGGACTTGTGTCCGAGGGGTGTTTTGTGTGCAGGCTGGGGACGCCGTCAGGCGTGCTTGGTTTGCAGTTCCTTTTCCTGCATCCCCTTCAAAACATTGTATCCCACCACGCCGCAGATGACGATGGCGGCGCCCACCAGGGCGAACCGCCCCACCTGCTCGCCGTAAAAGACGGCCACCAGCAGGGGGTTCAGCACCGGCTCGATGCCGGATACCAGGCTGGCGGTGACGGCCGGGGTGGTGCGCAGGCCGTTGGTCAGCAGGATGTAGGCCACCGCTACCTGGAACACCCCCAGGATCACCAGGCTGGTGAGGGCGGCGGAGGAAAAGTCGGTCTCACGCACCAGGAAGGGCAGGCCGGTGAGGGCCGACATCACGTCCCCCCAGAATACCGAGGAGATGGCGTCGCTGTCGGGGAAGTCGTTCAAAAGAAATACCCCGCCGTAGGCGGCGCCGGACAGCACCGCCAGCACGTTGCCCACAGCGCCCCCGGCTTCCAGGCTGTCCAGGAAGAAGAACAGCACCCCGCCGAACACCACCGCGCAGGCGGCAATGTCCAGCTTTTTGGGCCGGCGCTTCCAGAACAGGGCCGAAAAGACAATCACAAAGATGGGGGCGGTGAACTGCAATACGATGGTGTTGGCGGC
Source organism: uncultured Faecalibacterium sp. (assembly GCA_904394215.1). Lineage (GTDB taxonomy): Bacteria > Bacillota > Clostridia > Oscillospirales > Ruminococcaceae > Faecalibacterium. The sequence continues at coordinate 1,211 of CAJFNF010000075.1, forward strand.
GGTGGTCAGCTTGTTGGCCACCGAATAGAGGGTGTTGGTGCCAAAGGTGCACACCGCCCCCAGGAAAATCCACCGGTTGAAACGGGGCTTGTGGCGGATGACGGCCAGATACCCGCCGATCACCACCAGGGCGATGAGGGTGCGGCCGCTGTTGATGGACATCCCGTTCCAGGGGATCACCTTGATGCACAGCCCCCCGATGCTGTATAGCAGGGAGGCCAGGAAAACGCAGAGGGTGCCGGTGCGCCTGGACATCACACCGCCCCCTTTCCGGGCTTGCAGAGCTTGTGGACAAACATGTCGATCTGCCGGTTCACAAAGACGGGGTTGTCGGCGTTGGCGTTGTGGCCGGCGCCGGGCACCCATACCAGGGGCAGGCCGTCCCCTTTGGACCAGGCCCGGTTATAGCGGCGGGCCGAGCCGGCCCGGTCGTGCTTGCCGCACAGCAGCAGGGCGGGGCAGTCCACCCGGTAGGGCAGGTTGGCAGCGATGGCGTCGGACAGCTGCCGCATCCCAAAGCCCGCCAGCGCCACATATTCCGCCTGGGTGTAATTGTCCATCATCTGGCGCATCAGGCTCTGGCCATAGAGGGTCTGGGCACAGCTGGTGGCCCCCACCGTCCGCAGGGCGTCCCAGGGCAGGGCCCAGTAGATGGGCTGGCAGTGGCGCAGCAGCCACCGTTCCAGGCCGGTGGTGTACTGGCGCTTGAGGGGCGCCGAATCAATCGAGATGAAACCGGCGGCCGTCCCGGGGTATTTCTGGAGAAAGCACTGGGCCACATAGCCCCCCATGGACTGGCCGATGAGGCAGAACCGGCGGATCTGCTCTTTTTCCAGAATGGCGTGGAGCCAGTCGGCCTGCTGCTGGAGGGTGAAGTCCAGGGCAAAGGGCCGGGATTCCCCGTGGGCCGGGGGGTCCCAGGCCAGCAGGCGCCAGCGCCCCGCAAAAGATTCCAGCTGGCGCTGGAACAGGCGGTGGTCTGCGGTGAGGCCGGGGAGGAAAATCAGGGTCATATCCCCCGGGGCCGTGTAGTCGGTCCAGTAAATGATATCGCCGCTTGGGGCGGAAAAAACTTTGATCTCCATGGTTGCCTCCTGGGAAATAGTAGCCTCCTTTTGTGTATGGACCGATTATAGCAGTTCCCGCGGGATGCCGCAATGTGGAAAACCAACAAAAAAACCGCCTGTCCCGGCGGGGAAACAGGCGGTCATAGGCGAAAAAAGGGGGATCAGGCCTTCTTCTGCAGCCAGAAGAAGCTGTAGGGGGGCAGGGTGACGGGCCCGTTGAGGGCCTTTTTCTTCTTGCCGGGGGCGGTGGTCATGTCGGTGAAGCTGCCGGCGGGCAGGGTCACCTTCCTGGCTTCGCCGCCGAAGTTGAACAGGCCCACCAGGGTCTGGCCGCCGCCGGTGCGGGAAAGGCCCAGCACGGCGTTGTCCCCGGTGTCCAGGGTGTGGAACTCGGCGGAAGCCTCAAAGGCTGCGTTGCCCCGGCGGAGGGTTTCCAGCTGGTGCAGACCCTGGAAGATCTTGCCGGCGGGGGTCTTGGTGTCGGTGCGCTGGGCGGCCCGGTCCCAGGGCAGGCGGCCCCGGTGGATATAGCGGCTGTCGGCAGCCTTGGCGGGGTCGTCCTTGTAGCTGTAGTCGTTGAGCTGGCCGATCTCGTCGCCGCTGTACAGCATGGGGATGCCCGACTGGAACAGCATCATGGCGTGGAGGGTCAGGTCAAAGCGGACGGCGGTGTCCATGCCGTCCTTGTCGCCCTCAAAGGCGGCCTTTTCCAGGCCGCACATGCTGGCGGTGGTGCCGCAGAACCGGGCGTCGCCGGTGGTGGGGTCGTCGTTGTACAGCTCGCCCCGGCTGACGCTGCCCTCGGTGTGGCCCAGGAAGAACTCGTTCAGGTACTTCTTGTGGGGCACCTCGTCCATCCCCCAGGTCTTGAGGGTGTCATAGTCCAGGCCCCAGCCGATGTCGTCGTGGCACCGCAGGTAGTTCAGGAAGACGTATTCCTTGGGCAGGGTGCTGACGCTGTCCAGCTGCTTGCGCAGCAGCCGGGTGTCCCGGGTGGCCACCGTGTGCCAGGTGGTGCACATGGTGGTGACGTTGTACAGCAGATGGCACTCGGGCTTGTCCACCGTGCCGAAGTAGGGGACAACCTTCACCGGCTCCATCACCACTTCGCCCAGCAGGATGACGCTGGGGCAGACGATTTCGCCGATCATCCGCATCATCCGCACGATGGTGTGGACCCGGGGCAGGTTGCGGCAGCTGGTGCCCAGTTCTTTCCAGATATAGGGCACCGCGTCGATGCGGATGATGTCCATGCCCTGGTTGGCCAGGAACAGGAAGTTGTACATCATCTCATTGAACACCCGGGGGTTGCGGTAGTTCAGGTCCCACTGGTAGGGGTAGAAGGTGGTCATCACATAGCGGCCGTCCTCCAGGCGGGTGAAGTTGCCGGGGGCGGTGGTGGGGAACACCTGGGGCACCGTCTTTTCGTACTCGGCGGGGATCTCGGGGTTGTCGAAGAAGAAGTAGCGGCTCATGTATTCGCCGTCCCCGGCCAGGGCCCGCCGGGCCCACTCGTGGTCGCAGCTGGTGTGGTTCATGACGAAGTCCATGCAGACGTTGATGCCCTTGTTGTGGCAGGCGTCGGTGAGCTGCTCCAGGTCCTCCATGGTGCCCAGGTCAGGGCGCACGGTGCGGAAATCCGCCACGGCGTAGCCGCCGTCGTCCCGGCCCTTGACGGTGTTCAGGAAAGGCATCAGGTGGATGCAGTTGACCCCGGCCTCCTGCAGGTAGTCCAGCTTGCCGCGGACACCCTGGAGGTTGCCGGCGAAGTTGTCGATGTAGAGCATCATGCCCAGCAGGTTCCGGTGCTTGTACCATTCCGGCTCGGCCTCCCGGGCCGCATCCCGGGCCTTGAGGGCAGCGCTGCGCATCTCTGCAAAGCGGTACATCTGGTCGCACAGCTCGGCGAACATGGAACCGTTATCATACAGCTCCATGTACAGCCAGCGCAGCTCGTCGTGGTGACGGGCCAGTCTCTCGCGGAAAAGAGCGTCTTCCTGTTCGGTCATTTCACAATTCCATCCTTTCATATCATCCCGGGGGCCCTGCCGGCCTGTCCGGGCATCCTGATCCGCCCGGCCCAAAGGCGGAGCGGCAGAAGTTCTGTTCTTTAGTCTACCACACAAGGGAGGCCCGTGTCTATAGAACGGCCCGGAGGCAAGGGGGAAATTCAAAAAAAGCGATATGCTTTTGAGGTTTTGCCCACAGCGCTGTCCGGGCCGCTGGGCCCGTTTGGTCGCTGCGCTGGCCCAGAGGGGGCTGCGGAGCTGAGGCGCTGCCTGCGGCAGAAACAGCCGAAGCGGAGCAGGGGCAGCGGTCTGTTTTTTGCAAGGGCGCTGCGACGCCCGCAGCAAAAACAGGGCACCGCAACCCGGAAGGGAGGGGGCCTCCCTACTGTCCTCTTGCGGTGCCCTGAATATGCGGCGCATCAGGAATG
>CAJFNF010000076.1 GCA_904394215.1 uncultured Faecalibacterium sp.
TGGCTCCGCTCTCGCTTCGCCAGGCCAGTCTTTGATTCGCTTGTTCTACCCCTTGCAGGCCTCTTTTTTGTACTGTCCGCATAATATGGGGCGGTTCAGCCTTTTGGCCGGGGGAGCTTTTTTGTTTTTGCACGAAATGTTGTGATTTTGATTTATGATCTAAACCCTCCGCCTTTTTAGCGGAATCCCCCCTGCCGCTGCGCGGCATCCCCCCTTCGGGGGGAGCAAACCTCTAACTGCTCCTTCTGGGTGCAGGCTGCGCAGCAGCCACAAAACTCTGTCTAACAGTTCCGGCAAAGCTGCCGGATAAGGGAACATTGAATGGCCCAGAGCCCCCATATGGGGGCGAGCCCGCAGGGCTGGGGGAACATCTAAAGGGCGGCGGGCTGCGCAGCCGAGCGCTGCCTGCGGCAGATACAGCGAGGCGGAGCAGGGGCAGCGGCGGCGACCGCGTCCGGTGGACGAAACAGGGAGCCGCCGCTGGCGCAGCGCTCCAATTTTCACAAGGGCGCGCCGTCGCCCGCAGGGAAAATTGGCTAAGCGCAAGAGGAACGCGGTCTGCTTTTTGCAAGGGCGCTCCTGCGGCCCGCTGCAAAAACAGGGTACCGCAACCCGGAGGGTCCAGATCTAAAAATAAAGCGGGGGCGCCTGCCTGCGCAGACGCCCCCGCCGGGAAATCATAAAAACATTTTTACGTTTACTCGCTCCGCAGGGCCACCACAGGGTCTTTCTTGGCCGCGCTGCGGGAGGGGATCAGGCCCGAAATCAGGGTCAGGAAGACGCTGATGGCAATCAGGATGATGGCCGCCGGCACCGGCAGCACCGCATTCAGGGACTGGATCTTGGTGACGGCGTGCATCACCATGTTGATGGGGATGCACAGCAGATAGGTCACCAGGACGCCCAGCAGGCCCGAAGCAAAGCCGATAATGACGGTTTCGGCGTTGAACATCACCGACACATCCCGCTTGGAAGCGCCGATGGCACGGAGGATGCCGATCTCCCTTGTCCGCTCCTGGACCGAGATCAGGGTGATGACGCCGATCATGATGGAGGATACAATCAGGGAGATGGCCACAAAGGCGATCAGCACATAGGTGATGGCGTTGATGATGGAGGTCACCGCCGACATCATCAGGCCCACATAGTCGGTGTAGGAGATCTGGTGCAGCTCGTCCACCGTGGCGTTGTAGTCGGCGATCACCGCCTCCACCGCGTCCTTGCTGTCAAAGGATGCGGAATAGAGATTGATGGCCGAGGGGGAATCCAGGTCCACACAGCCCAGGGTGGTCAGGTTGTCCTCGTAGGTGGCGTCCGAGAATTCCATGATCTTGTCATAGTATTCCGCCCACTGGTCGGGGGTATAGCCGTCCATGGCCAGCTCCAGAGCGCTGACCTTCTGGGAATCGGGCAGCATGGCCAGCTGCTGGGTTACCTGCTGGGCATACTGGGTCTCCATCTGGGCGGTGAGCATCTGGGAGAAGGTGGACTTCAGGTCCTCCTCGCTCATGTCGGCCAGATAGCTGTCGATCTGGTCCTGGCTGACGCTCATCTGCTGGGTCAGCACCTGGGACAGGGTGGACACCATGTCATCCCGGCTCATGTCCGCCAGCATCTGGTCCACCTGCTGGGTGATCATATCTTCGTCGGGCAGGCTCATGATCTGGACATAGACCTGGGCCTTGCCGGCCTGGTCCAGGCCGTCGATATAGGCCCGCATCTCCTTTTCCTTTTCAGCCTTGGTGAGGCTGTCGGCACGGGAGGCAAAGGGCAGCCCGGTCAGCACATCCCGGTCGGGGTTGGCCTTCTGGGCCTGCACCGCCTCCGACTGGTTGGCCTGGTCCACAATGTAGTCGATCAGGCCGGAGGTGTAACAGATTTTGCCCGAAATCATGGTGGTTTCCACGTCGGGGTTCTGGCGGATGATGCCGGTGACGTGGAGCTTCAGGGCGTTGTCATAGAGGTATTTCAGGCCTGCATCGGTATCCCGCAGGTCGGTGTACAGGCCGGCGTTCTCGTCGTAGCTGTAGCAGGAAGAGGGGAGGATCAGCCGGAAATCGCTGTTGCAGATCTCCTCATAGCTCCACTGGGTCTTCCGGGCGGTGTCGTCGCCGCCGTCGGCGATGTCCATCATCTCGTCCTGGGAAATCAGGCCCAGGGCGTAGAGTGTCATATCGTCCAGCTCGTTGTTTTCATCCACCACCAGCACAACCTGGTCGTAGCTGGCAGGCCAGGAACCATAAATCAGGTCATACTGACGGGTCAGCAGGTCGTTCACCGCCGCCCCGTCCTTGCCGGGCAGCAGCTCCTGCCAGAGGGTCATCATCCCGCCCCCCATCATGGAGGACATGCTGGTCATATCGGTGGCGGAGGTGCTGCCGCTGGTGGTGCCGCTGCTCCCGGTCATCCAGGAGGCATCGGCCGCGCCGGTGCCCATCATGGAAATCAGCAGCTGCTGCATCATCTCGGTGGTGTCCGAGTGGATGATCTCCCCGTCAGCGTTCTTGGTATAGATCTGGGGGGAGATGTTGTAGGAATACTGGATCCCGCTCAAAGCCCCGCTGAGGGCGGATTCCGGGTCGGCCAGCTGCCCTTCCAGATAGGTCTTGAAGGACTTCAGGTCGTTCTGGGCCACATCCAGGTTGTTGATGGCCGAAACCAGCTCCTGCACCGCCGGCCGCTCATAGACTGCGTCCTTGTCGTGATCCCCGGTCTCGGTGTTCAGGTTCATGAAGGTCTGGATCAGGCTGGTCAGGTCGATATTGGTGGCCTGGATGGACAGGGGATAGGAGGACAGGGCGTTCTCCTGCGTCACGTCGATATAGTCGGTCATGCCCCGGGACACCGACAAAATCAATGCAATGCCGATGATGCCGATGGACCCCGCAAAAGCGGTCAGGGTGGTGCGGCCCTTCTTGGTGAACAGGTTTTTCAGGGACAGGCCAAAGGAGGTGGCAAAGGACATGGAGGGCTTGCGGATCTTTTTGCCCTTGTTGGCCTCCAGTTCTGCGTTGTCGACGGCCCGCTCCTGCTCCACCTCGGCGGGGGTCAGGGGGTTGGAATCGCTGATCAGGTTGCCGTCCAGCACCCGGATGATCCGGGAAGAATACTTCTCGGCCAGGGGCGGGTTGTGGGTGACCATCACAATCAGGCGGTCCTTGCTGATCTCCTTCAGCAGCTCCATCACCTGGACGCTGGTCTCGGTGTCCAGGGCGCCGGTGGGCTCGTCGGCCAGGATGATGTCTGGATTGTTGACGATGGCGCGGGCGATGGCCACCCGCTGCATCTGGCCGCCCGACATCTCGCTGGGGCGCTTGTACAGCTGGTTACCCAGGCCTACCTTTTCCAGGGCCTCCACCGCCCGGTCCCGCCGCTGGCTCCGGCTGACGCCGGACAAAGTCAGGGCCAGCTCCACGTTCCGCAGGACGGTCTGGTGGGGGATCAGGTTATAGCTCTGGAACACAAAGCCCACCGAGTGGTTGCGGTAGGAATCCCAGTCCCGGTCCTGGAAGGATTTGGTGGAGCGGCCGTTGATGATCAGGTCGCCGTCGGTGTACTGGTCCAGGCCGCATCCCGAAGGGCCCAGAATCGAGACGAATTCCGACCGCCGGAACTGGATGCTGACCCCTTTCAGGGCGTGGACCACCGTGTTGCCCATGGGGTAATCTTTTTTGATGTTGCGTAATTCTAGCATGTGGGATTGCCTTTCCCTTTCTGTTGCCGGTCAAAAGAATGGAACTTCTGTAGTATAGCGTACAAATGTGAACGATTTTTATCCACGGCCGGTTTCTTCCGGAAAAACTTTTCCCGCCAGATTCCAAAAAATACCCATCACAGGGAGGAAACAAAGATCTCCAGGCCGATGAACACCAGGATGGCGCCCCCCAGGATGGTGGCCTTGCCTGCCAGGCGGGTGCCGAACTTCCGGCCGATCACAAGGCCCGCCCAGCAGATCACAAAGGTGACCGCCGCAATGATCAGGGCGCACACCAGGGCCATCACCGGGCCGTAGGAGGCGATGGTAAAGCCCACCGACAGCGCGTCGATGGAAGTGGCGATGCCCTGGAGCACCAGGCCGCCCTTGCTCACCGCCTCGGCCTCTTCCTCCTCCTTGTTGGTGAAGCCCTCCAGCAGCATCTTGCCGCCGATGTAGGCCAGCAGGATCAGGGCAATCCAGGGGATGAAGGCTTCAAAGCCCGCAAACAGCTGGACCACCGTGTGGACGCAGATCCAGCCCAGCAGGGGCATCAGGGCCTGAAAGCCGGCGAACACCCCCGCAATGGCGGCCATCCGGCGCCGGCCCATCCTGGGCTCGTGGAGGCCGTTGGCCAGGGACACCGAAAAGGCATCCATGGCCAGGCCCACCCCCAGCAGCATACTGTTGATTACAAATCGGAGACTCCAGGTCATCTTCTTATTCCTCCCTATACACAAACAAAACGGACACAGCCCTGCAGGGCCGTGTCCGGAGTTCCGTTTTCGTGAGAAAGGCAGACTCCATGCACACAGCACCCCAGGTGCTGGGAACATGAGTCTCGCAGAAAAGGCACGCCACGACGGCGTCCTTCGCAGCAAGCCAGGCCCGGCGGGCCAGTATGTTGACTTGCCGCGCCAGGGGGTGCCCCCCCGGCGCCCGCTACTCCCTCATCAGCCACAGGATATCATACGATGCGGCGGTTTGTCCATAGAAACCGTCCCATCAAAAAAGCGCCTGCTTTGGCAGGCGCTGGGTTGCTTGGGATAGGGAAGGGCCTTACTCCTGGCCGTCGGTGTCGTCGGCAGGGGTCTCGGCGGCTGCCTCGGCGGCTTCGGCGGCCTCCATGGCTGCCACTTCCTCGGCGGTGGGCTCGGCGTCGCCGGCCTCCTCCTCTGGCTTGGCGATCTCGGCCTCGTCGTCGTGGTCGGTGCGGGCCACCACCGTCACCCGGTCGGTGTCCCCCAGACGCATCACACGGACGCCGCTGCCGTAGCGGCTCTGGATGGTGATGTCGGCGGCGTGCATCCGGATGATGACGCCCTCCTGGCTGCTGAGCAGCACATCGTCGGTGTCGTCCACAATCTTGATGCCGGCCACCTTGTCCTTGGCGGCGTCATAGTTTCGGACGCCCTTGCCGCCGCGGCCGGTGAGGCGGTAGTCCTCAATCTGGCTCCGGCGGCCCTTGCCCTGTTCGGTGACGGTGAGGACGGTGGCGCCTTCGCGGCAGATGGAGACGCCCACCACTTCGTCCCCTTCCTCCAGGCGGATGGCCCGGACGCCGTGGCCGCTGCGGCCCATGGGACGGGCTTCGCCCTCAAAGAACCGGATGGCCTGGCCGTTGCGGGTGGCCACAATCAGGGTGTCGTTGCCGGTGGTCAGGCGGGTCCAGGCGATGGAATCCCCCTCGTTCAGGGCGATGCCGATCAGTCCGCTCTTTCGGATATTGGCGTACTGGGTCAGGGGGGTGCGCTTGATCAGGCCCTGGCGGGTCACCATGGTGACATAGCCTTCCTCGCTGGTGTCCTTGGCGGACTGGCGGATCATGTTGGTGACCTTTTCGCCCTCAGCCAGCTGCAGCAGGTTGACGATGTGGGCCCCCTTGCTGGTGCGGCTGCCCTCGGCAATGGTGTAGCCCTTGATCCGGAACAGCCGGCCCCGGTCGGTGACAAACAGGACATAGTCGTGGGTGGAGCCCACAAACATTTCCTGGACAATGTCCTCTTCCTTCCGGGTCATGCCCAGGATGCCCCGGCCGCCCCGGTGCTGGGCCTGGTAGATGGCCTTGGGCTGGCGCTTGACATAGCCCGCCTGGGTCAGAGTATAGACGCACTGCTCCTCGGCGATCAGGTCTTCGATGTCCACCTCGCCGGTGACCGTCTCGATCTCGGTGCGGCGCTCGTCGCCGAACCGGCGCTTGATGTCCAGCAGCTCCTCCTTGACGATGGCCAGCACCCGGCTGTCGTCGGCCAGGATGGCCTGCCAGTCGCTGATCTTGCTCTGGAGACCGGACAGCTCTTCCTCGATCTTGAGGATTTCCAGGCCGGCCAGACGGCCCAGCTGCAACTTGACAATGGCGTCCGCCTGGGGATCGTCAAAGCCGAATTTCTCGATGATGGCGGCCTTGGCCTCTGCCATGCCGCCCTTGCAGGCCCGGATGGTGGCGATCAGCTCGTCCACAATGTCGGTGGCCTTCTTCAGGCCCTCCAGGATGTGGGCCCGCTCCTGGGCCTTCTTCAGATCATAGCTGGTGCGCCGGCGGATCACCTCATCCTGGAACTCCACGTACTTGGCGATCATCTGCTTGAGGGTCAGCACCCGGGGGATCTTGTGGTCGATGGCCAGCATGATGACGCCCACCGTGTCCTGCAGCTGGGTGTACCGGTACAGCTGGTTCAGCACCACCTGGGGGTTGGCGTCCCGGCGCAGGTCGATGACAATCCGCATGCCCTTCCGGTTGGTCTCGTCGTTCAGGTCGGTGATGCCCTCGATCCGCTTGTCCTTCACCAGGTCGGCGATGCTCTCGATCAGCCGGGCCTTGTTGACCATATAGGGGATCTCGGTGATGATGATCTGGAACTTGCCGTTTTTCTTTTCCTCAATGACGGCCCGGCCCCGGAGGGTGATCTTGCCCCGGCCGGTGGCATAGGCGGCCCGGATGCCGCTGCGGCCCATGATGATGCCGGCGGTGGGGAAGTCGGGTCCCTTGATGTGCTCCATCAGGCCGGCCAGGTCGATGTCGGGGTTGTCGATGTAGGCGACACACCCGTCCACCACCTCCCCCAGGTTGTGGGGCGGGATGTTGGTGGCCATGCCCACGGCGATGCCCTGGCTGCCGTTCACCAGCAGGTTGGGGAAGCGGCTGGGCAGCACCTGGGGCTCCTTCTTGGTCTCGTCAAAGTTGGGGGCCCAGTCCACCGTGTCCTTGTCGATGTCGGTGAGCATTTCCACCGCCACACGGCTCATGCGGGCCTCGGTGTAACGGTAGGCAGCAGCGGGGTCGCCGTCCACCGAACCGAAGTTGCCCTGGCCGTCCACCAGGGGATAGCGCAGGGAAAAGTCCTGGGCCAGACGGACCATGGCGTCGTAGACCGACGCGTCGCCGTGGGGGTGATAGGAGCCCAGCACGGCGCCGACGGTGTCGGCCGACTTGCGGTAGGGATGGCTGGGGTCGTTGCCACGCTCGTGCATGGTGTACAGGATGCGGCGGTGGACCGGCTTGAGGCCGTCCCGCACGTCGGGCAGGGCACGGGAGGCGATGACCGACATCGAGTAATCCAGGAAGGCGGTCTCAATTTCCTTCTTGACGTCCCGGATGATCTTCTTGGTCCCGGTGCCGGGTATCATGACGTAATCTTCTTCCATAGTTCCTCCAAACAGGCGGCCGGCGCCGCCGGCGCATTCCATCGGGAATCCGGCGGCAGGCCGCGGGTATCAGTTTTACGGCCGGTTATACGTCAAGCCGTGCATACTGGGCGTTGTTCTCAATGAACCGGCGGCGGGGCTCCACCTGGTCGCCCATCAGGATGGTGAAGGCCTCGTCGGCCTTTTCGGCGTCCTCGATGGTGATCTGGACGATGACCCGGTTGTCGGGGTTCATGGTGGTCTCCCACAGCTGTTCCGGGTTCATCTCGCCCAGGCCCTTGTACCGGTTGACCTTGGCGCCGGGCATCTCCTGGCTCAGGGCAGCCATTTCCTTTTCGTTGTAGGCGTATTTTACCACGTTGCCCTTCTGGACCCGGAACAGGGGAGGCTGGGCCACATAGACGTGGCCCTGCTCAATCAGGGGGCGCATATAGCGGAAAAAGAAGGTCAGCATCAGGGTACAGATGTGGGAGCCGTCCACATCGGCATCGGCCATGATGAACACCTTGTCATAGCGCAGTTTCGAGATGTCGAACTCGTCGCCGATGCCGCAGCCCAGGGCCAGCACCACCGGCATCAGCTTGTCGTTGCCGTAGATCTTGTCGGCCCGGGCCTTTTCCACGTTCAGCATCTTGCCCCAC
>CAJFNF010000077.1 GCA_904394215.1 uncultured Faecalibacterium sp.
AGCAGGAGTGGCTCCGCTAACGCTCCGCCACTCCTGCTGAATCCTAATATCCTACACTTGGGGCTTTTTTGTACTGTCCGCACAATTTGGATCAGTTCACCGGCAGAGGGCTTTTTTAACAGGCTTTCAGGATTTGCAGTGGTCGTGGTAGGGGCAGGAGGCAGAGCAGCTGCCGCAGCCCTTGCCGCTGCGTTTGCGGCGGCGGATGCAGGCCAGGGCCCACACCAGCCACAGGGCCAGGAGCGCCACGATCACCACCGGGACCAGAACCGATAACATCAGGCAGCCTCCTTTACAGGATCAGCATCCCCACCTGGTAGACCAGGAAGGTGACAACCCAGGCCACGGACAGCTGGAACAGGGCGGTGAAGCCCATCCAGGCCCAGCTGCCCGACTCCTTGCGGATGGTGGCCAGGGCAGCGGCGCAGGGGATGTACAGCAGGCAGAAGACCATCAGGCACAGGGCGTTGAAGGGGCCGAAGCCGATGCCTTCCAGGGCCGACGCAAAGGCGGCCATGCCGGCGGGGGAGCTGGCGTTGACAATGCCGAACAGGACGGCGCAGCTGGACACCACCACTTCCTTGGCCGAGATGCCGGCGATCAGGGCCACGGCGATCTGCCAGAAGCCCAGGCCGATGGGGGCGAAGAAGGGGGTCAGGACCTTGCCGATGACGGCGCCAAAGCTGTTGGCGGTGTCGGGGGTGTAGCCGGAGGGGCCAAAGTTCATGATCACCCAGATGATCAGGGTGGCGATGAAGATGGTGGTGCCGGCCTTTTCCAGGTAGTCCATGATCTTTTCCCAGACGTAGATGGCCACGGTGTGGGCGTCGGGCAGCTTGTACTCAGGCAGCTCGATCAGCAGGTAGTTGGCGTTCTCCTTTTTCCGGTCCAGCAGGTGGAGCAGGGCCGAAATCAGGATGGCCACCACAATGCCGATCAGGTACATGGAGTAGGCCACCAGCATGGCGTGATCCCCGAAGAACATCTCGGAGAACAGGATGTACACGGTCAGACGGGCGTTGCAGCTCATGAAGGGGGTTACCAGCATGACCTTCAGGCGGTCGTGCTTGTTTTCCAGGGCGCGGGAGGCCATGATGGCCGGCACCGTGCAGCCAAAGCCCAGCAGCATGGGGATGAAGGCCCGGCCCGACAGGCCCATCTTGCTCATGATCCCCTCCATCACGTAGGCCACACGGGCCATGTAGCCGCTGTCTTCCAGCAGGGCCAGGCAGAGGAACAGGATCAGGATGTTGGGCAGGAAGGTGATGATGGTGCCCACGCCGGCGATGACGCCCTGGACGATCAGGGAGGTGAGGACGTCGCCGGCATGGATGGCAGTGAGGCCTGCCATGGCCCCGTCCGAAATCCAGTCGATCAGCAGCTGGAGGTAGCCCTTCAGCCAGTCGCCCACCGTGAAGGTGAGGAAGAAGATGGCCGCCATGATGACGAAGAACACCGGGATGCTCCAGATCCGGCTGGTGAGGACCTGGTCGGCCCGCTCGGTCAGCACGTCCTGGCGCTCCTTGTGGATCAGCACCTCGTCGATGATCTCGCCGATGAAGTCGTATTTCTGGTTGATGATGTCCGACTCATAGCTGCGGTCCAGCACCTGGGGCAGGTCCACCGGGTACTTCTTGGTGATTTCCTGGTCCCCTTCCAGCAGCTTGAGGGCGTGCCAGCGGTAGTTGGTCAGGCCGGGGTACCGGTGCTCCAGCTCGGGGATGATCTGGTCGATCTTGTCCTCAATGGCGTCGGAGTACACCATGGTGTATTCGGCATGGTGGTCGTGCTGGTGGTGGGACTGGGTCTTGTGCTGGTGGATCAGGGGGTCCGGGCCGGTGCTGTCCTTGTGGTGGGCCGCTGCATGCAGCAGGGCGTCTAGGCCCCGGCGCTGCCGGGCCGACACCGGGATCACCGGGATGCCCAGCATCTCGGGCAGGCGGTGGAGGTCAATCTCCATGCCCCGCTTTTCCACGATGTCCATCATGTTCAGGGCCATCACCACCGGCTTGCCCAGCTCCAGCAGCTGCAAAGTCAGGTACAGGCCCCGCTCCAGCGCCGAGGCGTCCACCACGTTGATGATGACGTCCACTTCGTTGCTCAGAATGAACTGCCGGGCCACCGTCTCTTCCATGGTGTAGGAAGTCAGACTGTAGGTGCCCGGCAGGTCCACCAGATGGATATTCAGGCCGTGGTGCTTGACAGCACCCTCCACCTTTTCCACCGTCACCCCGGGCCAGTTGGCCACTTTCAGGTTGGCGCCGGTGTAGGCGTTGAACAGGGTGGTCTTGCCGCAGTTGGGGTTGCCGATGAACCCGATGGTCATATCATGCTGTTCAGGCATTGGGTTCACCTTCCTTTACTTGGATGTTTTTGGTAATATTGTAGCCCAGGGCAAAACGGGTGCCCCGCAGCTTGATGATGAGGATCCCTTTCCCTTTCCGGTTCAAAACCGAGATGGGGGTTTGCCGGGTCATCCCCAGAGCCTCCAGCCGCCGCTCCATCTGGAAGGGCAGGCTGATCTCTTCTACAATGTAGGTACGCCCAATCTGCGCGTCCTTTAAATACATCTATGACACCTCCAAACCGGCGGCAGTTCAACATGTATAGCTTCCGCCATCCCTTATATTACAAAGATGGAGCCCGTTCGTCAATGGGGCAGGGCGTTTTCTGCCCTTTGAGCAAAACATGCCGCTGCAGGGGCCAAAATTCCGGCGGATTTTCCACCGGCGGGGTTGGCTGTTGAACCAGGCAAAAAAGCATAAAAAATACCCCTGAAGCGAAATGGCTTCAAGGGTATCTGCTGTGGAGCTGCTAGGCAGATTCGAACTGCCGACCTCATCCTTACCAAGGATGCGCTCTACCAACTGAGCTATAGCAGCAAATGGCGACCCGGATCGGGCTCGAACCGACGACCCCCAGCGTGACAGGCTGGTGCTCTAACCAACTGAGCTACCGGGCCATACTTAGGATGGCCGCCGGCGTCTGACCGCCGGAACGTGTTTTATTATATCAGCGGACAGGCGGATTGTCAAGCCTGAAATGCAATTTTTTTCGATTTTGTTCGAGGCCTCTAAAATCAAACGCAGCCACGAAAAAAGCCTCCCTGCAGGGAGGCTGGGATTCAATCCTGGGGAAGGATGCCCCGCCGCTGGAGCAGGCAGAGCACCGCCGGCACCAGGGCGGTGACATAGAAGGCCAGGAAGGCACAGCTGAGGTAGCAGGCCCAGAGGGGGCCGGTGATGCCGGCCAGCAGGCCCGGCATCTGCTTATAGATCAGCAGCATGGGCACCAGGGCCGCCAGGGAGAGGACAATCTGCCCCGCCGAATGGCGCTTGGTGGAAAACCGAAGCCACCGTCGCTCGATGAGCCAGCCGGGGAAAAAGCCCAGCACCATGCCTGCCGACATGAAGCCGTCCTCCATCATGAGCTCAGGGTCCACCAGCAGCACCCCGTTCTGGTAGTCCAGGGGATAGTCCTTGGCCAGGAACCACAGGACGGCGGCCAGGGACAGCACCACCCCCACCAGGGCCACCGTCTTGTCAAATTCGGGCTGGCGCCGGAGGCGGGCCAGGATCCGGCTGTTGAGCCAGAGGTAGGCCCCGCACAGCACCATGGCCACCACCACGTCCTGGGGGGTGTGGACCCCCAGATAGTTCCGGGAAAAGGCGGTCAGCAGGATCATCACCACCATCAGGGCCGCCAGCCACTTCCGCTTTTTGCCGAACCAGAGGGCGATGCTGCCATAGATGGCAGTGGCGCTCTGGGTGTGGCCCGAGGGGAAGGAGTAGCCGGTGGCGGATTCGATGGCGCTGGGGTCGGGGACAATCCGTGGGTCCCGCACCCAGGGCCGGTAGACGCAGGCGGTGAGCTTGACGGTCTGGTTCAGCAGGCTGCTGCCCACAAAGTTCAGCATCAGGAAGCTGCCGAACTGCCGGTCCAGGGCCCAGAACACAAAGGCGGCCACTGCGATGGTGAGGGAGCTGGCAGCGATGGCGCTGATGCCCTCCATCACCGGGGTGAGGAAAAAGCCGGCGGCTTCCCGCAGGTGCTGCAGCAAAACCAGGTATTCGAGATCCATAGGCGCCTCCTTGCAATCGAAATCCCACAGGGGAAGTGTGGCCCGGCGACGGCCGAAACAAACAAAAAAGCACAGTGCCGGCTGGCACTGTGCTCTTGGCAGGGGTAGTAAGTCTCGAACTCACGGCACGCGGTTTTGGAGACCGCTGCTCTACCAACTGAGCTATACCCCTATAATATCGAATCCCACGGCAAATGTCAAGATGTTTTTTCCTCCGGAGTTCGATTTTTTGCGCAGGCACAGGGGCCGCCGGCGGCTTCTGCCATGCTCTTGGCGATATCGGCCAGGGTGACGCTGTTGAGATACTGGTTGATTGCATCGTCCAGCCCCGCCCAAAAGGGGAGGGTGGCGCACTGATCCGACAGGGGGCAGGCGTTGGTTTCGGTCTCGAGGCAGGGGATGGGGGCGACGCTCCCCTCCATGGCGGCGAGGATTTCACCGGCGGTGGTGTCCCGGGGGTCTTTGGCCAGGCGGTAGCCGCCCTGGCTGCCCCGTTCGCTCTTGACCAGGCCGGCCCGGACCAGCGGGGTGACCAGCTGCTCCAGGTATTTCAGGCTGAGCTGCTGGCGCTCGCTGATCTCCTTCAGGGGCATGGCGCGCCCCGAAGTGGAACAGGCCAGCTCCGCCATCAGGCGCAGGCCATACCGGCTTTTGGTAGAAAATCGCATCCTTGAACCTCCTTGTTTGGTTATGTTCAGTATAGCACGGGGAAAGAAATTTGAAAAGCCTTGTGAAAACAAAAAAGGTTTGCTATCATAAGATGGAACAAAGACCTGGAGAGGAGAGAGAAACGATGGTGCAACGAATTACCCCCGCCGCAGCCCGGCGGATGATGGAGGCCGGCGAGGGCTTCCCGGTGGATGTGAGGGAGCCCTCCGAGTATGTCACAGGGCATATCCCGGGGGCCAAACTGCTGCCCCTGGGCCTGATCCGTATCAAGGCAGACCAGGTGATCCCCGACAAGGAGGCCCCCTGGCTGGTCTACTGCCGCAGCGGCCAGCGCAGCGCCATGGCCGCCCGCCAGCTGGAAGCCATGGGCTACCACAACGTGTATGACCTGGGCGGGATTCTGGCCTGGCCCTATCAGGTGGAACGGTAAAAACGCGGGGGCCCAGCCGCCCGCCTATATAATGTATAAGAGAAAGGGAAAGGTGAAGGGTATGGCATACCATCCCAGAGACTTTGCCGGGAGTCACTGCGGCTGCCGGTACCAGCAGGACTATCGCCCCACACTGGGCCGCGACGGCAAAAAGGAGTCGGGGACCCTGGAAGTCATCAAGTTCTACTACGATGGCCGGATCCGTTTTGAACAGCACTGCTACGGCGAGGCGGCCACCTTTGTGTTCGGCGCCTGGGCCGCGGGAATGGATGAAGACGGCACCCTTCACTGGATTCGCCCCAAGACCGGCTACTACAATGAGGAGTACCTGCCCAAAAAGCTGACCAATGTGGACGAGGCGGGGAACCTCTACTTTGACGGCACGGTTTACCCCTGGAAGCTGGCAGACGATTTCACCGAAGACCCCCGCTGGGGCTATCCCAAGTGGAAGGTGCTGCTGGGCAAGCTTACCGGCAAGGGCCGGGGCTGAAGTCCCCTAAGAAAAACGGACCGCTTTCTCCGGTTGAAGTGACCCCAAAAAGTTAGACAATAATTTGAAATAAAAATAGTTCAAACAGCTGAAAGGGCTTGTTGTCTGTGAATTGCAGGCGGCAGGCCCTTT
>CAJFNF010000078.1 GCA_904394215.1 uncultured Faecalibacterium sp.
AGAGCGCAGCTCCTGAAACCGGGCCACAGCCTGCTCGTAGGTGTCATAGAACTCGATGGGTGTATGTGGCTTGCTTCCTGCTGCCCCCGTCCAGGTGGCAAGGTCAGGGATGATATAGCACTGCCACTTACTTTCGGTCGCTTTTTCGTCCGCCATAAGCCCTCCTCAAATAAAATCTGGGTACAGGTCCAGCTCATCAAACTCTGCATCGGTCATGCCGGCCAGCTTGTCGAGAGTGCTGTCGGTCAGGTCTCGCAGCTCCGTTTCGGAAAAAGTGAGATAGGTTCGCATCTCGGTCAACACTTCGATCAGCCGTTCACGGCTGCCGGCGTTGTAAAGCGCCATCAGGTTGACTTCTTCATAGGTGAAATTCATTATCGTGTATCCCTTTCTCTGTGTTTTTTCCCCTTTGCAGGAGAATCCGGTCTTTCAGGCCGTTTCAGCTGCCCTTTCAGCGACGGCCGGGAACAGGCGGTTTCCTTCATCTTTTCCAGAAATTCCGGCAGTTCCTTGAAACCGATCCTGTCCACAAAAAATGCACAGGCGTGCCCATCCAGTTTCAGCGCGATTACATCACTGACCGAAAGGCTGTGTCCTTTAAAGTCAGGCGGACGATAAAGATTGAACTGCATATAAAGTTCTTCCAGCGCTTCGGCAGTGTCCATGCCGTGAAGATATGCCGGCGTGTTGGCAAAATAGGCATTCTCATAGTGCATCAAATCCGGCTTCTTTCCCATCTGCGCCAACCGGTCCAGTGATTCAAACTGCTCGTTCCGTGTCTCCGGCCCAGACTTAAGCTGCAAAATCAGGTAGACATTGCTTTCGGCAGCGAAAAAGCGTTCCAAAACGTCCTGCATCAGCGGTTGCCTCCGTTCTCAAACTCCAGGCTGAACTGTGCCCGCCCATCAGCCTCGGTGGTCATCAGGACAGAGGCGTTATAAGTTCTACTGGTGCGCTGGCTCTTGCAGCAGCTTGGCGGAAACGTGTTTGCCCAGCCGCTTGAAAAAGGCGTTGTCCTTCCAAATCACAAACCGGCACTCCCGGTTCGCGCAGAACCAACCTTTTTCACGCTCAACTACCTCAGCACCACAGTGGGGACAGACACCAACGATCTTGCCATTGTTCTTCATAAGCATTTTTGCTCCTTTCACTGCCTCACTGGTTTCGACCAGGGAGGCCACCATCTGTTCGATCTCATTCATAAAGGTTTCGGGTTCCAGTTCACCCCGCTCGATCTGCAGGAGCTGCTGCTCCCAGTCAGCGGTCATGGCAGGTGACTGGATTTCTTCGGGCATGACAGCGATCAGTGCCCGTCCTTTCTCAGTGGGGATCAGGTTCTTTGTCTTTCCGCTGCCCTCACGGGTGAGAAAACCTTTCTTGACCAGCTTCTCGATGATGCCCGCCCGGGTGGCAGGGGTCCCGATGCCCCGGCGCTCGGCTTCCTCCGGCATACGCTCTTTCCCGGCTGTTTCCATGGCCGAGAGCAGAGTGTCTTCCGTGTAGGGTTTGGGCGGGGATGTTTGGCCCTCTTTCAGCTGGGCGTCCAGGATGGGCAGAGTCTCTTGACCCTGCACTTCGGGCAGAAGTTCCAGTTTTTCCTTGTCTTTTTCAGCGGCATTCCCAAGGACAGCCTGCTCCACCGCTTTCCAGCCCTCGACCAAAACGGCTTTGCCCTTGGCAGTAAAGACTGTTCCGGCACATTCCATCTGTACCGTGGTTTCCGCATAGCGGTACGGCACTCCTACGGCAGCCAGCAGCCGGGCCGCAATCAGCCGAAGGACAGAGGCTTCTCCCGCGGGCAAAGAAGAAAGGTCAGCTTTCGCCATGCTCCTGGTGGGCAGGATTGCGTGGTGGTCGCTGACCTTTTTGCTGTTGATGACCTGCCCGGCGTGGATGGGGATTTCGCCGATCACACCGAAATGGGCGGCGGTCTGGCGAACCAGGTCCGGCAGACCCGGCTCCATATCCTCGGTCAAATACCGGCTGTCGGTGCGGGGATAGGTCACCAGCTTCTTTTCATAAAGGGCTTGGGTGTAATCGAGGGTCTGCTGCGCCGAATAGCCCAGCAGCCGGTTGGCATCCCGCTGGAGAGATGTCAGGTCATAGAGGGCGGGCGGACGTTCTGTTTTCTCCTTTCGTTCGTTTTTTTGCAGGACTGCCTCGCTGGCTTTCCGGCACTCTGCCAGCAGCGCCTCGGCCTGGGTCTTGTCCTTGAATCGTTCGCTGGATGCCATATAACCTCCTGTCCGAAGCTGAATCAGATAGAACGGTTCAGGCCGAAACGCATCGATGGCAGCTTCCCGGCTCACCGTCATGGCAAGGGTAGGGGTCATCACCCGGCCTACGTTCAGGGGCTGACCATACAGGCACGAAAAAAGCCGGGTGGCGTTGATACCGACCAACCAGTCGGCACGCTCCCGGCAAAGGGCTGCTTCGTATAAAGCATCGTATTCGGTTGAGGGCTTCAGGTGGGCGAATCCTTCCCGGATGGCGGCATCCTCCATGCTGCTGATCCAGAGCCGGGTAAAGGGTTTCGTACAACCACACTGGTGATAGACGAGGCGGAAAATCAGCTCTCCTTCCCGCCCGGCATCGGTGGCACAGACAAGCTGGTCCACATCAGGCCGGACCATGAGGCTGCGCAGGACTTCAAACTGCTTTTGGGTGGACGGTGACACCAGGTACTGCCACGCTTTGGGCAGAATGGGCAGGTCCGCCTTGGACCATTTGACCAGTTTCGGGTCATAGTTGCCGGGTAGAGCCAGCTCCACCAGATGGCCAACACACCAGCTGACGAGAAATTCCTCTCCTTCCAGATACCCGTCGCAGCGTTTGGTAATGCCCAGGGCCTTGCCAATGGCCTGAGCGACAGAGGGCTTTTCGCCCACAATCAACTTAGGCAAATCAATTCTCCTTTCAAAATTTGTTGTTGACAATTTCAACACTTCTGCATATACTATGTACAGTGATCGTGCTGCGGAAACTTGTGAGGCCCGTAGCCAGAGGGGAGGTTCCGTAAGGGACCTCCTTTTCTTTATTTGCTGACATGAGGATATAATATGCCAAAACCTTTTATGACGTATGAGCAACAGCTCACAAAATTAAAAGAGGAGAAACACATCCTTATTCCTGACGAAGTCAAAGCAAAGGCTAAGCTACAGGAAATTGGTTACTATTCTCTTGTTACCGGCTATAAGCATATCTTCCGTATTCCAGGTCAGAAAATTTATAAGAGTGGAACTTCTCTTGATGAAATTGTATCTTTATATGAGTTCGACGAAAACATCCGGGCTCTGTTTTTAAGATATCTCTTACATATAGAACAACATCTGCGTTCTCTTTTGTCCTACTACTTTACAGAAAAATATGGAGAAAACCAAAGCGCATACTTAAATCCAGCAAACTACAATAGTATCGCCAAACATCAGGCTGGCATCTCTCGTTTGATTTCCGAGCTGACAAGGCTATCCCAGTCTACACAGTACCCTTATATTGAATATCAAAGAAACACCTATAATAATGTACCATTGTGGGTACTGGTGAACGCAATGACATTTGGTTCATTATCAAAAATGTATATCTTTTTGACATCAGACCTTCAAACCAAAGTCAGTAAAAATTTCCTCCATGTTAATGAAAAACAACTCCGGCAATATTTAACAGTACTAACGAAATTCAGAAACGTGTGTGCCCATAATGAGCGGCTTTTTTCCTACCGTACCAAGGACACCATTCCTGATACCATTCTTCATCAAAAGCTTTGCATTTCTAAAACAGGGAATGCCTATATATTAGGAAAACGCGATCTGTTTGCTATGGTCATCGCCTTCCGATACTTACTTTCTCCGAATGAGTTTCACACATTTAAAAAATCTCTAACCCAATGCATTGACAAATTATTGAAGGCAACAAATCACATAGCGGAAGATGAACTTTTGAACGCAATGGGCTTTCCTCTAAACTGGAAAAAAATATCGACGTATAAGATATAGTGATATGTAATTTGAGGGGACGGCTTTGCCATCCCCTCGTTTTTGATTGTTTGGATTATTCAGTTTCCTCGTAACCGTCGCTGGTCTGGTATGCCTTGCGTTCAGCTTCCTCGTCCTGCGCTGCATCCGGTTCGGGTTCACCGTCGGGGAGAATGATTTCTTCTTCATCTTCCCGGTAATCGGCGTCGGGATCAGGCTTGTTTTCCTCGGCCTCCCGCTTCTTCTGCTGCAGCTTCATCCAGAAGTAGCCTCCACCGCCGGCGATGCCTGCCAGCACCAACAGAACCAGCACGAATTTACCGGCTCCGCCTTCCTCTTTTTCCGGTTCAGGTTCCGGCATGGGCTCGGGTTCCGGTTCGGGTTCCGGCTGCGGTTCCGGTTCCGGCTGCGGAATATCTTCTTCTTCCATGAGGGCCAGCAGATCGGCCTCATCCACCAAATTCATGAAGTGGACCGTTTCGTCTCCATCCGCGGCACGATCAATCACCAGGTAGAAATAAGCCCCGGACTTGCTCACAAGCGTAATGAACTGCTGCCCGGAGCCGTCCGAATAGGTGGTGTGGTAATCATCCACCAGGGTCAGGTTGCCCTCCGGCGTCAGGGGACCAGTGACTTCTTCCTGTACCGTTACCGGGGTTTCTTCCGCAGGCTCCTCGGTGGGAACCGTGACGGGAGCAGGTGCCGGGGCGGGGGTGGGGTCCGCCGTTTCCGTCCCATAGGCAAAGGCCGGGGCGGCCAGACTGCCCATCAGCAGCACCAGCGATGCCAGGGCGCAGCAGAACTTATTCCATGCTTTCATCCATGTCCTCCTTGTTGTCAAAAGT
>CAJFNF010000079.1 GCA_904394215.1 uncultured Faecalibacterium sp.
AATGCAGAAACACCTGGCCCATGAAAACCACGGACACTCTAAAACGGCGGCGGCATTTTTCTTAACGGCCTTTGAAACGCTGCTCTGATCCAAGACCTGTGGTCGCTGCACGCTCCCACGAGACGTCCTGGGGGCTCCGCAGACTTCTATATAACTGCTACGCCTCACGGCGGATGCCGTAGCGAAGGCTTTGCCGCTCTATCTGGGGGATTATTTTTACCCACCCACCCGCCCTCTAGAGGTTCCCCCGGCCCTGCGGGCCCGCCCCGGTGGGGCTCTAAATCGCAAACTGCTCCTTCTGGGTAAGGGAGAAGCGAAAAGTTCAGAGCCCCGGCAGGGGCGCGGCCGCAGGCCGGGGGGTTCATCTAAGGGCGGCGGGTGGGTTTAGATCCTAAATAAAAAGCAACACAAAACAAAAATCCCCGCTCACAGGAGCAGGGATTGGATTTTAGATAGGATCAGAGTAAACTTTCCGGGCACTCGCCCGCAGGGCAAACGCCGACTAAGATGCAGGGGTTTGCAACCCACTAGGCCTCACGTGAGTGCGGCCAGAGTGGATGGTACCCAGTGAAACCTCTTGCGCTTAGCCGATTTTTGCGGCGCGGGACGGCGCCCGCTTGCAAAAACCGGAGCGCTGCTCCGGGTTGCCGTTGCCCAAATATGCGGCGCGGGACGCAGCCCGCTTGCATATTTGGACGGCTGCCCCTGCTCCGCCTCGCCTGCTTCTGCCGCAGGCAGCGGCTCGGCTGCGCAGCCAACCGCGCCTCCCTGCTTCGTCCACTGGACGCGGTCGCCGCGTTTCCCTCTTGCGCTTAGCCGATTTTTGCGGCGCGGGACGGCGCCCGCTTGCAAAAACCGGAGCGCTGCTCCGGCCCCTGCTCCGCCTCGCCTATTTCTGCCGCAGGCAGCGGCTCAGCTACGCAGCCAACAACAGCTCCCTGTTTCATCCACTGGATGCGGTCGCCGCCGCTGCCTTTGCTTACTTTTCTTCAGAAAAGTAAGCGTTACTTTGCGCCGCGCCCGCAGAGGAGATGCTGCTCCCGCAGGACGAGGGCGGCCGAGACCACCAGGGCCAGGGCGTCGCTGACGGGCTGGGCGACGAAAATGCCGTTGATGCCCCAGGCCAGGGGGAACAGATAGATGAACGGAATCAGGAACAAAATCTGCCGCAGGAAGGTGATGACAATCGAGGGGATGGGCTTGGCCAGGGACTGGAAAAAGGTGGTGGCCAGCATCACAAAGCCCAGAATCGGGGTGATGCAGAAATTGGTCCGCAGCCCCGTGACCCCCAGCTCCAGCATCTCGGGTGTGGCGCCGAAGGCCATCAGGATCTGCCGGGGAAAGAACAGCACAATCAGCCAGATGATGCAGGTGATCCCCACCGACAAGGCCGACGCCTGGTATAAGGTGGACATCACCCGCCGGTATAACCCGGCGCCGTAATTGTTGCCCACGATGGGCTGGATGCCCTGGCTGATGCCGAGGCCGGCATAATCACAAAGGTCATGATGCTGGCCACCACCGCATAGACGCTGATGGCGTTGTCCCCGCCGTACTTGCCCAGCTGGCTGTTGTACACCAGGCTGATGAGGCCCATGGCCATCTGGGCAATCCAGAAGGCAAAGCCGCAGGACAAAATCTCCTGCGCCAAAGCCGGGTCAAACCGGAAAGTCCCGGCCTGGATCTCCACCTGGGTCTTGCCCCGCCAGATCAGGCTGGCGCCGAACACCACCGACAGCACCTGCCCGATGACGGTGGCCCAGGCCGCGCCGGTGACCCCCCCCAGCCAAAGACCGCCACAAACACCGCATCCAAAATGATATTGGTGACGGCGCCCACGCCGGTGACGCACATCCCCAGCACCGGCAGCCCCGACACCCGGACAAAATCACAGAACACCTGGCTCAGCCCCTGGAACACGCAGCCCAGGGCCACGATCCGGTAATAGGCAATGGCGTAGGGATAGGCCGTCTGGGTGACTCCGAACACCTGCAAAATCGGGTCCGCCAGCAGCTGCAGGAACACTGTCAGCGCCAGCTCGAAGGCGATGGCCATCCCGAAGGCGTTGCCAAAGGAGGCGTTCATCCGGTTTTGCTCCCGCTGGCCCGCAAACAGGCTGAACAGGGATGCGCCGCCGGCGCTGCACATCAGGCCAAAGGCCATCATCATGTAGGACAGGGGAAAGCAGATGGACAACCCCGCCAGGGCCGATGTGCCCACAAAGTTGCCCACGAAGATCCGGTCCACAATGTTGTAGGTGGCCGAGATCAGCAGCGAGATGGCCGCCGGGATCGAAAACTGCAAGATCATGGGGAACAGCTTCCCCTGGGCGAAGGAATTGGCTGTGTTCATAGGATGGTGTGATACCTCGCTTTCCTGTCAAAAAACTTAGTTTCCTAAGAATATGGGGAAAAGAAAGGGATAACCCCGCCGTCATTCGGCCAGGTTATCCATCATCTTTTCAATCACCCGGAAAAAGACCTCCATGTCCTCGGGGGGAATCCCCTGGGTGAGGGTCTCTTCCAGACGGGTCAGATCCTCCCGGACCTGCTGGCGGCAGATCAGGGCCTTCTCGGTGAGGACCACCTTTTTCAGCCGGTTGTCGTAGGGGACGGTCTCGCGGCGGATCAGACCCCGCTCCTCCATCTGCTTGAGCATTTCAGAGGCGGTGGAGGGGCGGATGCTGTACTCCTCCTCGATGTCCTTCTGGAAGACGTCGCCGGTCTGGGCCAGCAGGAAGTGGAGGGTCCGCCCCTGGGAACCGCTGAAATCCTTGCGGGATGACAGGGTATCCAAACGCCGCCGCAGCTTGTTGGACAGTTTGCTGATGTAGCGGGCCGCACTTTGGGTCAGGGAAATCATAGGGATAGCCTCCATTTCTTGGGCACCTGGTTCATTCTTAGGTTCCTAAGAGATTTTAGTCTGTTGTCAAACTTTTGTCAATAGGAGATTCGATGCAGCAGCAGGACATTTGTTCCACCGTCACCCCGAACCGGCGGCCATAGGCCGCCCAATAAGCGTCGGAGGCCCGCAAAAAAGCCCACTTGGGCAGGGGCACGGTGACCCGGAACAGGCCGTGGCGCCCCCGGCGGACCGCCCGGGCCAGCCGCCGGCAGGCCCGCTCCACCAGGAACCGGAAGGGGGTGCCCAAAATCGCCTCCCCGCTGGCAATCTCCAGGGCCGACCCAAAGGGGTAACCGCTGCGCCGGCAGAACA
The DNA here is from genome assembly GCA_904394215.1 of uncultured Faecalibacterium sp. Taxonomy (GTDB): domain Bacteria; phylum Bacillota; class Clostridia; order Oscillospirales; family Ruminococcaceae; genus Faecalibacterium. Next base: position 3,217 of record CAJFNF010000079.1, read on the forward strand.
GCCGCACCATCTCCACCGCCAGGTCGTTCTGGCCCGGCTCCAGAAAGCCGCAGTTGACCACCACCGACACCACCGGCCGGGCGGCCAGGGGGTGGGCTTCCAGGTCCTTCAAAAACCGGACCAGGGGCACCGGCAGGCTGTCGGCGTAGAGGGGGAACACCAGCACCAGGTGGGCCGACTGCTCCGCCTCCCGGCGCAGGGCCTCAAAGCCGTCGGGGGAGCGGACCTCCCGATAGGAGGCCGGCCCGCCCCAGGCGTGGGCCAGCATCTGGGCGTAGGACTTGGAGTTGGACCGGGGGGCCCGGGGGCTGGCGTTGAGGATCAGCATTCGTTCCATCTCTGCACCTCCTCCAAGGCTGCGGCCTCCACCCCGGCCTCGGAGGCAAACCGGACCCGGTGGGAGACAAAGTTCATGTTTTTGGCGTTGCGGGCCACCAGCCGGCGGAACAGCTGACGCTCTTCGGGGGCAATCTCCCCATAGGCCAGGATCACCGCCTCCTTGGGCTGGACCTGGCGCTGGAAGTGGTGGGTTTCCCCGTCCACCAGCCGGATGAAGGCCTGCTGGATGGGGATGGCCCGCTCCAGCATGGTTTTCATGGGCAGGTCGTAGCCGCCGCAGAACAGGCGGCTGACGTACAGCACCCGGCGGGCGGCGGCGATTTTGGGATACACCCGGACCGCGTCATCCCGGATGACGCAGCGGCCGGGGGTGCGGGTCCAGCAGCCGAAACAGCCCACGCAGGGGGCAATGGTCAGCTTTGACAGGTCGATGACGTCCAGCCCGGGCCGGGCCGGAAGGGCCGGCAGGGGGCGGTCGGTAAGTACCAGTTGCATGAAGGCCTCCTTTTGGTACAATGGGATTCTTTTCATTATACCGGCGGGGGGCGGCAAGTCCAGCTCTTTCACAAAACTTCCAATAAAAAAAGCCGCCCCGGAAAGGCCGGGACGGCGCAGAAAAACCCAATTCAATGGGGGTGGCGGGGCTGGGACATGAAGGAGACGAAGGTGAACCGCTTGTCGTACAGCTCGCCGGCCAGGGCGATGCCCTTGCCCATGGTGAAGGCGGCCACCACGGTGCCGATGCCCAGGCCCTGGATGTGGCCCAGGAACACCAGGGTCAGCACCAGGGTGGCGGCCAGGCAGGCCACGTCAAAGCCGATCTTGACCCGGGCGTAGGGGAGATGGGCCAGGGTGGACAGTTCCCGAGCCCCGGCAGGGGCGCGGCCGCAGGCCGGGGGCAAGCACACCGAAGCGCTGCCTGCGGCAAGCACAGCTCCCTGTTTCGTCCACTGGACGCGGTCGCTGTGTTTGCCTCTTGCGCTTAGCCGATTTTTGCGGCGCGCCGCAGCGGGCGCTTGCAAAA
>CAJFNF010000080.1 GCA_904394215.1 uncultured Faecalibacterium sp.
GTGCGATATGGTCGACGACGAGGAGCTGCTGGACCTGGTCGAGATGGAGATCCGTGAGCTGCTGAGCGAGTACGACTTCCCCGGCGACGACACCCCCATTATCCGTGGTTCCGCTCTGAAGGCTCTGGAGTCCACCTCCACCGATCCCAACGCACCTGAGTATCAGTGCATCAACGAGCTGATGGACGCAGTCGATAACTACATTCCGACTCCCGACCGTCTGGCTGATAAGGACTTCCTGATGCCCATCGAGGACGTCATGACCATTTCTGGCCGTGGCACCGTCGCTACCGGCCGTGTCGAGCGTGGCACTGCTAAGGTTGGCGATCAGATGGAGATCGTTGGCATCCGTCCCGAGCGTCTGACCACCACCATCACCGGCCTGGAGATGTTCCGTAAGTCTCTGGACTACGCTCAGGCTGGCGATAACATCGGCGCTCTGCTGCGTGGTGTTGACCGCAGCCAGATCGAGCGTGGCCAGGTTCTGGCTAAGCCCGGTTCTGTGCACCCTCACACCAAGTTCGAGGCTCAGGTTTACGTCCTGACCAAGGAAGAAGGCGGCCGTCACACCCCCTTCTTCTCCAACTATCGTCCTCAGTTCTATTTCCGCACCACTGACGTGACCGGCATCATCACCCTGCCCGAGGGCACCGAGATGTGCATGCCCGGTGATAACGTCACCATGAGCGTCGAGCTGCTGACTGCCGTCGCTATGGAAGAGGGCCTGCGTTTCGCTATCCGTGAGGGTGGCCGTACCGTTGGTTCCGGCGTTGTTGGCAAGATCATTGAGTAATTTTGCCCACCGTTTCTGAGGAAGTAAAGCCTTAGATTTCAGCCCCTTTCTGCTGCAAGGCAGGAGGGGGCTTTTTGTATTACAGAAGGGAAGAGAAGGCATGAAAACATTTTATCTCATTGGCGGTCCCATGGGGGTTGGGAAGACTGCGGCCTGCCAAATCCTGAAAAAGAAACTGGACCGCTGTGTTTTTCTGGACGGGGACTGGTGCTGGGACATGGATCCCTTTGTGGTGAATGATGAGACCAAAGCCCTGGTTCTGGACAACATCTGCAGTGTGTTAAACCGCTTTCTCTCTTGTACCGTGTTCAATAACGTTGTATGCTGCTGGGTGCTGCATCAGCAGGAAATCTGGGACACCATTTTAACCCGGATTGACACCAGGGGATGGAAGGTGGTCTGCGTTTCACTGGCGGCATCGCCCGAAGTGCTGACAGACCGGCTCAAGAAAGACATTGCCCAGGGCAGCCGGCAGCCCGATGTGATACAGCGCAGTCTGGACCGCCTGCCTCTGTATCAAAATCTGCGGACGGTCCGCATTGACACCACCGGCCTGACGCCGGAGGAAACTGCCGCAGAAATTGCTGCGCTGGAATCGTGCACTTGAAATGCGTGAAAACAGTCGATTTTCTCTGCAATATATGGTATACTATTTTATAATCAACAAGATATACTAAGATACAATGCAGGAGGAAACATCATGCAGCATGAAACGGTGATTGTACTGGACTTTGGTGGCCAGTACAATCAGCTGATTGCACGCCGAGTGCGTGAGAACAACGTATACTGTGAGATTTATTCCTATAAGACCGACTTGTCGGTGATTCGGGCCAAGAACCCCAAGGGCATTATTTTCACGGGTGGCCCCAACAGCGTCTACCTGGAGGATTCCCCCAGCTGTGACCCCGAAATTTTCACCTGGGGCGTGCCTGTTCTGGGCATCTGCTACGGCAGCCAGCTGATGGCTCATCTGCTGGGCGGCAAGGTGACCCGTGCCCCGGAGCGGGAGTATGGCAAGACGGAAGTCTTTGTGGACACTTCCAGCAAGCTGTTTGAAGGGGTCCATCCCTCCACCATCTGCTGGATGAGCCATAACGACTACATTGAGCAGGCCGCCCCCGGTTTCAAGGTGACGGCTCATACGGACAACTGCCCGGTGGCCGCCATGGAAAATCCCGAAAAGGGCCTGTATGCAGTTCAGTTCCACCCGGAGGTGCTGCATACAGCAGAAGGCAAAAAGATGCTCCACAACTTTGTTTACAATGTCTGTGGCTGCACCGGCGACTGGAAGATGACTTCCTTTGTGGAAAATAATGTCAAGGCCCTGCGGGAGCAGATTGGCACCGGCAAAGTCCTGTGCGCCCTGTCGGGTGGCGTGGATTCCTCGGTGCTGGCAGCTATGCTGGCCAAGGCTGTGGGCAGGCAGCTGACCTGTGTTTTTGTAGATCACGGCCTGCTGCGGAAGAATGAGATGGAGGAAGTATGCTCGGTCTTTGGGCCCGGCAACCCCAACTTCGATATCAATTTTGTCTGCGTCAATGCCAGGGACCGCTATTTCAGCAAGCTGGCCGGCGTTACCGAGCCGGAGCGCAAGCGCAAAATCATTGGTGAGGAGTTCATCCGGGTCTTCGAAGAAGAGGCCAAGAAGATCGGCCATGTGGATTTCCTGGCACAGGGAACCATCTATCCTGACGTGGTGGAGAGCGGCCTGGGCGGCGAGTCCACTGTGATCAAGAGCCACCACAATGTGGGCGGCCTGCCGGATCATGTGGATTTCAAGGCTTTGGTGGAGCCTCTGCGCAACCTGTTCAAGGATGAGGTACGTCAGGTAGGGCGCGAACTGGGTCTGCCCGAATTCCTGGTAAGCCGCCAGCCCTTCCCGGGCCCCGGCCTGGCTATCCGGATTATTGGCGAGGTCACCCCTGAAAAGGTGGCTATCGTTCAGGATGCCGATGCAATCTGGCGCGAGGAAATCGCCAAGGCTGGCCTGGATAAGGAGATCAGCCAGTACTATGCAGCGCTGACCAATATGCACAGCGTGGGCGTCATGGGCGACGAGCGCACCTATGACTATGCGGTGGCGCTGCGAGCAGTCACCACCACTGACTTCATGACCGCAGAGAGTTATAATGTGCCCTGGGATGTTCTCGGTACTGTGACCAGCCGGATCGTCAATGAAGTCAAACATGTGAACCGCGTATTCTACGATTGCACCGGCAAACCGCCGGCCACCATCGAGATGGAATAACTTAAATGTGCTTTTGAGGGCGTAAAAACCCGCATGAACACTCACTTTTTCCATCTGGAATTTCTATTTTGATAGCAGAATGATAGCACCCTTCAAATCCGC
>CAJFNF010000081.1 GCA_904394215.1 uncultured Faecalibacterium sp.
TTTGCTTCCTTCATACCGGCGTCGTCCTTTGGTCATATAAAAACACCCCATTTCCTAAACAGTATACCATACTGTCTAACAAATGGGGTGCAGTTCACCCTGGGAGCGGGGTTTTTTGGCGTTTTTCCGGAAAAACCGCTTTTCTCTCTTTAAACCTGCGGCGTTTTATTGTACAATAAACGTTGAGACTGTTATGAGAAGGAGAACGCTCTGTATGGCGAACTGTGATATTCGGGTGCTGGCCCTGGATCTGGACGGCACCCTCACCAACGACAACAAAGAGATCACCCCCCGCACCCGCGCGGCCCTGGATGCGGCTCTGGCCAAAGGGGTGACGGTGGTGCTGGCCTCCGGCCGTCCCACCGCCGGCGTCACCCCGGTGGCCCGGGATCTGGGCCTGGGCCAGCCCGGCCGGGCCGGCGCCATCCTGTCCTACAACGGCGGCGCCATTGTGGACTGCGGCCCCGGCCATCCGATCCTGTGGCAGCAGGTGCTGCCCGCAGCCATGGTGCCGGCCCTGTGTGCCTTTGCCAAGGAACAGGATGTGGCCATCGTCACCTACAACGACGAGGGGATTGTCACCGAGCGGCCGGAAGATCCCTGGGCCCAGCGGGAGGGCTTTACCAACAAGCTGCCCATGATCGGGGTGGAAGACCTGGCCGCCTATGTGGACTACCCGGTGAACAAGATGCTGATCACCCTGGACCCCGCCCGTCTGCCCGCCGTGCTGCAGGCAGGCCAGGAGCGGTTTGCCGGGCAGATTGACCTGTATTCCTCCAGCCCCTTCTTCATCGAGGCCGTCCCCCTGGGGGTGGCCAAGGACCACAGCCTGGAAGCCCTGCTGGACCGGATGGGCCTGGCCCGGGACAACCTGATGGCCTGCGGCGACGGCATGAATGACCGTTCCATGATCCGCTATGCAGGGGTGGGCGTGGCCATGGCCAACGCCGAAGCCCCGGTCAAGGCTGAGGCCGATTACATCACCACCGCAGACAACAACCACGACGGCGTTGCCGAGGCTGTGGAGCGATTTATACTTTGAGAATGGGGAACAATACAATCATGCCGCAGCGCAATTTTATCATCTTTGACCTGGAATGGAACATTGGCTACCATCCCTACACCTTCAACTACCACGGCGTGGAACAGACCCTCCGGGGCGAGATCATCGAGATCGGCGCCGTCAAGACCGACGAGCACGGCAACGTCCTGGACACCTTTTCGATCCACCTGCGGCCCCGGATTTTCCGCAAGCTGCAGCACCACATCGCCAAGGTCACCGGCCTGACCCAGGCCGACCTGGACCGGGGCGAACCGATCCTGCAGGGCCTGCGCCGGTTCATGAAGTGGTGCGGCCCTGACGCCGAATTTGCCGAGTGGGGCCTGGATGATGTGCCGGTGCTGAAACAGAACCTGTTCCTGTGCAACCTGGACGAGAGCCGTCCCACCGTCTGGTACAACCTCCAGCAGATTTTCCTCAGCCAGCACCCCCGCAAAGAGGGGGACGGCCTGACCCTGGAGAGCGTGGTCACCCGGCTGGGCCTGCCCACCGACCGGCCCTTCCACGACGCTCTGTCCGACGCCCTCTACACCGCCGACATCTGCCGTTCCATCGACCTGCCCCGGGGCCTGGCGGAATACCCCTCCGAGGAGGAGCAGCTCCGTCAGAGCCTCTGCCCGCCCCCGGGGGATTACCGGGACTTCCGGATCTGGGAAGGCTACGTGGAGCAGTTTGCCTGGCGGAACGACCCCGACCTGCTGCAGGCCGGCTGCCCGGTCTGCGGCCAGCCCCTGGCACCGGATGAGATCTGGCTGAAAAAAGGCAGCAACAGCTGGTATACCCTGGCCCAGTGCCCCTGCTGCGCCGGCACCGGGAACGAGGCCGGCAGCGGCGTCTTTCTGCGGTACAAGCTGGCCCGGCGGGACGGCCTCCACTGGACCTATGCCCGCTGCCTGCAGATGCCCACCGAGGAGCTTTTGGCCCGGTGGCACAAGCAGCGCCGCCAGCAGATGGACCGGATTCACGCCGCCGAGGCCCGCACCGCTGCCAAAGAGGAATAACCCTCCTTTGTTTGTCTTTTTGTGCAGGAACTTGACAATTCGTTCACCGCTTTGTCATATTCGCCGGGTATACTAGAGATATTCGCAGACGATGGAGGGACGGTACATGGAAGAAACGCTTCTGTATTGGAGCGACGAGATCACATCCCTGGAATTCTGGCAGTCTCTGCTGGACAGTTTTGTGGGTCTGGGGCCCTTTGTCCCCATCCTGCTGGCCATGGTGGAATCCTTCGTGCCGCCCCTGCCCCTGATCGCCATTGTGGCCCTGAATGTGGCCGCCCATGGCCCCATCATGGGCTTCCTGTACAGCTGGTGCGGGGTGGCCCTGGGGGGCCTGGTGATGTTCACCTTCTGGCGCCGGGTGGTCAAGCGCTTCTTCTGGCGCCACGCCAGCAAATACAAGTGGTTCCGCAAGGCCCAGGGCTGGGTCAGCAACTGTGACACCTCCACCCTGTTCACCCTGGCCATGCTGCCCTTCACCCCCACGTCCTTCCTGCACCTGGCCTTCGGTATCTCGGATTTTGACGGGCGGCGGTACGCCGTCGCCCTGCTGGCCGGCAAATTTGTGATGGTGGCCATGATGGCCATCTTTGGCGAATCCCTCAGCAACGCCCTGGAAAACCCCCTCTACCTGATCCTGGCGGTGATCCTGTGGGTGGCCATGTACTTCGCCTCCAAAATCTTCTGCCGCCGCCACAACCTGGACTGAAAACACCAAAAAGCCCGCACAGCCTTGAAATGACCCCCAAAAGTTAGACAAAATTTAACATCAAGCAACGTGAACGGTCTGAATCCTGTATTGCACAGGGCTCAGGCCGTTTAGTTTTAGCTTG
>CAJFNF010000082.1 GCA_904394215.1 uncultured Faecalibacterium sp.
GGCTCCGCTCTCGCTTCGCCAGGCCAGTCTTTGATTCGCTTGTTCTACCCCTTGCAGGCCTCTTTTTTGTACTGTCCGCACAATATGGGGCGGTTCATTCCGCCGGGAAGCAGGGTGCTTTTTGATTCCATCCAAAAACGGGCGCCCCTGCGCAGGGACGCCCGTCTCATCAATGCTTATTCTGTTGGGATCCCGCGCCGCGTGGAACTGCGCACAGATTCCTCCCGGGAAAGGCTCAGTCGGCCTTCTTCTCCTTGGGCAGCAGCACGTTCAGCAGGATGGCCACAAAAGCGGCGGGCACAATGCCGGAACCGCCGAAGATCAGCTGGACTGCCTCGGGCATGCCGGCCAGGGCTGCGCTGTTGGAGCCCAGGCCATAGCCCAGGCCCAGGGCCACCGACACGATGGTCAGGGTCCGGGGGGTCATGGGCTCGCTGGTGATCAGCTGGATGCCGCTCATCACGATGGAAGAGAACATGATGACCGCTGCGCCGCCCAGCACGCACTGGGGCATGATGGACACCACGGCTGCCAGTTTGGGCAGCAGGCCGCAGAGGATCAGGAACACGGCGCCGCAGGCCAGGGCAAACCGGTTGACAATCTTGGTCATGGCAACCAGGCCCACGTTCTGGCTGAAGGAGGTGTTGGGCAGCACGCCGAACAGGGCGGCGAAGCTGGAGCCCAGGCCGTCGCAGATGATGCCGCCGGACAGCTCCTTGTCGGTGGCCTCGCGGCCCATGCCGCCCTCCATGACGCCCGAGATGTCGCCCACCGTCTCCACGGCGGTGACGATGAACATGATCATCACAGGCAGGATGGCCCGCAGGTCAAACACAGGGGTGACAGGCATGATCTGGGGCATCGAGAACCAGGAAGCTTCCTTCACCTGGGACCAGTTCAGCACCCAGGCCTTGGTGTACTCCACGCCGTCGGCGGTGACGCCGGTGGTGGGCAGGAACAACGCCAGCACGGCGCAGATCACATAGCCGCAGATGATGCCGATCAGGATGCAGGAGGAGCTGGCCAGGCCCTTGGTGCCGTGCTTGAGGGCCAGGATGATGGCCATCACCGCCAGGCCGATGCACAGGTTTTCCAGGGAGCCGTAGTCGGCGGCAGAGCTGCCGCCCGCAAAGGAGGCCACGCCCACGCTGATCAGGGACAGGCCGATGGACAGAACCACCGTGCCGGTGACCATGGCGGGGAAGAAGCGGCGCAGGGGCTTCAGGAAGATGCCCAGGATGCCCTCAAAGATGCCGCCCACAATGGACGCACCCATGATGGCCGCATAGCCCAGGATGCCGCCGCCCATGCTGGTGGCAACGCTGCGGCAGACGCCGATGAAGCCCGAGCTGGTGCCCATGATGATGGGCACCTTGCCGCCGATGGGTCCGATGGCATACAGCTGGACCAGGGTCACAATACCGGCCACCAGCATCGCGTTCTGCAGAAGCGAAACCTGGATGGATGCAAAGTCCTGTGCGTGTTCACCCACGGCACAGGCGCTGGTAATGACGAGGATCGGGGTCAGGTTGCCCACGAACATGGCCAGCACATGCTGCAGGCCCAGGGGGATTGCCTGTCCCAGCGGAATGCGTCCCTCGAAATCGTAGGGAGTAGCCGCCTGTTTTGTTTTTTCCATACGCTTATCCTTTCACAACTGAATGTTCCGCGCCGGCCGAAAGTCCACGTCCCAAAAGCCGACGCGCCCGCAACAGCCCGGCCAAAGCGCCGAACCGCGGATACAATTATAGCAGAAATGGGACGGTTGTCCCCATAAAATGTGAACTTTTTTTGAGATTCTCCCTTTCATTCAAAATTTCCCACTTTTGCGGCCCCTTTTCTGCCCTGCGTGCACAATCCAGCCTGGGATTGCATTTGGTTTCCGGCGGGATTATAATGATTTTATCAGTGTCTATTGCAGGGCGGCCGCTTTTTTGCGCTGCAGCCGCCCAAAAGAAGCCACAGGAGGAAGATCGCCATGCCTCAATCCAGCCCGCTGCCCGCCTGCCCGGTGGAAACCACCCTGATGCTGATCGGGGACAAATGGAAAGTGCTGATTCTGCGGGACCTGATGCCGGGGGCCAAGCGTTTCGGCGAGCTGAGGAAATCCATCGGCACCGTCTCCCAAAAGGTGCTCACCGCCCAGCTGCGGGATATGGAGGCCTCGGGCCTGATCAGCCGCAAGGTATACCCCCAGGTGCCCCCGCGGGTGGAGTACAGCCTCACCGACCTGGGCAAAAGCCTGAAGCCCATCCTGGAGGCCATGCAGGACTGGGGCCGGTACTACCAGCAGCAGGCCAAATAAAAAAGAGCGCCCTGGTTCCTGAACTGAACCGCCCCATATTGTGCGGACAGTACAAAAAAGAGGCCTGCAAGGGGTAGAACAAGCGAATCAAAGACTGGCCTGGCGAAGCGAGAGCGGAGCCA
>CAJFNF010000083.1 GCA_904394215.1 uncultured Faecalibacterium sp.
GGCGTCGCAGCGCCCTTGCAAAAACAGACCGCTGCCCCTGCTCCGCCTCGCCTGTTTCTGCCGCAGGCAGCGGCTCGGCTGCGCAGCCCCCTCTGGGCCTAGCGCAGCGTCCAGACGGGCCAAGCGGCCCGGACAGCGCTAAAGACAGAGTCTATTAACTTATTTTTTATCTTAACCCACCCGCCGCCCATAGTGGTAACCCCGGCCCTGCGGGCCCGCCCCTGCCGGGGCTCTGAGCCGGGAGCTGCTCCTCCTGGATGCAGGCAGCGCTTCGGCGTGCTTGCCCCCACCATCAGTCCGTGTTATAATACCCCAGGCCAGGCCAGGCAAAGCCTGGACTGTTTCGCGGATGCACGTTTGCTGCTGGCGTTTCACTTCTGAGCCCGCGGCCATTTCCCATCGCCTGCCCCGCGCCAAAACCAATCCCATCCGCCCCGCCGGGAAAGGAGTTTGTATGAATCAAAATCCCCTCGTCAGCCGGCCCCTGCCGGTGCTGTTCGCACAGTTTGTGGGCCCCGCCATGGTGGCCATGGTGCTGGACGGCATCCAGGGCATGGTGGACGGCCTGTTCCTGGGCCGCTACGCCGGCCCCGACGCCATGGCCAGCGTCAACATCGCCAACCCCTTTTTCCAGCTCATCATCGGCGCCACCATGATCCTCTGCACCGGCACCATGAGCGCCGCCGGCCGGGCCCTGGGGGCACAGGATTTCTCCCGGGCCAAAAACCTCTACCGCTCCGCCCTGGTGGTGCTGTTGTCCCTCACCGGCCTCATCCTGGCAGCCGGCCTTTTGTTTGCCCGGCCCATCGCCCTGTTCCTGGGGGCCAATGCGGTATTGCTCCCCGGCGCCGCCCGGTATGTCCGGGTCATCGCCTGTTTTGCCCCGGTGATCGCTTTCAAGATCTTTTTCGGGTTCTCGGGGCGGCTGGCGGGCCGGCCCCGGCTCTACCTGGCCGGCACCATCACCACCCTGTGCGCCAACGTCCTGCTGGACTGGGTCGCTGTGGGCCTGCTGGGCCTGGGGGTCACCGGCGCCGTCACCGCCACCGGCCTGGCCTATCTGGCCGGGATGCTGGTGGTGGCCCCGCCCATGTTCCGCCCCTCCTCCCCCCTCAACGTCTTTGACGGCGCCTTCCGGGGCCGGGAAATCTTCCTGGCCGCCTGCAACGGCGCCTCGGAAGGGGTCACCTACGCCGCCGCAGCCCTCACCGTATTCCTGATGAACCGGGCCTTCATGGCCTATGCCGGGGAGGACGGGGTGGCGGCCTTCACCGTCATCAACTACGCCGGCAACTTCGTCACCCTCCTGATGTTCGGCATGTCCGACGGCATCAGCCCCATCCTCTCCAGCAACTACGGCGCCGGCCGCCTGGACCGGATCCGCCGCACCAAAGCCGCCGCCCTGGCCGGAAATTTCTGCATCGGCCTGTGCCTGTTCCTGCTGTTCCGGCTGTGGGGCCGCCAGCTGATCGGCCTGTTCTTCGCCGCCGGGGACCAGCGCTCTGCCCGGGTGCTGGACCTGGCCGCCCGGGGCGCCGGGATTTATGGCCTGTCCTTCCTGGCCAGCGGCTTCAACATCGTCCAGTCCGGCTACCACACCGCCCTGGGGGACGCCCTCCGCTCGGTAGCCATCGCCGCCAGCCGGGGCATCGTCTTTCTGCCGGTGAGCCTGGCCCTCTTCTCGGCCCTGCTGGGGGTGGACGGGGTCTGGCTGGCGCCCCCCTTCGCCGAGGCGGTGACGGTGCTGGTCTGCCTGCTGCTCCACCGCCCCCTCCGCCCCCTAAGCTGATCCCCTGGCCTTCCGCCTGCCCGGCCCCCGGGCAGGCTTTTCTGCGCCCTCTTGCACCAAAAGTTCTTTTGTACTATAATCATTCGCAATCGAACATTCGCATGCGAAGTAACAGAAAGAAGGATTGTTGCAATGGATTCCGCCCAGTTCAAAACCGCCAGCCTGATTGTGCGGCTGGGGAATGTGGTGGCCTGGCTGCGCAACCAGCGGATGCAGCGGCGGGGCATCACCTCCACCCAGTCGGATGTCATCCGCTACCTGCTGAAACACCAGGACCAGCCGGTGGCGGCGGGGGATCTGATGGCCCAGCTGGGCCTGTCCCCCTCCACCATGGCGGGGATTCTCAAGCGCCTGGAGCTGAAAGGCCTGATTGTCCGCCGGCCCGACCCCCGGGACGCCCGCCGCATCTGCCGCAGCTTCACCCCGGTTCCTTTTCTGGAAGAAAAGTAACCAAAGGCAGCGGCGGCGACCGCGTCCAGTGGATGAAACAGGGAGGCGTGGTTGGCTGCGGAGCCGAGCCGCTGCCTGCGGCAGAAGCAGGCGAGGCGGAGCAGGGGCAGCCGTCCAAATATGCAAGCGGGCTGCGTCCCGCGCTGCATATTTGGGCAACGGCAACCCGGAGCAGCGCTCCGGTTTGCTAAGCGCAAGAGGGAAACGCGGCGACCGCGTCCAGTGGACGAATTTTTATCTATACCCACCCGCCGCCCTTTTAAAACCTCTTGCGCTTAGCCAATTTTCCCTGCGGGCCGCAGAGCGCCCTTGTGAAAATTGGAGCGCTGCGCCAAGCACGCCTCGCTGCATCTGCCGCAGGCAGCGCTCCGGTGTGCTTGCCCCCGGCCTGCGGCCGCGCCCCTGCCGGGGCTCTGAACTTTTCGCTTCTCCCTTACCCAGAAGGAGCAGTTTGCGGTTTAGAGCCCCACCGGGGCGGGCCCGCAGGGCCGGGGGAACCGCTAGAGGGCGGGTGGGTAGGTAAAAATAATCCCCCAGATAGAGCGGCAAAGCCTTCGCTACGGCATCCGCCGTGAGGCGTCGCGGTTATACAGAAGTTTGCGGAACCCCCAGGACGTCTCGCGCCTGCGTACAGCTGGCGCTGGTCTTGGATCAGAGCAGCGTTTCAAAGGCCGTTAAGAAAAATGCCGCCGCCGTTTTAGAGT
>CAJFNF010000084.1 GCA_904394215.1 uncultured Faecalibacterium sp.
ACCTTCAAAATCGCTTGGATGGGGGCCTGACTGGGGGATACGCCCGCCGCATTCACCATCATGGTGATCTCGCCCATCCGCTGCGCCTGTGCAATCATCCTTTGGATGGATGCACGGCTGGACAGGTCCATCTCAGTCGGGGTTACGTCATAACCGGCATCGTTCATGATTTTGGCGATAGACTTGGCGTTTTCCAGTTTCTTGTCCCCCACCAGGACCTTTTTGCCGTATCCCAGCCGGCGGGCAATGGCCATGCCGATCTGGCCGGCACCAGCCTAAATCATTACTTCCTGTTTCATTCTGGATCATCTCGTATAATAAGATTTGCAGGTAATTTTAAGTGTATCTGGGTTATTCATCAGCCTTGTATTGCTTCTTCAGCATTTCGGCAAAGGTCTCCACATAATAGCCGGAGTTGTCCTTTTTCCAGAAAGCACAATAGTTGCGGGTGATCTGTTTTCCCCCACGCACCAGAGGGATGCACACAAGCCCGCTGTCCGGGCTGACAACCCCACTGTCCCCCTCCACCGGCAGAAAACCCCGGCCGCTGACCGCCAGCAGGCGGGCGGCTTCCAGGGTTTCGGCGCAGAGGAACTCCCCCGGAAAACCCACGATGTCCCGGTAGTAAGCCAGTTCTGTCTCCTGCTGCTCTTTGGTTGTCACCAGGATGCAGGGCAGATTTTTCAGCTCAGATGGTTCGATCTGCTGCAGACCGGCCAGAGGGCTGCGGGCAGACAGCTCCACAGAGCTGGGGGCCGTGGTCAAAATTAAGTTTACAAAAGCATCCGAAAAGGCCCGGCGCTGGTCGTTCAGGGCAAGGTCCGCCTGCTCTTCCTGGAGCATCCGGTAGAGCTCCTCGTGGTTCCCCTGCTGGATATCAAGATTCACAGCCGGGTATTCCATCGAGAACTGCTGGACGGCCCGGTAAAATTCCCTGCCGCTGTAACTGCGCAGGCAGCCCACCCGGAGAGCGGCGTTTTTGCCGTGGGCAATCCGGCCAGCCTCCCGGCAGATCCGCTCATAATCGTCCACCAAAATCAGGCTTTTTTGATAGAAATACGCCCCCGCCGGGGTGAGGGTAAAGGTCCGGTTTTTCCGATCCAGCAAAAGAAATCCCAGCTCCCGTTCCAGGGCCTGGACCTGCTGGGAAATGGCCGACTGAGAGATGTGACACTCCTCTGCCGCTCTGGAAAAGCTGTTGTTCTTCACCACAGCCTGAAAATACTGAATTTGCCGCAGCACGGGCTTTCCTCCTGTACCAAAAAACTTTTTCTTATTATATCACAGGAACAGGAGCTTTCCTACCGATCTCGTTTTCCCTGCCTGCCGCAGTTTGTTCTCTGCTGTATGGCGATCCAAGCCAGATTGTTTCACACTCCGGAGCAAGGCTGCATATCCTGGGATATTTAATAAAGAAATGGAGGAAATTCTCATGAACCACAATCCCTGTTACAGCGGCTGCGATCAGACCGACCACGGCCCCAATCCGTATGCCGCCAGCATTCCCTGCGCCTCACGTGCAAACGGCAACTACAGGACTGCCTTCTGGACAGGCCATCACCTCCAGATGACCCTGATGTGCATCCCGGTGGACGATGACATCGGTCTTGAGATGCACCCCGACGTGGACCAGTGTATCCGGGTAGAAGCCGGCAAAGCCATTGTCAAGATGGGCGCCAGCAAATGCCATCTGAACATCACGCGCTCTCTGAATGTTGGTGATGCCGTCTTCGTGCCTTGCGGTACCTGGCACAACATTCTTAACGATGGCGACTGTCCCCTGAAGCTGTCGTCCATCTACGCACCCCCTCAGCATCCCTGGGGTACTGTCCAGCCTGCCAAGGAAGACGCAGAATCCTAAAACGACCTTGATACCTCTCGGTAACCAATGAGAGGCATTCCCCAGCAGCCCCAGACTTACCGGAGTTTTCTTCATGTCTGGGGCATTGTTTTATCTTCCTAAGTGTCCTTTGCAGTCCAGCCGAAGTGAATTCTGCTTCGTTTGCTTCAAGTTTCTATTTTTCCTTAAAAGGTCTAAATAAAAAGCATCTGACTTTTTATAAAAGTCAGATGTCTTATAGCTCCATATTCCGTTCTTTTGCTTTTTGAGAGGCTTGAAGGCGGGCAACCAGCCTGCAATTCCGGATATGAACCTTGACAACTTTGTCAGGCATCCAGATTGGATACAGCAAGGCTTGCGTTGGAAATAGATCTGTGAGCCAACTTTTTCACAAAAAGAAATGACGCAAAATCATAAGATTTTGCGTCATCTTTCTGGTGCACCTCCAGGGACTCGAACCCTGGGCCCACTGATTAAGAGTCAGTTGCTCTACCAACTGAGCTAGAGGTGCATATGGTGACCCGTACCGGAA
>CAJFNF010000085.1 GCA_904394215.1 uncultured Faecalibacterium sp.
GGTGAGCAAGTCCGGGGCCTATTTTTACCTGGTGATCGACCGGGCCGCTGACGGGGACCAGACCGTCCACTTCATGAATCTGGTGGACGAGGCGGACCTTCTGGCCCTGATGGAAGAAGAACAGGCAGATGCCTACAATGCCGAAAAGGAAGCGGCGATTCAGGCGGAGCTGGAAAAGCAGCAGGCCGAGGAAGAAGCCAAAAAGGCAGCCGAAGAAGCTGAAGCGGAGGCCAAAGCCGAGGAAAAAGACTTTGATATCACCGGCATTGCCAGCAAGTTTCTGGGTGTGATCGCCCTGGTTGGTCTGGCTGCCGGCGGCGGGTTCTACTTCTTCATCCAGAAGAAGAAAAAGGAACAGGCCGAGAAAGAAAGCGTAGACCCGGATGCAGATTACCGGGAAGATGAAGAAGAAATCGTTCTCCCCGATGGCGAACTCGAACCGGATGCGGCGCAGGACGAGGAAGCCGAACGGAAGGCGTACCAGACTTCTGACGGCTACGAGGACGTGTAACACAAAAAAGGGCGGCATGGCCGCCCGTACATATAATATCAACCCATGATATGAAAGGAGAATTGATTTGCCTAAGTTGATTGTGACCGAAAAGCCCTCTGTCGCCCATGCCATAGCCAAGGCCCTGGGCATCACCAAACGCCGGACCGGCTACCTGGAGAGTGACGAGTACCTCATCAGCTGGTGTGTCGGGCATCTGGTGGAGCTGGCTCCACCCAGTAGTTATGATCCCAAGCTGGTCAAATGGTCCAAGGCAGATCTGCCCATTCTGCCCAAAGCGTGGCAGTACCTGGTGTCGCCTGGAACCCAGAAACAGTTTGAAATCCTGCGCAGCCTGATGGCCCGGTCTGATGTGGACCAGCTTGTCTGTGCCACCGATGCCGGGCGGGAAGGAGAGCTGATTTTCCGGCTTGTCTATCACCAGTGCGGCTGCAAGAAACCCTTTACCCGGCTCTGGATCAGCAGCATGGAGGATGCCGCCATCCGGGAAGGATTCAATCACCTCAAGCCCTCAACTGAATACGATGCTTTATTCAAAGCAGCCCTTTGCCGGGAGCGTGCCGACTGGTTGGTCGGTATCAACGCCACCCGGCTTTTTTCGTGCCTTTATGGCCAGCCGCTCAATGTGGGCCGGGTGATGACCCCGACCCTTGCCATGACGGTGAGCCGGGAAGCCGCCATTGATGCGTTCCGGCCCGAACCGTTCTATCTGATTCAGCTTCAGACAGGAGGTTATATGGCATCCAGTGAACGATTCAAGGACAAGTCCCAGGCTGAGGCGCTGCTGGCGGAGTGCCGGAAAGCCAGCCAGGCAGTCCTGCAAAAAAACGAACGAAAGGAGAAAACGGAACGTCCGCCCGCCCTCTATGACCTGACATCTCTCCAGCGGGATGCCAACCGGCTGCTGGGCTATTCGGCGCAGCAGACCCTCGATTACACCCAGGCCCTTTACGAAAAGAAGCTGGTAACCTACCCCCGTACCGACAGCCGGTATTTGACCGAGGATATGGAACCGGACCTGCCGGACCTGGTCCGACAGACCGCTGCCTACTTCGGTGTGACCAGCGAAATCCCCATCCACGCAAAACAGGTCATCAACAGCAAAAAGGTCAGCGACCACCACGCAATCCTGCCCACCAGGAGCATGGCGAAAGCTGACCTTTCTTCTTTGCCCGCAGGTGAGGGCCATGTCCTTCGGCTGATCGCGGCCCGCCTGCTAGCCGCCGTGGGAGAGCCGTACCGCTATGCGGAAACCACGGTACAGATGGAGTGTGCCGGGCAGGTTTTCACTGCCAAAGGCAAGACTGTTCTGACCGAGGGCTGGAAAGCGGTGGAGCGGGCTGTCCTTGGTGATACCGCCCAAAAGAACGAGGAAAAACTGGAACTTCTGCCCGAGGTGCAAGAGCAGGAAACCCTGCCTGTCCTGGATGCCCAGCTGAAAGAGGGCAAAACATCCCCGCCCAAGCATTTTACCGAGGACACTCTTTTGTCGGCCATGGAGACTGCTGGAAAAGAGGAACTGCCGGAGGAAACCGAGCGCCGGGGCATCGGGACCCCTGCCACCCGAGCGGGCATCATCGAAAAGCTGGTCAAGAAAGGCTTTCTGACCCGTGATGGCAGCGGCAAAACCAAGAACCTGATTCCCACCGAAAAGGGACGGGCGCTGATCGCGGTTATGCCCGAGACAATCCAGTCTCCCGATATGACTGCGGACTGGGAGCAGAAGCTCCTGCAGATCGAACAGGGAAACCTGGACCCTGAAACCTTTATGAATAAACCAGTGAGGCAGTGAAAGGAGCAAATTTGCTTATGAATTATAATGGTAAGATCGTTGGTATTTGCCCCCACTGTGGTGCAGAGGTAGTTGAACGTGAAAAGGGCTGGTTCTGTTCCAACCGGGAATGCCGGTGTGTGATTTGGAAGGACAATGCCTTCTTCAAGCGGCTGGGCAAGCATCTCACTGGCCAGCTGGTGGATAAGCTGCTGCGGGATGGCCGTGCCCGTCTCAAGGACTGCAAGAGTCAGCGCACCGGCAAGACCTACAACGCCTCTGTCCTGATGACCACCGGAACCGATGGCCGGCCTCAGTTCAGTCTGGAATTTGAGAATGGGGGTGGAAAAGGATGAACTTTTCGTATGAGGAGATTAACTTAATGGCCCTCTACAACACTGGCAGCCGGGAACGGCTGATCGAAGTGCTGACTGAGATGAAGACCTATCTCACTCTTTCTGAAACGGAGCTGCGAGACCTAACCGATGGCACCCTCGATAAGCTGGCCGGCATGACCGATGCCGAGTTCGATGCATTGGAACTGTACCCCGATTTTATCTGAAAAGAAACTATCTTTGGAACGAGTTATGTGTTATACTAAAAAAGGAGGTGTAACAATGAAAGAGAAAAAGCAAAGAGTTGAGTATATGACCCTTGATTTATCACCGGCGCGTTCTTGGGATACGAGAAAAAAACTTGACGAGGTCGTTGCAACACTGAACAGACTGGGGAAAGACGGGTGGATTTTGATTTCGGGAATCGAGTATCTGAAGAGTGCAGTGTTTATGCGGATTATTGAAGAAGTAGAAGAGTAACAACCAAAAAAGAAAGTCAATGAATAGTCCTTTTATATTCGAGGCCTGTTGCAAAACGAAAGTTGAGCAACGGCCTTTTTCTTTTTGAATAGAAGGAGGGTCTATGGCAGACGAAAAAGCGACCGAAAGTAAGTGGCAGTGCTATATCATCCCTGACCTCGCCACCTGGACGGGGGCAGCAGGAAGCAAGCCACATACACCCATCGAGTTCTATGACACCTACGAGCAGGCTGTGGCCCGGTTTCAGGAGCTGCGCTCT
>CAJFNF010000086.1 GCA_904394215.1 uncultured Faecalibacterium sp.
GCTAAAACTAAACGGCCTGAGCCCTGTGCAATACAGGATTCAGACCGTTCACGTTGCTTGATGTTAAATTTTGTCTAACTTTTGGGGGTCATTTCAGAACGGAGCGAGGATTGATTGGAAGATAGGGTCTGTAGCGCGTAACCGGGTACTCGGGCGCAGCCCAAACGCCGGCTAAGATGCAGGGGTTGACCGCCCGCTAGCCGTAACGTGAGTGCGGCCAGAGTTGCCCGGTACCCAGTAAAAGTCTTTTGGTTACTTTTCTTCCAGAAAAGTAACTTACTGGAGGACGGCGCCGAGGTTGGCGCTGGCCACCAGGCGGGCGTAGCGGCTGAGCCAGCCGGTGCGGACCTTGGGTTCGGGGGCCACGTAGCGGGCGCGGCGTGCGGCCAGCTCCTCCTCCGACACTTCCAGGGTGATGGAAGCGTTGGGGATGTCGATGGTGATGGTGTCCCCCTCCTCAATCAGGCCGATGGGGCCGCCGGAGGCAGCCTCGGGGCTGACGTGGCCGATGGCCGCGCCCCGGGATGCCCCCGAGAACCGGCCGTCGGTGATCAGGGCCACCGTGGTGTCCAGCTTCATGCCTGCCAGGGCCGAGGTGGGGTTCAGCATCTCACGCATGCCGGGGCCGCCCTTGGGGCCCTCGTAGCGGATCACCACCACGTCGCCGGGGACGATCTTGCCGGCGTAGATGGAGGCGATGGCCTCCTCCTCGCTGTTGAAGACCCGGGCCGGGCCGCTGTGCTTCTGCATTTCGGGGGCCACGGCACTGCGCTTGACCACGCAGCCGTCGGGGGCAATGTTGCCCCAGAGGATCTGCAGGCCGCCGTTTTCGCTGTAGGGGTTGTCAATGGGCCGGATGGCCTTCTCGTCCAGGATGTGGGCGCCCTGGATGTTCTCCCCCAGGGTCTTGCCGGTGACGGTGGGGACGTCCAGGTCCAGCAGGCCTTTCTTGGCCAGCTCGGCCTGGACCGCCGGAATGCCGCCGGCGGCGTAGAGGTCGGGCATGTGGGTGGGGCCGGCCGGGGCCAGATGGCAGAGGTTCGGGGTTTTGGCCGAGACCTCGTTGAACATCTTCAGGTCGATGGGCACCCCGGCCTCGTGGGCGATGGCCAGCAGGTGCAGCACCGTGTTGGTGGAGCAGCCCAGGGCCATGTCGCAGGTCAGGGCGTTGCGCAGGGACCGCTCGTTGATGATCTGGCGGGCGGTGATGCCCTTCTTCACCAGCTCCATGATGGCCATGCCCGAATGCTTGGCCAGCTGGAGCCGCTTGGAATACACCGCCGGGATGGTGCCGTTGCCGGGCAGGGCGATACCCACCGCCTCGCACAGGCAGTTCATGCTGTTGGCGGTGTACATGCCCGAGCAGCTGCCGCAGCTGGGGCAGCAGTTGCAGGTGCAGTCCTCCAGCTGGGCGTCCGAAATCATCCCGGCCTTATAGGCGCCGACGGCCTCAAACATCTTGCTGAGGCTGACCTCCTCGCCGCCGTAGCGGCCGGCCAGCATGGGGCCGCCGGAACACACCACCGCCGGCACGTCCAGACGGCAGGCCGCCATCACCATGCCGGGGACGATCTTGTCGCAGTTGGGCACCAGCACCAGGCCGTCCAGCTGGTGGGCCTGGCACATGGTCTCGACGCTGTCGCAGATCAGCTCACGGCTGGGCAGGCTGTACTTCATGCCCATGTGGCCCATGGCAATGCCGTCGCAGACGCCGATGGCCGGCATCAGGATGGGGGTGCCGCCCGCCATCAGGACGCCTGCCTTGACGGCGTCGGCAATCTTGTCCAGGTTCATGTGGCCGGGGACGATCTCACTGTAGGCCGACACCACGCCGATCAGGGGCCGGTCCAGCTCCTCGGGGGTGTAGCCCAGGGCATAGAACAGGCTCCGGTTGGGGGAGCGCTCGGCACCCTTTTTCACATTGTCGCTTCTCATGGGTTCTCCTCCTTGTCCTGACAAAAAACCGGTCCCGGCGTCGCCACCGGGGCCGGAAGAAAAGCCGAAATTACTTCTTCAGCCAGCTCATCATGCCGCGCAGCTCGGCGCCCACCTTCTCGATGGGGTGCTCGGCCTGCATGCGGCGCTGGGCCAGGAAGTGGACCTTGCGGCCGCCCTTGTCGCTCATCTCGGTGAGGAACTCGGAGGCGAAGGTGCCGTCCTGGATCTCGGTCAGGATCTTCTTCATCTCCTTGCGGGTCTCCTCGGTGATCAGGCGCTTGCCGGTGCGGTAG
>CAJFNF010000087.1 GCA_904394215.1 uncultured Faecalibacterium sp.
CATCTCACCTCACCAGCTGTCCTATGTGACCCACTCCGGCGAAGGCGAGGGGCTGTTGTTCTACGGCAACGTCATCTTGCCCTTCGTGGACCGGTTCCCCCAGGACCTGGAGCTGTATAAGATCATGACCACCAAGTTCTCGGACGGCACAGGTGAGGCCGGATGAAGCGCAAAAAAACCCGACTGACCTTTGTGGAGGAAAAGCAGCCCGGGACAGGTGCCCGCCCTGCAGGGGGCAAGACCCCTGGGACCGATCAGGCCGGCAAGGCCAAAGCGAAGCAATCCACCCGCGCCCCGCCCAAACGGGGCCTCAAGATGGATGCAGACAAAGCCAAAGAGCGGGCAGCACAGCTCCGGTTCGGTAAGGCTGAAATCATCGAAGAAAGCTCCAAACACCGCCGCAAACCGGCTTTGGACGCGGTTCTGGCCGGGGAAACCCACAAACAGGTGGACCAGCAGAACCAGGATGAGAATACCGGCGTACAGGCTGCCCATGAAGGGGAACGTCTGGTGGAGGGCGCGGCAAAAAAGGGCGCAAAGAAGCTGAAAGATTCCAAGTACAGCCAGAAGCTGAAAGCCTCCCGAAAAGGGAAAAAGCCGGTCAAAGACCCCGACAGGCCAAAGCCTCAGACAGCGCATCGGAGGCAGCAGGCTGCACAGCCGCAGCCGGCATCCAACCCCATTTCCCGATGGAAGCAGCGCCAGCAGATCAAGGCCGGGTATTATGCCCGAAAGGCTGGGGGCAAGGCCGGGGGCGCAGCCGGTGAAAAAGCCGGGAGCACTGCTGCCAAAAAGGCTGCGGAAAAGGCCAAAGCTGCCGCCGCCAAGACGGCGCAGTTTGTTTCCACCCATGCCCACCTGATCCTGATGGGCGGTCTCCTGGTGGTGCTGATTCTGGTACTCATTACCTTTATCACTTCCTGCTCGGTATTCTTCCCGGGCGGAACCGGTACTGTCTGGACCACCTCTTACACTGCTGAGGACGAGGACATTCTGGGTGCGGAGGAGGATTACTGTCTGTTGGAGGAAAAACTGATGGCCGAGATCGAGGCCATCCCGGCCAGCCATCCCGGCTATGACGAGTACAACTTCGACTTGGACCCCATCAACCATGATCCCTACGGGCTGGCAGCCATGCTGACGGCGATTCATGAAGCCTACACCCGGGGCGAAGTACAGGGCACCATGACAGCTATCTTTGATATGCAGTACGAGCTGATCTTGACCGAAACCATCGAGATACGAACCCGGACCGAAACCCGAACGGACATTGATCCGGCCACCGGTGAGACCTACACCTATGAGGTGGAAGTGGAGTATGAGTGGAAGATTTTGAACATCACCCTCATCAACTACGGCATTGATTTTGTGGCCTCTAAGATGCTGTTCGGAAATGATCTGGAGCGGTATCAGATCCTGCAGGAAACTCAGGGTAATCGCCCGGAGCTGTTCGGCGGATTGTCTCTGGTGATCGGTTCGGACGGCTCGGGAGAAGCGGGCATCGACTACCAGGTGCCCGCCGAGGCTCTCACCGACCCGGAGTTTGGTTCCATGCTGAAGGAAGCTGAGAAATACCTGGGCACCCCCTATGTCTGGGGCGGTTCTACCCCGGAAACGGGCTTTGACTGTTCCGGTTATGTCTGCTGGGTCCTGAACCAGTCAGGCTGGGACGTGGGCCGCACCACGGCCAACGGCCTGTGGCAAAAGGCTGCCAAAATCTCGGAACAGGAGGCCAAACCCGGCGACCTGGTGTTTTTCGAGGGGACCTATGATGTGGCCGGCGCGAGCCATGTAGGCATTTATGTGGGCAATGGCATGATGATCTCTGCCGGCGACCCCATCAAGTATTCCAATATCCATTCCAGTTATTGGGACAAACATCTGCTGGGATTCGGAAGAATCCCGAAGTGACAAGGAGGAAATATGAGCGAAAAACTTGAAAAGATGCGGGCTGACCTGGCAAAAGCCAAGGAGCGCCGCATCCAACTGAATAACCGCATTGAGCTGCTGGAACGCCGGATTGCAGAGGCTGAGAAAGTGGAGGTGGCCGAGATGGTGCGCACCGCCAACGTCACGCCGGAGCAGTTGGCGATGCTCCTGAAGCAGGCGGCCAGTGCAGCCCCGAACCCTGCGGCCCTGGCTGCCGCTGGGGTAACTTTTGACAACAAGGAGGACATGGATGAAAGCATGGAATAAGTTCTGCTGCGCCCTGGCATCGCTGGTGCTGCTGA
>CAJFNF010000088.1 GCA_904394215.1 uncultured Faecalibacterium sp.
CACCAGCAACAAGATCAAGGCGGTGTTCAAGGCCCGGATGAAGAAAGGGATGCGGTGCAGCGGCTCTATCCCTTATGGTTACAAGCGGACCAAAGAGGACAAGCAGCAGCTCCTGGTGGATGAACCGGCGGCCGAGGTTGTCCGAAAGATTTACCGCCTGGCCTGCTAGGGATTGGGAACGACAACCATTGCCGAGCAGCTCTCAGCGGAGAAGGTTCTGATTCCATCTGCCTATGCTGCCAAATACTTTCCCGAAAATTGCAGGCACAACGAAATGGCAGACCCTTACCGTTGGACGGCCACTACGGTGGGCTATATCCTGGACCGGCAGGAATACCTGGGGCATACGGTACTGGGTAAGTCCATTTGCGAAAACTTCAAGACCAAACAGCGCCGGGCCGCTACCGCCGACGAGCTGATGATCTTCCCAAACACCCATGAGGCCATTGTAGACCAGGATACCTGGGACATTGCCCACAAGCTGCGGCTGCGAAAGCGGCCCAAAGCAGCCAACGGAACCTACACCCACCGTCTGTCAGGACTGATCTACTGTGCAGACTGTGGGGCAAGAATGGGTTTCTGTGGTTCAGACGGAGGCCGGGATGGAAAACACTACGATTCGTCCTCCGCCTTTCAGTGCGGGAACTACCGCAGCACTACCAACCAATGTGCCTCTCACTTTGTCCGAGCTTCGGTTCTGGAAACGGTGATCTTAAAGGCAATTCAAGCAGTCAGCCGGTATGCCCTGGAAAACGAGGCGGAGTTTATAGCCGATCTCCAGAGCGTCTGGGATGAAAACAAAGCCAA
Source organism: uncultured Faecalibacterium sp. (assembly GCA_904394215.1). GTDB lineage: Bacteria > Bacillota > Clostridia > Oscillospirales > Ruminococcaceae > Faecalibacterium. Next base: position 808 of record CAJFNF010000088.1, read on the forward strand.
AAGCGAGGATACCGGCCAGCACGAGCTGGAAGAAGCCAGAAAACGGGTAGCTGAACTGGATGCCATGATTCAGAATCTGTACGAGAGTTCCATGAAGGGTGTACTGCCGGAGCGGCAAGCTCAGCGGATGATCCAGCAGTATGATGAAGAACAAATCCTTCTGGAACGCCGAATGGAGGAACTGGAAAACCAGATTCGGCAGGAATCGGTGAAGAAGGCAGACACCGAGCGGTTTCTGGCCCTGGTCAAAAAGTACCGCGACTGTCACGAGTTGACGGACGCCATGCTCTATTCTTTTATTGACCGGGTCGAGGTACATGAAGCCACCGGGGGCCGCACCATCTACCGCAAGCAGAACATTGATATTTACTTCAACTTCATCGGCAGCTACTATCCGCCCTGTGAAACGATCTCGGAAGAAGAACGGATCGCTGCCATTGATGCAGAACAGCTTCGCAAGAAGCAGGAAAAAGGCAAACGGGCCAGCGAACGCCAACAGCAGAAGCTGAAAGCGCTGCGGGAATCAGCGAAGGCCGGAGAACCTGAAGCAGCTGCCAGGTATGAGGAACATCTCCGCAAACAGCGGGAACGCAACCACAGATACCGCCAGCAGGTACAAGAGGCCAGAGCAGCCGACCCGGAGTATCTGCGGCAGCTGGATGAAAAGGAGCGGCTCAAGCAGGAAAGGCTTCTGGAGAAAGAACGCAAGCGGTCAGAGCTGTCTGCCCAGCGGGCCAAGCTGACACGGGCAGAGCTGAAAGAAAAGGCCAAGACCGACCCGGAAGCCGCCGAAAAGTGGGCCGCTCTAAAGGCCAGGGAGGCCGAGGCCCGGCACCGAAAAAAGGAACGGGAGGAAGCCCGGATGGCAGCAGACCCGGAATATGCCGCTATGATGGCGGAACGAAAGGCCGAATATGAACGCACCAGGGCAGCCAAGCGTAAGGCCGAACACGATGCTCTTGTAGAACGGGCCAAAACCGACCCCGAAGCCGCCCGGCAGCTGGCAGAACAGCGAAAATACCAGAGCGAGGCCACTGTGAGAAGCTACCAGAAGTTGAAAGCAGCCGCAGAATCCGGGGACCCGGAAGCCATCAAAAAGTACGAAGCCCACCTTGCCAAGCGCAGGGAGGACTACCACAAAAAGAAAGAAAAGCAGGAGGCGATTTCAGCATGAAGCTCGAACCGAAAGTCCATGACAGCAGAAATGGTCTGGATTATGTCCTGACGGACAACTATTATCTTCCGGCACTGAGGCTACTGGAAGATAAACGCCCCATCGGCCGCTGGGGCCGATTACATAAGGAATATCTGAAAACCTACCGCTCTCTCCTTTATAATGAACTGTTTCTATCCGGCAGGCTGCAAACCATCCTGGCCGACCTGGATGAGCAGGCCGCTGAACGGTGCCGCCTTATCATTCAGCAGATGGCCCAGGCCGAAGGCATCACGGAGGAGCTGAAAGCAACCGATCCGGTACGCTGGGTGCAGGCCATGAGCTCTATCCGCAGCCGGGCCGAGGAAATCATCCAGGCTGAGATGATCTATTGTTAAAGGAGGGGCTGGTTATGATTTTGGAAGCGATTTATAGCGGGGACTTTTATCCTAGCGAAACGGTTGTACCGAAGTCCGAAAAATACCGGAATGCACTGAGGACCTGCGAGAAGATTATGGACCAGTTGGCCCAGAGACTGACAAAGGAGGACTACGACCTGGTGGAAACGCTCCTGGATCAGTCATCCATTGCCCAGTGCGAGGAGAGCGAGTGCCACTTCAAGGTTGGCTTCTCGGCAGGGCTGCTGGTGCAGCAGGAAGCGGTGGAGCAAATCAAAAAGATGAATGACAGATGAAACAACGGCAGGGTCTTCGGTTGAAGTCCCTGCCGCTTTCTGATTATGGAGCCACTCCCAAACACAATAGCTGACCTGGTATGGTAGAATGAACGACCAAAGTATCTATGTAGGTGCTTTGGTCGTTTTACATAAATAGAACCTGGCAACTTTAGAAGAAAGGAGCGATTCCTTGGGAACTTTATATGGCTATATCCGGGTCAGCACCAGAGAACAGAATGAGGACCGACAACTTCTTGCATTGAAAGAACTGGCCATCCCGGAAAAGAATCTGTTTGTGGACAAGCAGTCCGGCAAGGATTTTGAGCGCCCCCAATACCGGAAGATGGTACGAAAATTAAAAAAGGACGATCTTCTCTATATCAAGAGCATTGACCGTCTGGGCAGAAACTATTCCGAGATATTGGATCAGTGGCGGATTCTGACAAAGGACAAAGGCATTGACATCGTGGTGATGGATATGCCTTTGCTGGATACGAGACGTGGCAAAGATCTGATGGGGACATTTCTGAGTGACATCGTCTTGCAGGTGCTTTCCTTTGTGGCAGAAAACGAGCGCATGAACATCCGGCAGCGGCAGGCAGAAGGGATTGCAGCTGCCAAAGCCAGGGGTGTCCGCTTCGGCAGGCCCCCCAAACCGTTGCCTGAAAACTTCCACGGGTTATACCAGCAATGGAAGAATGGCAAAATCACCGGCACAGCTGCTGCAAAGCTGTGCGGGATGCCCCTCTCCACATTTCGCTATCGTGCAGAAATTTACGAAAAAGCCAAATTGTTGTAAGCAGGCTATTTTACAGGAATGTGTACTTTTCTGTAAAATGCCTGCTTTTTGTTTCTAAGAAAATGATACCACAGAACAAAGGGTTTTTCTATACAAAATCTATGATTTCGTGTGCTGCCGACCTCTTAAAAAGGGCTGAAAATTCTCTTGCGAAAAGGTACACCATTTTGCACCAACTGCCTTTCTGTAAGTGCCTGGATCTGCGAGGTATAAGGAATGGCAGAACAACAAGTGAAGTCAAGGCAACGCGTGGTGGAGCATGGAGAGGTCTTTACCGCTGAACGTGAAGTGAAGGCCATGTGCGACCTTGTAAAGCAGGAAACCGAACGAATTGAGAGCCGCTTTTTGGAGCCAGCCTGCGGGAATGGGAACTTCCTTGCAGAAGTCCTTAACCGCAAGCTGGCGGTGGTAAAAAGCCGCTACAGCAAGAGTCCGTTTGACTATGAACGGTACTCTGTGCTGGCGGTCACCAGCTTGTACGGCGTTGATATTATGCCGGACAACGCAGCGGAATGCCGCCAGAGGCTATTTGACATTTGGAATAAGGAGTACAGTGCCAACGTCAAGGACCAGGCCAGTGAGCAGTGCCGGGAGGCGGTGCGGTTTATCTTCCACAAAAACATTCTATGCGGAGACGCGCTGACCATGCTCCAGGCAGATGGATCTCCGATTGTGTTCGCAGAGTGGAGCCTGGTTTCCGGAAACCAAATGAAACGCCGTGATTTCCGGCTGGATGTGCTGTTGAATGAAAACCCGGATGACCAGTTGTACGAGGCACAGATGTCGCTGTTTGGAGACAGTGCCAACAGCGAAAGCAACTGGATGATCGACCCAGAAACGCATAACCCTGTTCCCAAACCCATCCGGGAATATCCCCTGACCGATTACAGGAGGGTGCAGGATTATGAATGATTTCTACAGCAGTATGTATAACCCCGATGTCCTGACCTGTCTGGCCAATTTGTCCAACGATGAAGTCTTTACACCCCCTGAGCTGGCAAATCAAATGCTGGATATGCTGCCGGAAGAACTTTGGCATGACAGCAGCGCAACCTTTCTTGACCCGGCCTGCAAGTCTGGTGTTTTTCTAAGAGAGATTGCCAAGCGACTGATTGAGGGACTGAAAGAGGAAATTCCAGATCTTCAGGAACGCATCGACCACATTTTTCACAAGCAGCTGTATGGGATCGCCATTACGGAACTGACCAGTCTACTTTCCAGAAGAAGCGTGTACTGTTCCAAATATCCAAACAGCAAGTATTCGATCTCACATTTTGAGGATACCAGCGGTAATATCCGATACAAGCGGATACAGCACCGCTGGCAGAATGGAAAATGCCTGTTCTGCGGTGCTTCTCAAAGCGAGTATGAACGTGGAGACGATCTTGAGACCCATGCTTATGAATGGATACATACGGCCAAGCCGGAGGAAATTTTTAAGATGAAATTCGATGTGATAATTGGCAATCCACCGTATCAAATGAGTGATGGTGGCAACGGTGCTAGTGCAAAACCTATTTATCACTTGTTTATTGAGCAAGCCAAAAAACTGCGTCCACGTTTTTTGATAATGATTACACCTTCCCGGTGGTTTAATGGAGGCAAGGGTCTGGACAAATTTCGTGAAACGATGTTAAACGACAATCATATTACCCATCTAGTCGATTACCAAAACGCAAAGGATTGTTTCCCTGGCATTAGTATTGGAGGGGGAGTAAGCTACTTCCTTTGGGAACAAAATAAGAAATCTGATTGTGCTATTACAAATGTGATAAATGGACGTTCAAACACACAGGTTCGCCCGCTAAATCAATTCCCGGTTTTTGTGCGGTATAATGAGGCTGTAAATATTATTGCAAAGGTCAAATCGACAAGCCGAAAATCAGTTGTAGATCTTATAAGTTCTCGTAATCCCTTTGGACTGGCAACGAATGTACGAGGAATTTCCAAATATAAAGCTGATACATTGACACTGTATTCAAGCAATGGCGTCAGCTATCTTGAATCAAGTAATGTTGAGCAGGGACGGGAGTTTATAAAGCAGTATAAAATAATGATAAGCCGTGTGACCAGTGAACATGCTGGAGAACCAGATAAAGATGGTAAGTACAAAGTAATCGCAAAAATTCGGTTATTAAAACCGAACGAAATTTGCACGGACTCCTATGTGATCGCCTGTCCATCAGAAAAACGAGAAGTAACCGAAAATTTTTATAGCTATCTGTGTACAAAATTTACTCGGTTTTTAATTTTGCAAACTTTGTCCTCAATCAATCTTTCAAGAGATAGATATGAGTTTGTCCCTATGCAGGACTTTTCCAGACCATGGACAGATGAGGAACTTTATGCAAAATACGGTTTGACGAAGGACGAGATTGATTTTATTGAATCCATGATTAAACCTATGGAAGCGGGCGGTGATGATGATGGCAACTGAATTCTTCCCGCAGCGCCCCAAAGCTCATCCGATGATATACGCCTATGAAGATACCAACCCCCAGTACAAAGGGCTTTTGAAGGTTGGGTATACCGCCATTGATGTAGATAAACGGGTTGCTCAGCAGTATCCTACCAAGAGGCCGGATGGCAGCGTACCGTATCGGATTGTTTTTCGGGAAAGCGCCATGTACCCGGACGGTTCTTCCTTTACCGATCATGATGTTCACCGTGTTTTGAAGCGAAAACATATTGCCAGCGTAGGTGGTGAATGGTTCCGCTGTACCGTGAACGATGTCCGCGCAGCAGTGCTGGCCGTGAGAAATCGTACTGCCAATGTAGAGAATCGGGTCAACAGTTTTACCATGCGCCCGGAGCAGAAGGAAGCCGTGGACAAAACGGCGGCCTATTTTCAAAGCGCTTATGCAGAGGACACAACCCGCTACCCGAAATTCCTGTGGAACTGTAAAATGCGGTTCGGCAAAACCTTTGCATCCTATCAGCTTGCAAAGCGAATGGGATTCAAAAGAATTCTAATTCTGACCTTCAAGCCTGCGGTGGTCAGTGCCTGGCAAGAGGACTTGAACAGTCACATTGATTTTGAAGGCTGGCAATTCATCAGCCGGAATACAGAGCTGACCTATGAAACGGCAGATAAGTCCCGCCCCATTGTCTGCTTTGGCTCCTTTCAGGATTATCTGGGAGTGAACAAGGAGACCGGCGGCATCAAGGCAAAAAATGAATGGGTACATACAACCAACTGGGACTTGGTGATCTTTGACGAGTACCACTTCGGTGCCTGGAAAGAAAACGCCAAGAAACTGTTTGAGCAGGAGGACGAGGACAGCTACGACAGCGAGGATCTGGATAAGTATGATCGCGGCAATGCTTGCGATGAAACATTCCTGCCCATCACCACCATGTACTATCTGTATCTGTCCGGCACGCCGTTTCGAGCACTCAACTCCGGCGAATTCATTGAGGATCAGATTTACAACTGGACCTACTCCGATGAGCAGCGAGCCAAGGAAAACTGGGAAGGTGACGGGAACCCTTATGCAGCCTTGCCCCGGATGGTGATGATGACCTACCGCATCCCAGACAGCATCCGCCGGATTGCCATGCAGGGAGAGTTCAATGAGTTTGATCTGAATGTGTTTTTCTCTGCCAAAGGCAAAGGCGCAGATGCTCACTTTGTCTATGAGAATGAGGTCCAGAAGTGGCTGGATTTGATTCGGGGTGCTTACCTGGAAACCAGCGTGGATGATTTGAAGCTCGGTGCCAGAAAGCCTGCGCTGCCGTATGCGGATGTGCGTCTGCTGAATGTCTTGCAGCATACGCTGTGGTTTTTGCCAAACGTGGCCTCCTGCTATGCCATGAAAAATCTGCTGATGCAAAAGCAGAATACTTTCTATCATGACTATACCATCAATGTTTGCGCAGGTGCGGAAGCCGGAATTGGTGCAGCGGCGCTGGAACCAGTTCTGAAATCCATGCGGGACCCGCTGGAAAGCAAGACCATTACGCTTTCCTGCGGCAAGCTGACAACAGGCGTTACCGTCAAACCATGGACCGGCATCTTCATGCTTCGCAACCTGTCCAGCCCGGAAACCTATTTCCAGGCTGCATTCCGGGTACAGAGTCCGTGGGAGATCACGACGGATGACGGTAAAAAAGAAATCATTAAAAAGGAATGTTATGTCTTTGACTTTGCGCTTGACCGGGCGCTCAAACAAATTTCTGATTACAGCTGCCGGCTGAATATCAATGAGGGCAACCCGGAAAAGAAGGTGGCAGAGTTCATCAACTTCCTGCCAGTCATTGCCTACGATGGTAGCACCATGCGGCAAATCAATGCCGGCGAAGTCCTGGATATTGCGATGGCAGGCACATCGGCCACACTGCTGGCCAAGCGTTGGGAAAGTGCGCTGCTTGTCAATGTAGACAATGATACTCTTTCACGGTTGATGGCCAACCCAGCGGCTATGGAGGCCCTGATGAAAATAGAGGGCTTCCGCAGCCTGAACGAAGATATTCAGACCATTATCAATAAGTCTGAGGCCGTGAAAAAGGTAAAGAAGGAAGGAACAGAAAAACTCAGCCCAAAAGAGAAAAAGGAGCTGAGCGAAGAAGAAAAGGAGTATAAGTCCAAACGCAAACAGATTCAGGAGAAGCTAATCAAGTTCGCTACACGCATTCCAGTTTTCATGTATCTGACCGATTACCGGGAACGCTGTCTGAAGGACGTGATCACCCAGTTGGAGCCGGGTCTTTTCAAAAAGGTAACCGGCTTGAATGTCAGCGATTTTGAACTTCTGGTATCCCTTGGCGTGTTCAATGACTCGCTGATGAACGACGCTGTTTATAAGTTCAAGAGATATGAAGACGCCAGCTTGAGCTATACTGGCATCAACCGCCATGAAGGTGAAAACCGTGGCGGCTGGGATACGGTCATCACCGATGCCGACTATAATAAGATGTTTGCGCTGCAGCAGGCTTCGATGGAAGCGCCAGCACCCGCAGCAAATGATCTGCCGGAAAATCCGGTGTCGAGCTTTATGAGAGCTGCCAAACCGTTGAGCGAAAAGAAACCCACAGCGGTGGCAAAAGAACCGACACCTTATAGGAAACCTGAAAGATTTGCTGAAGTAGCGGTTGCACCGAAGCAGGTTGAACTGGTGACACCTGCACCGAAAAAGGAAGTTGATCTTTTCCTGGTAAAGGTGGGCTGCCGACTGCGGCACAAAGCCTTTGGGCTGGGAGTGGTCAATCGAATTGACCATGGTGTAATTGTTGTCGCGTTCGGAAATGCTGAAAAGAAATTTCCGTTTCCGGGAGCACTTCTGGAGGGCTTCTTGAGCTTGCCGGAGTAACACTAAATTAGAACAACATACAGATAGGTCGATGAACGCATCTGCTTTTAAGAGAGCAATGCGAGCACCGGCCTATTTTTTAATCTGATGAATGGTTGAAGGAGGAATGCTATGACGAAACCCAAAACTGACCTTGACGATCTCCACAAACAAAAAGAGAAGGCCGAACAGAAACTTCGGTACTACCAGCACCAGGAGAAAATGCTGGAGCACCGGATACCAGAACTCACCCGCAAGGCCCGTACTCATCGCCTCTGCACCCGCGGGGGAATGCTGGAGAGCTTCCTAATCTGCCCCGGAGAGCTGACCGACGACCAGGTGATGGAACTGCTGAAACTTTCATTCCGTCAGCAGGAGGTTGTGCTGGCCCTGGCAAAGATGATTCACGATTTGCAGGAAGCCCGGAACGCTCCAACCCTATTGTAATAGGGCGCAACTATACACCGGTAGCCCGGTGCGTTGCGTTCTGCGAAGCCCCTTGCAGGGAGCAGATGACCTACACAAACAAAATTTGCTCCGGTCATCCAGGGGGAGTGTTGCTCCCCCTGCGCTGGCCCTTGCCAGCTACCATTTTCTTAAGTAATGTGATATATTCATATAGAGAAATTCATTTGTCTTTTGGAAAGGAAAAAGTATGGATATAAATAATTTGCTTCAAGAAATAAGGAAAGCCGCTCCTTACATGGCAGAATCCTATTGTATTGTGAATGGTTCAATTATGAATCTCAATGAAGTACAGAATATGGGCTACGATGAGTTTAATCTGCGTGCGAAACAAAAGATGCCATTAAAGCTGTACAAATATTTTCCGAATACCTTAACTGATTTGACTGATGAAAATACAGGAAAACCTATTATAGATCAAGTTACTGGTAAGGTTAAAACTGTAAATTATAGTATGCAGGCATTGAAAAATAATACAGTATTCATGCAGTCTCCCACTCTCTTTGATGATATATACGATTCTGACATTAATTTGGACTATTCTGAATATGAAAAGGCTCGATTGCTGGAATACTGTAGGCGTTGCGAGATAGCTGTAACAGAAAAAATGGAAACCCAAGAGCTTGGAAATAGATTGATAAATGAGATTTTGAAATTATTTCAATCTAAAAGAAATTTTGATTCCTTGTTTAAAAGAGCTCCTGCCACAGAAAGTGAAAATTTATCTGATCAGTGCTTTTTGCTTAAATTGAAGAAAGAACTAAATCGGAATAATGATTTAGCAATGGCACTAAAAAATGTTATTTTATCCGATTTCGAAATATATTCAAAATATTTACAAAATGTTTTTAGAGCTACTTGCTTTGCAACAACTCCATATTCACAGTTAATGTGGGGGGGTTCTTATGCAAATTGCCACAAAGGTTTCTGTGTGGAATATACAGTTCTTTCCAATGACCCAAGTTATCAAAAACTGTTTCTAAATTTGTTTCCAATGGTATATTGCAAAGTACGACCCAATATGACGGATCGACTTGTAAAACTTGAAGATAAAGAGCCAACAAAAGAATTGTTATGGGACATTTATTTTCATGGAGCATTAAGAAAAAGTATTGATTGGGCGTTCCAAGATGAATGGAGACTTCTTCTCCCTATGAAAAACAATTTGGAATCAAAGGATTACTGTGTTCCCTTTTTCCCGATTACTAAAGTGTTTTTAGGTAGTAGAATGCCGCAAGTAGCACGAAAAGAAATTATCCAAATATGTCATGAGAAACATATTCCTTATATTGGGGTTACAAGAAAATCTAATGTTTTTGAAATGCAGGAATGTATAGTCAAATGTGAAGATTGTCCTAAGTATATAGAGAATACAGAAAATAATTAAATAATGCACGGAAAAAGCAGGAAACCAGAATGGTTTCCCGCTTTTCTTTTTGTCCAAATCACGGAAGGAGGTGAGAGTTCTGCCCAATCCACACTTTGACATCACGATTACCCAGCGCAGTAAGGGCCAGTCAGCAGTGGCGGGTGCCGCTTACCAGAGCGGCGAGAAGCTGTTTTCTGAGTATGACCAGAAAACCAAAAACTACTCCGGCAAGCGCGGCATCTTGTATACCGAAATTATGCTGCCATCTCATGCTCCGCCGGAGTACGCCAACCGGGAAACCCTCTGGAACTCGGTGGAGGCAGCCGAAAAACAATGGAATGCCCAGCTGGCCCGGCGCTTTGTGCTGGCCCTGCCCAAAGAAGTCCCACCGGAACAGTACCCGCAGATGATTCGGGACTACTGTGAAAAGCAGTTTGTTTCCAAAGGGATGATTGCTGACTTCGCCATCCATGATCCGGCCCCGCCCGGACACAATGTTCACTGCCATGTAATGCTGACCCTCCGAGCTATGGACGAGCATGGGAAGTGGCTCCCCAAGAGCCGAAAGGTGTACGACCTGGATGAAAACGGCGAACGCATCCGATTGCCCTCCGGCAGCTGGAAAAGCCACAAAGAAGATACCGTGGACTGGAACGACCAGAAGTATGCAGAGATTTGGCGGCAAGGCTGGGCCGATACCGTCAACCGCTACCTGGAAACAGCAGATCGGCCAGAGCGACTTGACCTGCGCTCCTATGAGCGGCAGGGTCTGGACGTGATCCCCACCGTTCACATGGGGCCAGCAGTGGTTCAGATGGAGCGGCGAGGCATCCAGACTAACATCGGAAATCTCAACCGGGATATCAAGGCAGCCAACCAGATGCTGTCCGCCATTCGCAAAACAATTCGGAGTCTGTTGGATTGGGTGGGAGAGCTTATCCAGGCAGAGAAAGAACTGTTGAAAGAAGAAGCAGCCGCCACAGACCTTGGGGTGCTTCTCAACGATTATCTGAATCAGCGAAAGGCGGAACGGAGCGATTGGTCCTGGTCCGGGCAGCAGAAAGGTGACCTGAAAGATTTGAAGGATGTGGCAAGGGCTGTTGTCTATCTCCAACAGCATAAGATCTCGACCCTGGAGCAGTTGAACACCGTCCTGTCCGGCGTGAAGCAAAAAACCAGCCAAGCCCGTACCGGTATGCGAAAGGCCGAGAAGCGAATGAAGGATATTGCCGGGATTCAGAGTGCCATTGCAGTTTGCCAGGAGCAGAAGCCCGTCCATGACAAGTACCTGAAGATCGGCTGGAAGAAGCGGAAGGATGCCTTTGCCGAGAACCACCAGGAAGAACTGAAAGCTTACAACAAAGCTTACCGCTATTTGAAAGCGCAGCACGTTGACCTGAATGTAAATCTGGATGCTCTGGAAGCTGAATACAGCAAGCTGCAAACGAATCACGCAGCCTTTGCCCGGCAGCTGGAACAGGTGCAGGCGGAATTGAAGCCGCTGAACGAGGTCCGCTACTGGGTCAGTCAGGTTTTCGGATCAGAACAGCTGGCGATGCTGGACAAGGCAGAGAGCAAACAGTCGGTGGTGGAGCAGCTGCACAAAAAGGATGAGCAGAGCAAAACAAGCCGGGAGGAAAAGTCAAGGGAAACGAACTGCCAGCGTTAGACACGTAAAATTTTGACCGCTGACTGAAATATCCGCTGCTTTGGGAGGAATAGAAAAGACAAGTTATCGGCTACAAATTTTTTTGAATACAGTTTGGGCGAAATATTTTCAGCAGTGGGCCCTTTGTAGGAACCGAAAGCTATACTTTTAAAACCTGTGCGGTTGTCTACCTGACAAAGCCACAACCATGATCAAAGAGATGCTAAATAACTCTCTGAAACCGCTACTCCAGCCCTTGGAAAAGAAACTGGGTAAAATCAAAAAAGCTGCCAACAACCTTGACCAAACGGTGATCCGCAGGAAAACATACGGAGATGTTTACTCAAGTCCGTACAATGAAAGTACTGTTAGTTTTAGGGGATGCTGTCTAATCCGCTGAAAAAGCTGTTGGTAGAGGTAGAAAAATAGAAGCAGGGAGTGGTTACCCCTCCCTGCTTCTTAAGTGGTTTGGTTCGCCTTATCTATGGTTTTATAGCAATGAATCAGGGAATATACTGTGTCCCAATTGATTTTATCGAAGAATGCATCCGTATCAATATAGGATGTAATTTCATCTAAAAAGCTATCAATCCACGCATAGTATAGTTCTTTATCTTTAGAAAACAACGATCGAACCTTAAATTTGACTGACACTTCTACATTGAATTCATACTCATGATAACCTTTTGGATGGTGTTGGATTCCTAAATAATATTCATAAAATCCTCTTTTAAGAACGGTTGAAAATCCGCCAAATAAGCAAGACAGTGTCAAAGTGAGTATAGGAGTATCAATAATGATTTGATGGGTCAGTCCCAAATTTTGTGTAAAGTCCAATGAGTGCAGGAATAGAGCGAAATTTATATGTAGGCGGCAGCGGCTTGACCGTCTGCCGCCTATGTCT